>JBEVLC010000293.1:0-12822 GCA_040509415.1 Baekduia sp. | reverse complement strand
TCCTCGCGCGCCTCGCGCAGGATGTCGGCCAGGACGTCGGCGAAGGCGTCGAGCGTCTCGCGCGTCTCGGTCTCGGTCGGCTCGATGAGCAGCGCCTCGTCGACCAGGAGCGGGAAGTAGACCGTCGGCGGATGGAAGCCGTGGTCGAGCAGACGCTTGGCGAGGTCGAGCGTGCGGATCTGCAGATCGCGCTTCATCGGCGCCCCGGAGAGGACGAACTCGTGCATACACAGCACGCCGAAGGCGAGCGGCAGCTGGTCGGCCACGCCGAGCCTGCGCAGACGCGCGAGCAGGTAGTTGGCGTTGAGGACCGCCGTCTCCGACGCGTCCTTGAGGCCCTCGCCGCCGAGCGAGCAGATGTAGGCGTAGGAGCGCACGAAGCACCCGTAGTTGCCCTGGAACCCACGCAGGCGGCCGATCGACTTCTCGTAGCCATGGTCGTCGAGGTCGAAGGAGCCGTCATCAGCGCGCACGATCCGCGGGTTCATCAGATAGGGCTTCATCCGCTCGGACACCGCGATCGGGCCCGATCCCGGACCGCCGCCGCCGTGCGGCTGGGTGAACGACTTGTGCAGGTTGAAGTGCACGATGTCGAAGCCCATGTCGCCCGGGCGCGCCTTGCCCATGATGGCGTTGAGGTTCGCCCCGTCGTAGTAGAGCGTCGCCCCGACGTCATGGACGATCTTGGCGATCTCCGTGATGTTGGGGTCAAACACGCCCAACGTGTTGGGGTTGGTCAGCATCAGGCAGGCGACCGTGTCGTCGGCCTTGGCCCGGAGGTCGTCGAGGTCCACCCCACCGTCGGGGTTGGTGCCGACCTTGACGACCGTCATGCCCGCCATCGTCACCGTGGCCGGGTTGGTCCCGTGCGCGGTGTCGGGGGTCAAGACCTTGGTCCGGACCTGCCCGCGGTCCTCGTGGAAGGCGCGCGTCAAGAGCACGCCCGCCAGCTCACCGTGCGACCCGGCGCTCGGCTGCAGCGAGACGTGCGGCAGCCCGGAGACCTCGCCCAGCGCGCGCTCCAGGTTGTACATCAACTCCAGCGCGCCCTGCGAGCGCTCCGGTGCCTGGAGCGGATGCAGCCGCGCGTGGCCCGACAGCGAAGCGACCCGCTCGTGCAGCCGTGGGTTGTGCTTCATCGTGCACGACCCGAGCGGGTAGAAGCCCGTGTCGAGATCGAAGTTGCGACGCGAGAGCTTGACGTAGTGGCGGACCAGCTCGGGCTCGGAGACCTCGGGCAGGCGTGCGACGGCATCACGGCGCAAGGCCGGCGGCAGCAGCTTGGTGGCCTCGACCTCGGGGACATCGAGCGCGGGCGCGACGAACGCCCGGCGCCCCGCGGCGCCCTTCTCGAAGATCGTCGTCGCGCGGTCGCGCTGCATCGGCGTGGCGCCATCGCTGGTCACCGGAATCTCATGGTGCAATGCGTGCGCCTCGATCCCCGGGTCCCCGTGGAGCTTGTTGTCGTTGAAGGTCGTCATGCCGACGCCCCCACCGTCGCGCGCTCCGCAGCAACCGCAGTGCCGAGCACCTCGGCCAGCCGGTCGATGTCGGCCTTCGAGCGCTGCTCGGTCAACGCCACCAACAACCCGTCCGGGAACTCGTCGTAGTCGCGACCCAGCGCGTAGCCGGGGTTGACGCCCTCGTCCTGGCAGCGGCGGATCACCGCACCGACATCGGCGCCGTTGCACGAGACCGCGAACTCGCGGACGACCGGCTGGTCGTGCAGCGCGGTCACACCGTCCAAGGCCACCAGCTGCTCTCGGGCGTAGTGCGTGCGCTGCAGCAGCAGCTCGCCCAGATCGACGAGTCCCTGCTTGCCCAGCCACGTCAGGTACACGACGCCCGCCAGCGCGTTGAGCGCCTGCGCGGTGCAGATGTTCGACGTCGCCTTCTCGCGGCGGATGTGCTGCTCACGTGTCTGCAGCGTCAAGACAAAGCCACGGCGGCCGTCGGCGTCGACGGTCTCCCCCGCGATCCGGCCCGGCATCCGCCGCAGATAGGCCTCGGTCGCGGCGAAGAAGCCGAACGACGGACCGCCGAAATCGAGGCGGTTGCCGAGCGTCTGGCCCTCGCCGACGCAGACGTCCACCCCACACTCGCCGGGCGGCTTGATGATCCCCAGCGGGATCGGGTCGTACTGGCCGATGACCACGGCCGGAGAGTCCTTGGCCGCGGCCGCCAGCGCCGCCGCATCCTCGACCGCGCCCAGGAAGTTCGGCTGCTGGAAGAAGACCGCACCGGTCTCGCCGTCGATCGCCTCGGCCCACGCGGCGGCATCGGTCACGCCGTCCTTGAGCGGCACCTCGACGATCTCGGCCCCGAAACCGTGCGCGTAGGTCGCCAGCGTCTCGCGCGAGTGCGGGTGCAGCCCGCGCGACACGATGAACTTCGGCTTGCCGTTGGCCAGCCGCGCCAAGTACCCGGCGGACG
The DNA here is from genome assembly GCA_040509415.1 of Baekduia sp. Taxonomy (GTDB): domain Bacteria; phylum Actinomycetota; class Thermoleophilia; order Solirubrobacterales; family Solirubrobacteraceae; genus Baekduia. The sequence goes on along the minus strand of JBEVLC010000293.1, from coordinate 10,389 downwards.
CCACGGCGCTCGGCCCCTCGTAGACCGACGCGTTGGACACCGGCAGGCCGGTCAGCTCGCTGATCGCCGTCTGGTACTCGAACATCGCCTGCAGGTTCCCCTGGGAGACCTCAGGCTGGTACGGCGTGTAGGGCGTCAGGAACTCGGATCGACCCAACAGCATGTCGATGACCGCCGGGACGTAATGGTCGTACATCCCGGCGCCCAGGAACGTGATCTCGTCCTCGGCGCTGACGTTCTTGCGCGCGAGCTCGCGCAGGTGGCCATAAACCTCCTGCTCGGGCAGCCCGGCAGGCAGGTCCAGCGCCCGCCCGAGCCGCACGTCGGCGGGGATCTGACGGTCAAACAGCTCCTGGACGGAGCTGACGCCGATCGCAGACAGCATCTCTGCGAGGTCGGCATCGGTGACGGCGGTGTACTGCGTCAAGAGCGTCCTTCGGGGATTAGGAGAGCGTCGCCTCGTAGGCGCCGGCGTCGAGGAGGCCATCGGTCTCCGAGGAGTCAGAGAGCTTGACCTTGACCATCCAGCCGTTGCCGTAGGGGTCGTTGTTGATGTTCTCGGGCGTGTCGCCGAGACCGAGGTTGACCTCGATGATCTCGCCGCTCAGCGGCGCGACGACATCGGAGACCGCCTTGACGGACTCGACCTCGGCGTAGGACTCGCCGGCGGTCACCGTCGAGCCGACCTCGGGCGGATCGAAGAAGACGACCTCGCCCAGGGCGTCCTGGGCGAACCAGGTGATCCCGAAGACGGCGGTGCCATCGTCGATCCTGGCCCAGTCGTGCTCGGGGTGGTAGAGCAGTTCGGTGGGATAGCTCGCGTCAGCCATGGCGCGGCAGCCTACTTCTTGTAGAGGGGCTTCTTCGCGACGGTCGCGGCGCGCTGCTTGCCGCGGACGTCGATCTGGATCTCGGTGCCTTCGGCAGCCATCGCCGCAGGTACGTAGGCCATGCCGATCCCGATCTCCAGCGAGGGCGACATCGTGCCCGACGTCACCTCACCGCCACCGACAACCGCGTTGCCCTGGCGGGCGATGCCGGAGGCCATCGTGAAGGCGATGAGCTGCTCGGAAGGTCCGGCGGCGCGAACCGCGGCCACGGCCTCGGAGCCGATGAAGCCCGTCGCCTCCTTGCACGCCCAGCCGAGACCGGCCTCGATCGGGCCGCGCTCCTCCATCAGGTCGTTGCCGTAGAGGTGGTAGTTGACCTCGAGGCGGAGCGTGTCGCGCGCGGCCAGGCCAACTGGCACGGCACCGCGCTTGACGACCTCGTCCCAGATCATCGGCGCGTCGGCGGGGTCGATCAGCAGCTCGACGCCGTCCTCACCGGTGTAGCCGGTCCCACAGACCAGGACCCGCTGGCCGCGCAGCAGACGGTGGCGGCAGGTGAAGCGGTCGGGCAGCGGGCCGTCGGCCAGCGCTTGGACGATCTCGCGCGCCTGCGGACCCTGCACGGCGAGCATCGCGTACTGGTCGTGGACATCAGTCACCGTCACATCGAAGCCCGTGGCCTGCTTGAGGAACCAGGCGAGATCCTTGTCGTGGTTGGACGCGTTGGTGACCGTCAGGAAGGACTCGGCGCCCAGCCGGTAGGTGAAGAGGTCATCGAGGACGCCGCCGTCCTCGCGGCAGAGGACCGAGTACTGCGCGCCGCCGGTCTGGAGCTTGGTGACGTCGTTGCTGAGGAGGTGCTGCAGGAATGCCTCGGCCTGCGGGCCGGAGGTCGCGATCTCGCCCATGTGGGAGACGTCGAAGACGCCGGCAGTCGCGCGGGTGGCGAGGTGCTCGGCCTTGACGCCGCCGCCGTATTGGACGGGCATCTCCCAGCCCGCGAACGGCACGAGCTTGGCCCCGGCGGCGACGTGCTTGTCGTAGAGCGGGGTGCGCTTGAGGGCGGTATCGGCGGAAGCGGCGGCCACGCGGCGAGGCTAGCAGCGCGCCGCGCGGACGCCGCCCCGCCCACCCTCAGTCCTTGTGGTCGCCCGGCGTCTCGCGGGCGAGGTACTCCTCCAGCAGCATCGGGACGCTGGCGGTGCGCTCGGCGACCGCGAGCAGGTCCGACATCGAGGACTCCTCCTCGGTCTGCTCCTCCAAGAACCAGTCGAGGAACTGCTCGCTGCGGTAGTCCTTGGTCTCGCGGGCGACCTCGAAGAGCTCGCTGATCGACACGGTGACCGACTTCTCCTGATCCAGGGCGAGCCGGATCGGGGCGACGTGGTCCTCGAAGTTGGTACGCGGCGCATCGACCCCGGTGAAGTTCACGGGCGAGTTGGTGTCCAACAGGTAGTTGACCATCTTCAGCGCGTGCTCCCGCTCTTCCTCAGCCTGCTTGTAGAAGAACGCGGCGAGCTGCGGGTAGGTCTCCCCCGCGTAGTAGGCGCCAATGGCGGTGTACTGGTGGGCTGCCGCGAACTCGCGGGAGACCTGGGAGTTAAGGGCATCAACAAAGCGCTCGGAAGGCATGGATTCGCACAGTACAACGCCAAAACCCGCCACTCCAGAGTGTTAGGTGGGTCTATTTTGACGTTAGGGCTCCCGAGTTAGGAGCGCCTACGAAGTCTTAGGGCGCCCTACGAAGCTTGCTACGCTTGGCGCGCTGATGCCCTCGACGCGCTGCTGCCGCTCATGCCCGCGCTGTGACGACTGCCCCGTGCTCGTCGCCGCCTCGGCGCGCGCCCGGCGCCGTGAGTCGGCCACGCTCAGCTCCCTGGTCGACGAGGTCTTCGCCGGCGTCGGCCTCCCCGGCCGCACGCTGCCCGAGTCGGTCACCCGCACGCTCGAGTCGCTGGACGCCGCGCGCCGCGGTACCGCGGTCGCTGCTGCGTCCTAGTTGTCCTGCGTGCTCTTGGTGGGGTACGGGCGGACCAAGAAGTCCGTGAGGAGCTCGTCGCGCGAGTCCTCGGTGCTCAACTCGAGCTGTGCCAGCAGCTCCGCGAGCTCATCCGTTGTCATGTCTTGCATTGCGTGCGTCCTTGCGGGGTGACGAAGCCGGGACGAGGACGTCCCGGACATATTGTCGTCAGTTGTAGCGCCCCGCGCCATCCCCGGTTCTTGGGATTTTGCGTCCGACGGAGGACCCTGTACCTGGTCCTCCGTCGTGGTCGGACCTCTTGTCGACCCCCGGCGTGTCTGGCTGCTGACAGCCGAGACGGCTACCGCAAAAACGGCGGGATGTCGATCTCGTCGTCGCGGATCTCGAGCGACTCGCGCTCGACCCGCGGTGAGCGATCACGACGGCGTGCGCTGTCGCGCGTCTCCTCACGGGCCTGACGCGGCCGCGCACGGCCGTGGTCGAAGCCCGTGGCGATGACCGTGACACGGACCTCGTCACCCAGCGACTCGTCGATGACGGAGCCGAAGATGATGTTGGCGTTCGCGTCGGCCGCACCCTGGACGATCTCGGCCGCCTCGTTGATCTCGAACAGCCCGATGTCGGGCCCGCCCGTGATGTTGAGCAGGATGCCGGTGGCACCCTCGACCGACTGCTCCAGCAGCGGGCTGCTGATCGCGACCTTGGCGGCGTCTGCCGCGCGGGTCTCGCCGCCGGACTGGCCGATGCCCATGAGCGCGGATCCGGCGTCGGCCATGATCGTGCGCACATCGGCGAAGTCGAGGTTGATGAGGCCCGGGATCGTGATGAGATCCGTGATGCCCTGGACGCCCTGACGGAGGACGTTGTCGGCCTCCCGGAACGCCTCGAGGATCGTCGTGCGCCGCTCGACGAGCGCCAGCAGCTTCTCGTTCGGGATCACGATCAGCGTGTCGACCACGTCGCGGAGGCGCTGGACGCCCTCCTCGGCCTGGCGCATGCGCTGCGTGCCCTCGAACTCGAACGGCTTGGTGACGACGCCCACGGTGAGGGCGCCGATCTCGTTCTTGGCGATCTCGGCGATGACGGGGGCCGCACCGGTGCCGGTGCCACCACCCTCGCCGGCCGTGACGAAGACCATGTCGGCGCCCTTCAGCGCCTCCTTGATGTCGTCGCGCGACTCGGCCGCCGCGCCGAAGCCGACGTCGGGGTTCGCACCCGCCCCAAGCCCCTTGGTGAGCTCGTGGCCGATATTGAGCTTGATGTCGGCGTCGCACATTGCGAGCGCCTGCGCGTCGGTGTTCGCGGCCACGAACTCGACGCCGCGCAGACCGGCGTCGACCATGCGATTGACCGCATTGGTCCCACCGCCGCCAACGCCGACGACTTTGATGACCGCGAGGTAGCTGCCGCTTTCCATGTGCTTGAAGTTCCTGTCCGACCCTCTAGGTAGCGTCGAGAGTTCCTGGCGCTTGTGCGCCACTCCCGACCGATGCACCGTACGCATCGGCATTCTTGGGTGTCAACGCCAAGTCTAGAGCGCAATCTTGCTTGCAGTTTGCGGAAGTCTGTAGTTGCCCTTGAGACTTACGGCGTTCCGTAGGCTCAAGCTGAGGTTGAGGTTGGCTATGGCGTGGCGCCCGTCGCCGGCACCGCCGACGTAGGCGTCTGAGCCGGTTCGGCCGCGTTGACGGCCTCCGGATCGCGCTGCAGGGTGGGGTCTTCCAGTCCCCCGGCGGCAGACCGCTCGGGGTAGCGAAGATCGAGGTAGGTGGCGCCGGCAGAGCCGCTGTCGGCCAGGATCGCTGAGGCCGCGGCCCACTTGGCGGCAAGCCGGTCGGCGCCTCCGAAACGGAGGTCCGGACCATCTTGCAGGACGAGCGTGAGCCCGCCGTGTCTGGTGGAGGACGCGCGCAGGACGCGCTCGCGAAGCGCCGGCGGCGCCGCGGCGAGCGCGGCGACGGCTTGGCGCGCGACCGGGTCGACGAGGTGATCGCCGCCGGGGACGACGCTCACCGGGACGGTCGGAAGTTGGCGCTCTTCCGCGCCACGCAAGAGCCGTCCGTCACCCGCGACGGGCGTCTTCTCGCCGCCGGCCACGACGACCGCCACCGGGGTGTTCTCGATGATCGTGATCTTCAGATCGTGCGGGAAGTCGGCCGAGACCCGGAGGTCCTTGACAACCGGATACGGCTCGACGACCGAGCGCAGTTGGTCGGTCCGCACATGCAGCGTGGTCATGTCGCGCGCGGCGCTCTCGAGCTGCGCGGTGACGCGGCCCGCTTCGGGCCCCGACAACCCGGTGATCGTGACGTGCTTGACCGCGACCAGCTGGGAGTCGCGAAGCCACACGAATCCCGCGATCAGCAGGACGATCAGGGCAAGGGCCCAGACAGCGGCTCGCGGCAAGCGCGGAACGCTGCGGACCCGCGGCATGGCGGCGGCGCGGTGCATCCGGGTGGTGGTTCGCCGCCGCGGTTGGGTTACCTGCAAGCGTTGTCGGCAGATCCGCGTCTCACCCGACGAGCGCGCGTCCCAGGGCGTCGATGTCGCCGGCGCCCATGACGAGGACGAGGTCGCCGTCGCGCAGCCGGGGCCCGAGGACGGCCAGGGCCTCGGCGAAGGTCGGGAGCCAATACACCGTGCGCCCGCCGGCGGTATCGGCGGCGGCCTCGGCGATCAACCTGCCCGACACGCCCGGGAAGTCCTCGGCGCGCTCGCGTGCCGGGTAGACGTCCAGCGCGACGGCGGCGTCGGCGCCTGCGAGCGCTGCGCCGAACTCGCGGTGGAGCTCTTGGGTCCGGCTGAACAGGTGCGGCTGGAAGATCGCGATGAGCCGACGGGGCTCCAGCGAACGTGCGGCCGCGATCGTCGCCGCGACCTCGGTCGGATGGTGGGCGTAGTCGTCGACGACGAGCGCGCCGGACGCGGTCTCCCCCAGCCGCTCGAACCGCCGGCCCGCCCCCGCGAAGCTCGCCAGCGCGGCCACCGCCGCGGCCGGGTCGGCGGCGCCCGCCACGCGGATCGCCTCCAGCGCCGCCGCGGCGTTGAACGCGTTGTGGGAGCCGGGGACCTGCAGCACGACCTGTTGGCCGCGCCACGTGAAGCGCGAGCCGCCCGGCTCCAGGACGAGATCCTCGACAGCGAAGACGGTGTCGCCCTCGTGGGCGAGCTCCGCCGCGACCACCCGCGCCGGCGCGGCCGCGCGGAATGCGTCGAAGGCCTCGTTGAGCTCCGCCAGCGACCCATACGTCGCGTGGTGATCAAGCTCGATGTTCAGCACAACGGCGACGTCGGCGTCGAGCGCCAGCATCGACTTGTCGGACTCATCGGCCTCGACCACCAACCAGTCGCCCGCGCCCCAATCAGCGTTCTCCCCGGTCGTCCGCAGCCCGCCGCCGATCAGGTACCCCGGCTGTGCCCCGGCGCCGAGCAGCGCATGGGCGACCATCGACGTCGTCGTGGTCTTGCCGTGGGCGCCCGCGATCGCGATGACCTGCTTCAAGGCCGTCAGCTCACGGAGCAGCTCGGCCCGCGGCAGCGCGCGCGCGACCCGCTCCGGGTTGTCGGCCGGGATCGCGGTCGAGACGAAGACGTCGGCGCCCTCGGGGACGTTGGCCGCATCGTGGCCCACGTGCACGGCAACGCCGAGCGCGCGCAGCTTCTCCAGGGCCGGCGACCCCGCGCGGTCCGAGCCGCTGACGGTCGCGCCAAGCTGCACCGCCACGCGCGCCCACCCGCTCATCCCCGCCCCGCCGATGCCGACGAGGTGGATCTTCCGACCGGCCCACGGACCCTCGGTCACGGCCGCGACCCCGCGGCGGCGAGCACCTCGTGCGCGATGTCGCGCGCCGCGTCCGGTCGCGCGAGGGCGCGTGAGGCCTCGGCCATCGCCGCGAGCCGTGCCGGGTCGTTGAGCAGCGCGGCGACCTCGTCGCCGAGACGCTGGGCCGTCAGCTCCCCGTCAGGCACGACCACCGCCGCGCCCGCATCGACCATCCAGCGCGCGTTGGCGGTCTGGTGGTCGGCCGCCGCGTGCGGATAGGGCACCAGGATCGCCGGCAAGCCGTGGGCGGCGATCTCGAAGATCGAGCCGCCCGCACGCGCGACCGTCAAATCCGCCGCGGCGAGCGCGTCGCCGAAGGGGGTGATGTACTCGCGCAAGTCATAGATTGCGTGCCCGCCCGGCGAGCCCAAGCGCTCGCGCAGCGCTTCGTAGTCGCGCGTGCCACAGGCATGCAGGACCCGGAACGGTGCGTGACGGAAGGCGTCGATCGCCGCTTCGTTGATCGACCGCGCGCCCAGCGAGCCGCCGAAGACCAGCACGCAGGTGTCGGTCGCGCCCAGGCCGAAGCGGGCGCGGGCGCCGTCGCGATCGGTCACCGCGAGCGGTACTGGGCGGCCGGTCACGCGGTACTTCTCCCCCTCGCGCCCCACCAGCGGGAAGGCCAGGCAGACCCGGTGCGCGAATCGCGCGAGCAACCGGTTGGTGAGCCCGAGATGGCTGTCGGCCTCCGTCAGCACGAGCGGGATCCGACCCGCCGCGGCCGCCGCGCCGACCGGCCCGGCGACGTAGCCGCCACCGCCCATCACAGCATCGGGGCGCACGTCGCGGAGGATCTTCTGCGCGGTGCGCAGTGCCGCGGCGGCGCGCAGCGCGCCGCGCGCGGCCTTCAGCGGATTGGTCCGCGACAGCCCTTCCACCGCGATCGGCCGCAGCTCGTAGCCCGCCTCAGGCACCAGCGTCTTCTCGGCCCGCTCGCCGCCGACGAAGACTACGCGCGCGCCGGCCTCAGCCCGCAGCGCGTCGGCGACTGCCAGCGCTGGAACCACGTGCCCGGCTGTCCCGCCGGCCGCGATCAGGATCGTTGGTGGCATTCCTCCGGGACCCTGCCACATCGGGGACAGCACGCAGCTTGACGTTCCCGCCGCTAGCGACGTTGAGCAGGATGCCCATCCCGACGAGCAACACGATGAGGTTGGTCGACCCGTAGGAGATGAAGGGCAACGGCACGCCGGTCAGGGGCGCGAGGCCCAAGACGGTGAAGACGTTCAACATCGCCTGGCTGAGGAACAGCGACGTGATGCCGGCCGCCAGCAGCTTGGCGTAGGTGCCTCGGGCGTTCTTGGCAACGCGCAACCCCGCGTAGGCGACCAACCCGTACAGGAAGAGGATCCCGCAGATCCCGACGACGCCCAGCTCCTCGCCGACGATGGCCAGGATGAAGTCCGTGTGCGCCTCGGGCAAGAACAGGTTCTTCTGCTGCGATTCGCCGAGGCCGCGGCCGAACAGGCCGCCGGAGCCGATCGCGATCTGCCCCTGAACCGACTGGAAGCCCTCGTCGCTCGCGTGAGCCCACGGGTCCAGGAACGTCATCAACCGGTCGCGCCGATAGGGCGCGGTCATGGCGTACATCAAGATGAGCATCGCGCCGCCCCCGCTCGCGACGCCGAGCCAGCGGATCGGCATGCCTGCCGCGACGAGCATCGCGGCCATGGTGAAGGAGATGACCAGCGCGGTGCCGAGGTCGGGCTGAGAGGCGATCAGCAGCACGGCGCCGCCCGCCACGAGCGCCAGCGGCCCGAGGTTCTGCGGGCGCCGCAGCAGCGCGGGGCGCTCGGCCAGCAGCTTGGCCGCGTAGAGCACGAGCGCGAGCTTCATCACCTCTGAGGGCTGGAAGACCAGCGGCCCCGCACCGAGCCAGCGGCGCGCGCCGTTGACCGACACGCCGATGCCCGGGACCTTGACGAGCAGCAACGCGACGAAGGCGCCCGCCAGCAGCGGGACGGTCGCCTTGAGGACGAGATCGAGTCCCCGACGCGCGATGATCTGCATCAACACGAAGCCGACGGCGCCGTAGGCCACGTACTTGACCATGAACGACGTGCCGTCACCCTGCCCGGAGAGCAGCGTGCGTGCGGACGAAGCAGAGAACACCATCACCGCCCCGGCTGCCAGGAGGCAGAGGGTGGCGGTGATCAAGATGCTGTGCTCGATCGGGTGGGGATGGCGGCGGCGGGCCATCAGGCCCTACATTCGCGCCAGCTGGCGAAAAGCCTCCCCGCGAGCTTCGAAGTTGTCGAACTGGTCGTACGAAGCGCAGGCGGGCGACAGCAGGACGACCTCGCCGGGCTTGGCGGCGGCGCGCGCGGCGGCGACCGCGCGATCCAGGGTCTCGCAGTCGTGCAGCGGCGCCGCTCCGTCGAGGACCGCGCGCAGCGAGGGCGCCTCGGCGCCGATCAGGTAGACGCCAGCGCAGTGACGGGCGACCGCATCGTGCAGCGGCGAGTAGTCCTCCGCCTTGCCTTGGCCGCCCATGATCGCGTGGACGGGCACTTCAAAGGACGCGAGGGCGACGAGCGCCGCGGCCACGTTGGTGGCCTTGGAGTCGTTGTCGTAGGTGACGCCGTCGCGGACGGCAACCTCCTCAAGGCGATGTGGCACCCCGGCGAAGCTCTTGAGACCACTTCGGACGGCGTCGATCGACAGGCCGCGCGCCAGCGCGACCGCCGCCGCGGCCATCGCGTTGCGCACGTTGTGGGGACCGCGCAGCGCGAGCTCGTCGGTGCGCAGCAGCGGCGTCTGATCCCACCACAGCGTGCCGGCGCGCAGCGACAGCTCGTCCTCAGGCGAGTCGCCGAAGCAGACGCGACGCGCGCAGCCACCGAGGTCGGGGATGCCGAGATCGCGCGGGGCGACCGCGACGTCGTCGTTGCCCTGGTTGGCGAAGACGTTCAACTTGGCCTGGTGGTAGGCGGCCAAGGAGCCGTGACGGTCGAGATGGTCGCTGTCGAGGTTGAGCAGAACGGCGGCCTCAGGGGCGAAGGCGATGGTGTCCTCGAGCTGGAAGGACGAGGCTTCGCAGACGACGACGGCTTCGAGGTTGGGAAGCCCAAGCGCGAGCGACGAGTACGCCGTGCCGACGTTGCCGACGACCTCGACCGGGACGCCGGCTTCCCGGTGCAGGTGACCGAGCAGCTCGACCGTCGTCGTCTTGCCGTTGGTGCCGGTGACCGCGATGACCTCGTTCGGGACGCAGCGCCAGGCGAGCTCCAGCTCGCCGAGCACGGGGATGCCGCGCTGGCGAGCGGCGGCGATGACGGGCGCGGTGGCGGGGACGCCGGGGGATTTGACGACGGCGCGGATGCGCTCCAGGAGCGCGAGGCCGTCGGTGCTCGTGTGAAGCTCGATGCCTTGTGGGAGGCCAGCGCGCGCGTTTTGGGCAGGCCCGGCGTCAACGGCGATGACCGTCTCGCCGCGGGCGTGCAGCAGCGCCACGGCGGCCTGGCCGGAGCGAGCGAGGCCGACGACGAGGTAGGGACCGGGTGGGAGTGGTGGACGCGAGGCCATCGGCGGGCGGGACGGTAGTGGCTGGGGCGGTTGGGTGGAGCGAGCGCTGGTGGCACCCAGTGCGCTGCGTCTTGGTGGCGCGCTGCGTGGTCTGTCGGCACCGAGGGAGCGAGCGGAGATGAGGCTCGGTGCGTTGGATCGTCGTCCGCGCACGCCGGGGCGGGAGGTTCGGTGCCGAAACGGCGCTCGCCGGGGATCCGGGGCGCGAAATGACGAACTATTCGTCGTTT
>JBEVLC010000292.1:0-3515 GCA_040509415.1 Baekduia sp. | reverse complement strand
AGGCCGGCCATGAGGGCCGCGGCGAAGGCGTCACCGCAGCCGAACGCGTCGACCGGCGCACCCGGCAGCGGCGTCGCGGCCCAGCGGCCGGCAATGCCCTCCCCGCCCGGGGCCCACCAGGCGCCGCCACGCTCGCTCTCGGTCGCGACGACCCACGTCGGACGCGCGGCCAGCAACAGCTCCTCGTCGACCGCCTCGTCGGCGTCGTCGACGCTGCCGACCAGCGCATCGACCTGCACGCCCGCCTCGACCAGCGCCGCTCGCGCGCGGCCGGTCGACACCATCACCTTAGCCGCCCGACAGGCACGCGCGGCCGCGGCGTCGCCGGCAAAGAACAAGACGCCGTCGCAATCCTCCAACGCGCTCCACGGCAGGTCATCGTCACCGCACGGCGCGAGCGGCGGACCAAGCAGCGTGATCGTCCGCTCTCCGTCGGCGGTCAGGTAGGTCAGCGTCCGTCGCTGATCACGATCGCCGCGCATGCCCGCGAGGACCTCCAGGCCGGTGCCGCGCAGCGCCTCCAGCGTTGCGAAGCCACGCCAGTCGCGACCCACCGCGCAGAAGAACGACGCCGCGCCGGTGAGCGCGCGCAGCGCGGTCGCCGCCATCGCGCCGCCGCCGGCCGGCGCCTCCCAGGCATCCCGGGCCGCCACGATCTCGCCAGGAGCCGGCAGCCGGTCGACCGCGACGAAGTCGACCCACTCGACGTGCCCGACGACCGCGAGCTTCACAGGACCAGCGTCGCGCCTTGGTCGCGCAGCCAGCGCCGCGGGACCTCGTAGCCGGGCATCAACCGCCCCATCAGCGACCAGAAGCGCGGCGAGTGATCCATCACCGCGAGGTGCGCGGCCTCGTGACGGACGACGTACTCCAGCACCACCTCGGGTGCGAGCAGCAGCCGCCAGTTGAACGACATCGCTCCCGACGAGGAGCACGATCCCCAGCGCGTGCGCTGGTCGCGGATCGTCAGCTTGGTGTAGGACTTGCCCACCGCCGCGGCGGCCGCATCCAGCCGCGGCGCGATCTCCGCCCGCGCCTGGCGCCGGTACCAGCGCTCGATCGCCGCTCCCGCCACGCCCGCATCCTCGGGCACGAGCAGGACATCGTCGCGCCGGTGCACGCGGGTGCGTCCGGCCTCCGGCATCAGCACGAGATCGACGCCCAGGTACGGCACGATGCCCGAGCGGGCGGCGACCCGCGCCTGGGCCCGCGCGACCTCGGCCTGACGCCGCGCGATCCAGCCGCGCAGCTCGACCACCGCGTTCGCCGCTTCCCGCGCCGCGGCCCGACGCGGCAGGACGACCTCAACCGACCCGTCGCGCGGGTCCACCCGCACCCGCACGCGTCGCGCGCGATCCGAGCGGCGGACGGAGTAGTCGAACGGCGGAGCGGCCTCAGGTGGCACGGCGCTGCAGGCTACGACGCGCGGCCGACGGCCACCCCATCGCTCACCCGCGACGCTCCTCCAGCAGCCCGGCGAGGTTCGCCACCGCCAGGTCGTCGCCCAGCGCCGCGCCGGCGCGAAAGGCCTCCTCCGCGGCGTCGACACGGCCCTGGTCCCAGAGCAGGACGCCAAGGTTGTTATAGGCCTCGTCGTCGCCATGCTCGGCGGCACGGCGGTAGAGGGACTCGGCCTCGAAGGACCCGGGGTCGATGTCGCTGAGGTGGTTGGCAAGCTGCGTCTCGGCGGTCGCGACCTGGCGGTCGGCGCCCTCGCGCAGGATCGCCTCAGCCTCCTCGACGCGCTCCTCGAGCCGCAGCACCGAGGCAAGGAAGGCATAGGCCTCGACGCCACCGGCGACAATCGCCTCGCGCAGGACGGTCTCGGCCTCCTCGAGGCGGCTCTCGTCCTGCAGCAGGGCCCCGAGGTCGACGAGCGCCTCGACGTCGCCGCCCTCGGCGCCTTGGCGAAAGAGCGCCTCGGCCTCCTCGACGTCGCCGCTGTCGGCCAGTGCGTTGCCGAGCAGGCGATGCTCGGTCTCGCCGATCGCGACCGTCGTGCGCCAGAGCGCGATCGCCTCCTCCAGGCGACCCACGTCATACAACAGCAGGCCGAGGTTGTGCCCAGCCGCCAGCTCCCCGCGATCGGCGGCCTCACGGTAGTTGGCCTCGGCGCCGGCCACGTCGCCCTGGTCCCACAGCGCGTTGCCGAGCGGGATCAGCGCGTCGAGATCGCCATCGTCGACAGCACGCCGCAGCACGTCGATCGCCTCGCCGGCGCGGTCCAGCTCGATCAGCAGCTCACCGAGGTAGTAGCCGGCATCCGGCTCACCCTCGGCCACCGCCTGGCGCAGCAGCCGCTCGGCCTCAGCATGGTCCCCCGCCTGCTGTGCCCGCAGCCCTTCGCCAAGGATGCCCGGCCGGTGCTCGTCTGCCATGGCATCACTACAGCAGGTGGGAGGCCCGAGGCGGTCAGTGGCGTCCGTAGTCGAGTCCGTCCGATCCGCGATGATGTCGGTCTCGTGCCCCGCTCGGTTGTGCATCTCCCGTCGCAGATCCACGCGCCGTTCGATGTCTTCATCTCGGGCGTGCCGCAGCAGGAGGGCACCGACTACGTGGTCGAGGGGCGCGACCTCGTGTTCGAGCGCGAGTTACGCAAGGACAAAGTGAGCGGTTGGCGTTGGTTCCTAGGCGCGTGGGGTGTCGGCACCTACCGGCAGAACGACTCCGTTGACATCCGCTACACGCTCAACGGCCGGCCGGTGGTCGCCGAGGGACTCGAGATCAAGCCCGGCTGAGCGGCCGGCTCTCCACCCGGTGCGGGTACGGATAGCCGGCTATCGGTAGCTCTGGTGGGGCGCCACCCTGGTGCCATGCCCCTCCCCGCCCCCGCCCTTCTCTCCACCCCGGGCATCGAGCACCTTCGTTCCACGTTGCAGGCACGTGCCGGGGAGCGCGCGACGCGCGCGCTGCTCGATGACCTCGATCTCCCGCAGGACGCCCGCGTCCTCGACGCCAGCCGGCTGACGATCGACGACGTCTTCCATGCCGCGCTGCCGCCCGCCCGCTTCGACGTCGTCCACGCCCGCTTCCAGCTCGCCACCCTCGGCCGCGCCGCCGAGCAGCTCGAGGTCTACCGCCGGCTCGTCGCTCCCGGCGGCATCCTGATCCTCGAGGAGCCGGACACGCGCAGCTGGCTGTACGAGCCCTACGCGCCGGTGACCCAGCACCTCATCGGCCGGATCGCCCAGGCGTTGACTGCCGCCGGCGGCAACCTCGACGCGGGACGCCGGCTGCCCGGGTTGCTCCGTGAGGCGGGGCTCGATCCGCGGGTGCGTACCCATGTCCTCGGCCTCGAGGCCGGCCACCCAGACATGCGGATGCCCCTGCGGCTCGCGGACTCCTTGAGCGACCGCCTCGCCGACATCCTGGGCAAGGAAGGGCTCGCTGGCCTGCGCGAGGAGAGCGCCAAGGAGCTCGACGCAGACGGTCGCCGCGGGACAACGCTGACGCTGGTGCAGGCCTGGGCGCGGGTGTCGTGAGGTTCGATCACAAATCCGCGTGATCACGCGGAT
>JBEVLC010000291.1:0-8647 GCA_040509415.1 Baekduia sp. | reverse complement strand
CGGCAGAAGGCGATCGTCGAGGAGCTCCGCGCCGAGCTGGGCACCGCCTCCTAGCAACGCGGGTCAGATCTCGAGGCGCGCGTCCTCGAGGTCGATGTCGCGCTCGATACGCCGCATGATCTCGTCGGTGATGTCGCCGCGGTTGCGCTGCCGGATGATCTCCGCCCGCTCGGCCTCCAGCACCTTGCGTCGCAGCCGCTGGTAGGCCTGCGAGCCCTCCTCGATGTCACCGTCGTCGTCCTCGTCCAGGCGCGACGCGAAGCGGCGGATGCGGTACTCGTAGGCCTGGCGCATGCGCTGCGCTGAGGCGTCGCGCACCCACTCGAGGTGCTCGAGCTCGCCGATGCGAGCGATCGCCGCCTCCGACGCCGCGATCCGCGCACGCGCCTCCTGCTCGGCGACGGTCTCCTCGTCGTCGTAGACGCCGGCCAGGTCGATCAGCTTGCCGAGCGTCAGCCCTTGGCCGATCACGGTGACGAGGATCACCGCATAGGCCAGGAAGATGATGAGGTCGCGACCGGGGAACGGCTCGCCGGCGTCGGTCTGCAGCGGGATCGCCAGCGCAACAGCCAGCGACACGGACCCGCGCATGCCCGACCAGCCCAGCAGCGCGGTCAGCCGGAAGTCCGGCGGCGGCTCCCCTGTGCGCCGCGGCAGCTTCTTGACGAGCAGCCGCGAAAGGAAGTTGAAGGGGAACAAGAACGCCATCCGCGTGACGATCACGGTCGCGGCGATCGCCGCCGCGTAGCCGGCCAGCTCACCCGTCGAGTACTCGCCCAGACCCTCGATCACCGTGCGCAGTTGCAAGCCGATGAGCACGAAGAGCACCGCGTTCAGCGCGAAGGTCAGGATCTCCCAGAAGCCCACGATCTGGATCCGCGTCGAGGGCGTCACCAGCTCGGGCGAGCGCCAGCCGAGGTACAGGCCGGCGCTCACGGCGGCCAGCACCGCCGAGATCCCCAGCGCCTCGGCGGGGAGGTAGGCCAAGTACGGCGTCAGCAGCGAGATGGTCGTCTCGGTCGGAGCGTCGTCGAGGCGCTTGCGCAGCACGGCGACCGCCCAGCCGATCGCGAGGCCTAGCGCGACGCCCGCGCCCGCGCTGAGGACGAACTCGCCGAGCGCCGACGAGAGCGAGAACGTGCCCGAGAGCACGGCGGCAACCGCGAACTTGTAGGCGATCAGCCCGGTCGAGTCGTTGATCAGCGACTCGCCCTCGACGATCGTCACCAGCCGGCGCGGCGCGTGCGAGCGGACCGCGATCTCGGCGGCGGCGACCGGATCGGTCGGCGAGACGACCGCGCCGAGCACGAACGCCGCGGCCCACGGCAGACCGACGACCGCCTGAGCGACGACGGCGACCGTGACCGTCGTCGCGGTGACCAGCCCGACCGCGAGCAGCCCGATCGGCTTGTAGTTGGCGCGCAGATCCTGGATCGAGGTGAAGAACGCGGCGCCGTAGAGCAGCGGCGGCAGGAACGCGACGAGGATGATGTCGGGGTCCAGGACGAACTCGTCGACGCCCGGGACGAAGGCCAGCGCGGTCCCGCCGACCGTCAGCGGGATCGGGTACGGGATCTGCGTCCGCTCGGCGAGCAGGAGGAAGGCGCCGGCCCCGACGAGGACCGCGAGGACCACCAATTCGCCGTGCATTGCCCGTGGAGGGTAGGAGCCCGGGCGGGCGGCCTAGTTCGGCGAGCTCAGCGTGGCCACGGCGAGCGCCGCGACCCCCTCGCCCCGACCCACAAAGCCGAGGCCCTCGCCGGTCGACGCCTTCACGTTGACCTGGGCGCCGTCGAGACCGAGCGCCGCGGCCAGCGTGGCGCGGATCGCACCGCGGTGGGGCGAGAGCTTCGGGCGCTCCATGATCACCGTCGTGTCGACGTGGTCGATTCGGAACCCCGCGCCGGCGACCCGCTCGACGACGTCGGCTAGCAGCACGAGCGAGTCGGCGTCCTTGAATGCCGCGTCGGTGTCGGGGAAGTGCGCCCCGATGTCGTCCAAGCCGGCGGCACCCAGCAGCGCGTCGATGATCGCGTGGGTCAGCACGTCGGCATCGGAGTGGCCGAGCAGGCCGCGGCTGTGCTCGAGCTCCACCCCGCCGAGGATCAGCTTGCGGTCGGAGACGAGCTTGTGCGAGTCCCAGCCGATGCCGGTGCGGACGGTGCTCATGTCGCCCCGATCGGCGCCAGCGTCACGTTGCGATGCTCGAAGACCGCGATCTCGGTCACGCCGACGTCGCTGAGCAGCTCCAGCGCCTGGTCGTACTCGAAGCCCAGCTGCTCGGGCGTGTGCGCGTCGCTGGACAAGGCAATGGGGTTGCCCGCGTCGACGACCATCTCCAGGAAGGCACGGTCGGGGTAGATCTCGCCGACCGGCTTGCGCAGCCCCGCGGTCGACAGCTCGATCGCGATGCCCGACTCGGCGATCTGCTCCATCGCCAGGTCGTAGTAGAAGCGCAGGTCCTTCTCGGGCCAGGGACGCTCCTTGCCCCAGTGCTTGACGAGATCAGGGTGGGCCAGGATGTCGAACATCCCGCTGGCCGCCAGCTCGCCCAGCCACTGAAAGTAGGTCTTCCACACGTGATCGGCGCTGCGCGCGGAGTTCCACACGTCGAAGCGATCGTAGTCCAGCGCGCCATCGGCCAGGAAGTGGATCGAGCCGACGATGTAGTCCCAGTCCTGGCGCTCCAGCAGCGCGCGCATCTGCTCCTCGCGGCCCGGGATGAAGTCGGCCTCGATGCCGAGCTTGAGGTCGGTGGAGCCGCGGACGAACTCGCAGTAGCGGTCGATGTCGTCGCGGGCGTTCTCCACCCACAGCGGGTGCTGCCAGACGTCGAGCGCGGCGGTGAAGCGGTAGACGTGCTCGGCGACCCCGAGCTCGGCGATGCCGCGCTCGGTGGCCGTCTCGCGATAGCGCTCGGCGTTGGCCTCAGTGAAGTACTCGGCGGCGGTGGTGTTCTCGGCGTCGGGGCGGAGGTGGACGTGGTAGTCGGTCAGCAAGGTGATGGGGAAGGGGTCTGTTCAGGGACGGTTGCGCAGCAGCAGGTCGGCCAGGCGCAGGTCGTCGGGGGTCGTGACTTTGAGGTTCTCGCGCGGGGACTCTACGAGGCGGACGGTGCCGCCCATGGTCTCGACCAGCGAGGCGTCGTCGGTGGCGGCGGCGAGGATCTCGTGGGGCTGGGCCAGCGCGCGCTCCAGGACGTCGCGACGGAAGACCTGCGGGGTCTGGATCGCCCACAGCCCGCTGCGGTCCAGCGTGCGGGCGACGGTGGGTGAAGCGTCGTCGCCCTGGGCCTTGATCGTGTCGGTCACGCGAGCCGCGGCGATCGCCGCGTCGGCCTCGGCGTCGAGGCCGGCGAGCACGGCCCGGATGATCTCCGGGGTCACCAGCGGCCGGGCCGCGTCGTGAACGAGGACGGGGTCGCCGGCGAGCGTGTGGTGCAGCGCCGCGCGCACGGAGTGCGAGCGCTCGTCGCCGCCGAAGACGCCGGAGGTGCCGGCGGGCGCCTCGATGCCCGGGGGCGTCGCGACGACGATGTGCCCGATCTCCGGCACCGCCTTCAGCGCGTCGATGGACCACTCCAGCATGGAACGGCCCCCACACATGACGAACGCCTTGGGACCGGAGGACCCAAGGCGCTCGCCACGTCCGGCGGCCACGACGAGCGCGACCGCTGACATCAGATGATGTCCTACACCTTCGCGGCGGCGGCCAGGCGCTCGGCCGACGTCTTGAGCAAGTCGTCGAGGTATTCCTCGGCCTCGTCCTCGCTCTTCTCCAGCGCGTACATCAGCTCCGAGGCGAGGATCTTCTTGGCACGGGTGAACATCTGCTTCTCGCCGGTCGAGAGGCCCTTGTCGTGCTCACGGATCGCCAGGTTGCGCACGACCTCGGCCAGCTCGTAGATGTCGCCGGTCTTGATCTTGTCGCGGTTGTGCTTGAACCGGCGGTTCCAGTTCTTGGGCATCTCGGAGAGCTCGTCCTGCAGCACGCCGAGGACCTTCTGCACGCTCTCCTCGTCGATGACCCGGCGGAGGCCCGCGATGCCCGCGTTCTCGCAGGGGACCATGACCGTCATGTCGTTGTGCAGGATCTTGATGGTGAGGTACTCGCGCTCCTCACCGAACATCTTCTTCATTTCCTTCTTGAGGACCTGCCCGGCCCCGTGATGCGGATAGACGACATCGTCGCCGATCTCGAAATCGATGTTGACGATCTCGGGGATGTCGAGGTCTTCTAGGATCTGCTCTTCGGTGCTAGCGGGAATGATGGTCCTCCTTGGTTGGGCCGCTCACCGGGGATGGCGACCACGTTTCCAGCCGGGTCTCGTCCGAGACCACGATCAGGTCTGCAGGTATCGATCGACGAGGTTGATCTCCTGCAACCGGCGAAGGCCCTCGCGGATGTCCTTCGCACGAATCTCTCCGACGCCCTCGACGGTCTCGAGCTCCGCGTCTGTGGCGGCGAGCAGCTCATCGAGGCCCCCGAACTCCTTCACGATCTGGGCGACGACGAGCTTCGGGAGCCGGGGCACGCGCCCCAGGATCCGGAAGCCGCGCGGCGAGACCGGGTAGTCGAGGGTGTTCAGCTTGCGGTCATAGCCCATCAACTCGGCGAGGCGGCCGAAGTCGAGCAGGTCCTGATGGGGCATGCGTCCGAGCTGGTCGAGCGCCGCGGCGAACGTCTCGTCGGAGTCCGCCGCCAAGTAGTCGTGGATGAGGGCGGCCTTGTCGGCGGCGACGCCGACCATGACCTCCTCGAGCTGCATCTCGATGAGCCGGCCCTCGGTGCCGAGCTCGACGATGTAGCGCTCGATCTCGACGGCCATGCGCGTCACGAGCTCGGAGCGCTGGAGGACCGTCAGGACGTCGTGCAGCGTCGCGCCGCCCTCGAACTCCAGCGCGGTGAGGCGCGTGGAGACCTGGTCGAGGCGGGTGCGGTACTTGTCGAGCGTCGCCAGCGCCTGGTTGGCCTTGGCCAGCACGACGGGGATGTCCTCGAGGATGTACTTCGCGCCGTCGACGTAGAGCGACACGACCTCGCGCCGCTGGGAGATCGCGATGACGACCGCATCGGTCTGCTTGGAGACGCGCTCGGCGGTGCGGTGGCGCGTGCCGGTCTCCAGCGTCAGAACGGTCGGATCCGGCGTCAGCTGGACGTTGGCCATCGCGATCTTGGTCGCGTTGGCGTTGAGGACGATGCCACCGTCCATCTTGGCGACTTGGTAGAGCAGCGCCGGCGTGTAGTCGACGTCGAGCTGGAAGCCTCCGGAGAACAGGAAGCTGAGCTCGTCGTGGTCGCCGATCACAAGCAGGCCGCCCGTGTGCGCGTGAAGGATGTTGTCGAGTCCCTCGCGCAAGGCGGTGCCGGGCGCCACCATCTCCAGCGCCTTGACCAGGCGAGGCTCCTGACGGCTCTCCAGCTCGTTCAGATCGTCGCCGGATCGCTGCGCCATCAAGGCAATTCTACCAGGGCTCCTTTAGATCGGCCTTACCGTGTGGACGGTGTTCCTGAAGCCTGGACGGTCGGTCAGGCCGCAACGGGCTCCGCGGCGGCAAAGGCCGCACGAAGGGCGTGGCGCAGGGTCCGTGAGGTGCCCGGATGGACGGGGTCGCGCAGGCCGAACTTCTCGGCTTCCTCGACGCGGCGCTCGGGATGGCCGACCGTCCGCAGCTCGCCGGTCAGGCCGAGCTCGCCGAAGCAGGCCAGCGGGCGGTCTTCGGTGCCCAAGGCGATGCCGCGCTGGGCCGAGGCGACCGCGAGCGCCACCGCCAGATCGGCGCCCGGCTCGTCGACGCGGACGCCGCCGACGACGTTGACGAAGACGTCCGCGGTCCCCGTCCCGATGTTGGCGTGGCGGCCCAGGACCGCCAGCACGAGCGCCAGGCGATTGCGGTCGATGCCGGTGACGACGCGCCGCGGCGGCACGATCTCGCTCGGGGAGACCAGCGCCTGGACCTCGACCAGCAACGGCCGGCTGCCCTCCATCGCCGCGAGCACGACCGAGCCCGGCTTGCCGGTGGCCTCCCCCACGAACCGCGCCGACGGATCCAGCACCTCGACCAGGCCGCCCTGCTTCATCTCGAAGACGCCGGTCTCGGAGGTCGACCCGAAGCGGTTCTTCAGCGCGCGCAAGGTGCGGTAGGTGCGCTCGCGCTCGCCTTCGAACTGCAGCACGCAGTCGACGAGGTGCTCCAGCACGCGTGGGCCCGCGATCGCGCCGTCCTTGGTGACGTGGCCGACGAGGATCACGGTCGTGCCGACGGACTTCGCGGTGCGCATCAGCCGTGCGGCGACCTCGCGAACCTGACCGACCGAGCCCGGCGCGCCGGTGAGCTCGGGCGCGTGGAGCGTCTGCACCGAGTCGATGACGCAGACCTCGGGACGGTGAGCGTCGATGGCCGCCAGCACGGCATCCAGGTCGGTCTCGGCCAAGACGGGGACATCGAGCGCACGGCAGCGATCGGTCTCCAGGCGCTCGGCTCGCAGCCGGATCTGCGCCGCAGACTCCTCGCCCGAGACATACAACGTCTTGCGCTGGGGTGGGTGGGCCTCGATATTGCCCATGGCCATGCCGGTGAGCGTCGACTTGCCGATGCCCGGCGAGCCGCCGAGCAGCACGAGCGAGCCCGGCACCAGGCCGCCGCCCAGCACGCGGTCGAGCTCCCCGATCCCGGTCGACAGCCGCGAGTGCGTCACGGCCTGGACGTCGCGCAGCGCGACGGGCGTGGGCGCGCCGGCGGCGCGCCGTGCCGCCGCGTTGGGGCCGGCGGCGCCCGCGAGCCGCGCCGGCGCCCGCTCCTCGACCAGCGTGTTCCACTCCCCGCAGCCGGGGCATTGGCCGTGCCAGCGCGCCTCGGCGTGGCCGCAGGCAGAGCAGACGTGGATGGTGGACGGGCGGGCCATGGGGGTCACGGAGACTAGGGTCGGGACCCGACGACTTCGCCCCCCAGGATCGCCGCCTGGGTCAGCGCGGCGACCGCCGCCGCCAGCGCGAAGGCGACCACGATCGAGGTGTGCGGCAAGGCGAGCGTGACCGTCCAGCAGAAGAGCGCGAAGGCGAAGAAGCCGGTGAGCATCCCGCGCAGGAGCCGCAGCGTCGCGTCCGATCCCAGCTGCGCGTGGGTGAAGGCCGCCAACACGGTCGTGATGATCGGTGCCGGCGCCAGCAGGCCGCTGAGGCGCGGGCCGAGGCCGGCGGAGGCGGCGGTGATCGCGAGGACCATCGCCGCGGCGCAGGCGGCGCGCACGGGCAGGTCCCAGGACGGCGGCGCGACGGCGGCCGGCGCTGACTCGATCGATGGAGACGGCAGCACCGCACGACCGATGACGAAGCTCGCGAAGGCCACGACCAGCGCGGGCGTCGCCGCGAGGTGGACGGCCGACGCGACCGCGGTCATGGCCAGGAACGCGAGCCAGGCGAGGGCGAGCGCACCGGGCCAGCGCAGACGTTGTGCCGCGAAGCCGTAGACCACGACGAACGCCGCCAGCGATACGAGCCCCAGCAGCGACGTCGTCGCCGAGCGCGCCGCGAAGTCACGGTCGTGGACGATCGCCAACACCAGCAGGATCGGTCCCGCGACGACCGGCAAGCCGCCCACCAGGCCACCGATCCGCGGACCGAAGCGGCGCGCGGTCAGCGACGCGCCGACGACGAACGCCGGCGCAAGGATCAGCTTGAGGGCGAGGACGGCCACGGGCCGGGCAGCATGCCCGACGTTGCGGCGTCAGCGCATGGGCTCAGGCGGAGCTCAGTCGTCGAACTCGCCGTCGACCAGGCAGAAGACCGCGCCCTGGGGGTCGAGCGCCACGGCGAAGCGGCCCGACGGCACCGCCATCGGCTCGACGAGCTTGCGCCCGCCCTCGGCCACGATGCGCTCCAGCGTGGCGTCGACGTCAGCCACCCCGAAGTAGACGGTCCAGTAGGGCTGGGCGATCTCGCGCTGGGCGCGCATGATCCCGCCGATGTTCCGGCCCTCGTGGGCGATCGAGCGGTAGATCCCGTCGCTTCCCGGCACCTCGGCGGTCGCCCAGCCGAAGAGCGCCTCGTAGAACGGCGCGGCAGCTTCCGGGTCGACCGTCTGCAGGTCATCCCAAGCCCAGGCGCCGATCGCGTTGACCAGCGCGGCACCAGCGAAGTCGGCCGGCTCCCAGAGCAACACGACGCCACCCTGCGGGTCGGCCAGCGCGCCCATCCGCCCCGCACCAGGGATGTCGAACGGCTCGACCACCACCGTCGCCCCGAGCTCCGTGGCGCGCGCGACTGTCGCTGAGGCATCCTCGGTGTGCACGTACATCGACCATGACGGCGGCATCCCTTGGTCGCGCTGCTCGTCGGTCAGCGTTTGCAGCCCAGCCACCGTTGCGCCGTCGTGCTCGAAGAAGATGTAGTTGTTCTCCGACGACGTGCGCGCCGTCCAGCCGAGCACCGCGCCGTAGAAGCGCTTGGCGTCGTCAGGGTCGGTCGTGGTGAGATCCACCCAGCAGGGCGTCCCCGGCGTGTAGGTCGTGCGTCGTCCCATGGAGCGCGACGCTACCTCGCATTGTCGAGCGCGTCGAGGGCGCTGCGCATATCGGCCACGAGATCAGCCGTGTCTTCGATCCCAACACTGAGGCGGATGAAGCCCTCAGCGACGTCGTCGGTGCC
>JBEVLC010000290.1:0-3211 GCA_040509415.1 Baekduia sp. | reverse complement strand
CCGACCACCGCAGCGCCCAGGCGCTCATCCGTGGAGCGGCGCCGGCGATCGTGCAGGCCACCGACGCCGCCCTGAACCGGCGCCTGGACGACGTCGGCGGCTGCGCCCCACTGGCCGACGCGATGTCGGCCCGACACGAGCTGGCCGAGGCCAAGCTCTTCGCGAGCTGAGACTGCGACGACCCAACGACGAGAGGAACCGCATGAGCATCGAGGACCAACTCCAGCGCGTCGGCGTCGGCGGCCCGGTCGGCTCCGGCAAGACGGCGCTGATCGAAGCGCTCGTCCCCGTCCTGATGGCCCGCGGCCACCAGCCGGCGGTCATCACCAACGACATCTACACCCAGGAGGACGCCGAGCACGTGCGTCGCGCGCTGGACGGCGTGCTGACCCCGGCGCGCGTCGTCGGCGTGGAGACCGGCGCCTGCCCGCACACCGCCGTGCGCGACGACCCGACGATGAACCTCGCGGCCGGCGCGGAGATGGTCGACGCGTTCCCCGACATCGACACGCTGCTCTACGAGAGCGGCGGCGACAACCTGACGCTGACGTTCAGCCCAGCGCTCGTGGACCTGTTCCTGTTCGTCCTGGACACCGCCGAGGGCGACAAGATGCCGCGCAAGCGCGGGCCCGGCATCACCGAGTCCGACCTGTTGGTCATCAACAAGGTCGACATCGCCCAATACGTGCGCTGCGACCTGGAGCGGATGCACGCCGACGCGGTGATCGTGCGCAACGGCCGCCCGGTCGTGCTGACCAACGCGCTCGACGGCACGGGGATCGAGGAGATCGCCGACTACCTGGCCATGCGCCGGGAGGCGCTCACGCTCTCGTGAGGTGATCGCTCGATGACGGTCGCCCGCCTGCACCCGAGCCACTACGAGACCCGACCGCTCCCGGACGAGGTCGCCGCCTACGCGTCGCCCCCCGAGATGCTGCCTGCGGGTTGTGCCGGGAAGGTCGCGCTGCTCGAGCTCGACTTCGCGCCGTCGGGCGGGCGCACCGAGCTGTGCAGGCGCCATCAGCAATCGCCCCTGCAGATCATGCGCCCGCTGTACTTCGATCCCGAGCGGCCGGACCTCGCGATCGTGTTCGTCATGTCTGCCGGCGCCGGGATGGTGCAGGGCGACCGCTACCGCATCGACGTGACGTGCGCCCCGGGCAGCGCCGTGCACCTGACCACCCAAGGCGCCACCAAGGTCATGCGGATGGACGACGACTACGCGACGAGCGCCGTCAACCTGTCGGCAGCAGCGGGATGCCTGCTCGAGTACCTGCCGGACCCGATCATCCCGAGCGCGGGATCGCGGTCCTACCACCGCGCGCGGGTGACCGTCGCCGCCGGCGCGACCGCAATCGTCGGCGAGACGCTCCGCGCCGGCCGCCTCGCGCACGGCGAGCGCCACGCCTACGACATCCTCGCCACCGACCTCGAGGTCCGCCGCCCGGATGGCGCGGTGCTCGTCCTCGATCGCATCCGCCTCGCCCCCGGCGCCGGCGCGACCGGCCTTGGCAGCCCCGGCCTCCTGGGCGGCGAGGACCAGCTGGCGACGCTGCACGTCGTCAGCGACGCGGCGCCGGCCGCCGCGATCGTCGACGCCCTGCGCGGCGCGTTGCAGGACGCCGACCTGCGCTGGGGCGCCAGCGCCCTGCCCGGCGACTGCGGCGCCTGGGCGCGCCTGCTCGGCAGCCACTCCCCCACGATCGACCGCGCGATGCGCGCCGCCTGGGACGCGGTCCGCCGGCTGCTGATCGGCGTGCCCGCGCCGCAGCTGCGCAAGTCCACCACCTTCCTGCCACGGGGTCTGACCCCATCTGTACCCGTGAGGTACGCAAGGGGTCAGACCCCGTAACGAAAGGAGCCCGACATGCGAGGGATCGACAACGGCAACACCGCTTGGCTGATGGCCAGCACCGCGATGGTGCTGCTCATGACCCCGGGCCTGGCGTTCTTCTACGGCGGCATGGTGCGGGCGCGGCACGTCCTGACAATGCTGCGGATGATCTTTGCCTGCCTAGGCATCGTGACCGTCATCTGGTTCCTGTTCGGGTACTCGCTGGCGTTCAGCGGTGACGTCGGCGGTCATGGGCTGATCGGCAACTTCGACCAGATCGGCATGCGCAACATCGGGCCCGACGAGCTGACGGGCTCGATCCCGACGCTCATCTACTCCTGCTTCATGCTGTCCTTCGCGGTGATCACCGTCGCGCTGATCTGCGGCTCGATCGCGGAGCGGGCGAGCTTCAACGGGTGGATGGTCTTCACCGCGATCTGGACGGCGCTGGTCTACCTCCCGATCGCTCACTGGGTCTTCTCCCCCAACGGCTGGATCACCGACAACCTCGGCGCGCTCGACTTCGCGGGCGGCACGGTCGTCGAGCTCAACTCGGGCATGGCAGGGCTGGCCTGCGCGATCGCCCTACGCGGGCGCAAGGACTTCCAGCGCATCTCCGAGAAGCCCTACAGCATCCCGCTCGTAGCGATCGGCCTCGGGCTGCTGTGGTTCGGCTGGTTCGGCTTCAACGCTGGCTCCGCGCTCCAGGACGAGGGCGCGGCGCCGGCGGCGTTCTTCAACACCCAGCTTGGCGCAGCCGGCGCGATGTTCGGCTGGGTGATCATGGACCGCCTGCGCTTCGGCAAGGTCAGCATGACCGGTGTGCTGACCTCAGCGGTCGCGGGCATGGTCGCGATCACGCCCGCCTGCGGCGAGGTCAGCTCGCTCGGCGCAATCCTGATCGGCTTCGCCGCCGGCCTCGTCTGCTCGTTTGCGATCGGCCTGAAGTACCGGTTCGGGATCGACGACACCCTCGACGTCGTCGGCGTCCACGGCTGGGGCGGGATCGTCGGCATGCTGTCGATCGGCCTCTTTGCCACCGGCACGTTCTCGGGCAAGGAAGGGCTGTTCTACGGCGGCAACGCGTCGCTGCTGGGCAAGCAGGCCGTGGCGCTGCTGGCGACCGGCGCCTACTCGTTCGTGGTGACCTACATCATCGCCCGGGGGATCGACATGACGATGGGCTTCCGGACCAAGGAGGAGTACAGCGAGGTGCCGGGCGGTGATGCCAGCGCTGAGGCCTTGGAGCACGTGACCGGCGCACTTGCGACCCCGGCGGTGGAGCCCCGCGCATGAGCCTTCTGACGCTCTTCGTCTTCGCCGGCGGCGCCGGCGGCGCCGCCGCGCGCTCGGGACTGGAGAAGATCTTCCCGATCA
>JBEVLC010000289.1:0-31818 GCA_040509415.1 Baekduia sp. | reverse complement strand
CCGCCCATCGTCGTCCAATACCTCTACCTCCACGCCCCGGGCGACGACTTCACCTACCCGTCGGCGCGCGCGGGCGCCGACGCGGGACGACTCGCGGCGCGCTACCTGGAGTGCGTGGCCGTGCAGGCGGCGTCGCTGCGCTTCAGCGGCATCGATTGCGAGCTGGTGCTCGTGCTCAACCTCGATGATCCCGGCGCCGTCTCGGACGAGCGCGGCGTCGCGCTGCTGGAAGTGATCGATGAGCTCGGCGTCCGGCGGGTGGTCGCGCCCTACGATCACGCGCCCGGATCCGACGTGACGATGTTCTACTCCTCGCGCTACGTCTTCGACGCGATCCTCGCCACGGCGCCGGCCGACGAGCCGGACCGTCCGCTGTGGCTCGTCGACGTCGACTGCGTCTGGCGCAACCCCGGCCGCGCCTTCGCCACGCTGGATGCCGACGAGGACGCGCTGGCCTGCGTCACCATCGGCTATCCGCCCGACTGGGACGTCTCGGGCCACACGCGAGCGTCGATCGGCGCGCTGCCTGGAAGCACCGACGCGGCCCCACCGTGGATCGGCGGCGAGCTGCTGGCCGGCCGCGCCGGCGCGCTGCGCGAGCTCGTCGCCGCCTGCGAGCGCCTCGACGCCGAGCTGGCCGCCGCCGGCATCCGCCTGCCCACCGAGGAGCAGCTGCTGACCGCGGCCGGCGCGCTGGGCCGGGCGCGCTTCATCGACCGCTCCGACCTCGCCGGCCGGATCTGGACCGGCCCGCGCCACCAGGCCGCCAACCCGGAGGACCCGGCGTCGCTCGCGCTCTGGCACCTGCCCAGCGAGAAGGGCCTGTCGTTTCGCCGCGCAGCCACCGCGCTCATCCGCCACCGCACCGGCACGCTACGCCGCGACCTCGGCGAGACCGACCGCGCGCTCAAGCGCTTCAACATCGCGGGCGCGACGACCACGCGCCTGCGCAACGACGCCTGGCTGTCCATGCAAAAACTCCGCACGCTCCTCCCCCACCGCCATCGCGAGCCATCGAGGGACGAATGAACCCCCCAGAGCGTGGTTCAG
This sequence comes from Baekduia sp., assembly GCA_040509415.1. Lineage (GTDB taxonomy): Bacteria > Actinomycetota > Thermoleophilia > Solirubrobacterales > Solirubrobacteraceae > Baekduia. The sequence continues at coordinate 30,768 of JBEVLC010000289.1, read as the reverse complement.
TCGTCCCTCGACGCCCCGGGGAGGGGGGCGAAGGCGAGGGCGTGCGGCTGGCTGGCCGCGACATCGTCTGCGTCGGCTTCGCCGACTGGGACACCGAGCTGCCGACCAACCAACATCACTTGATGTCGCGGCTGGCAGCCGACAACCGCGTGTTGTTCATCGAGTCGCTCGGGCTGCGGCGGCCGCAGCTGGCGGGGCGTGATCTCAAGCGCATCGTCAAGCGGTTGCGGCGTGGGCTGGCGCCCGCACGGCCGGCGCCCCAAGGGCTCCACGTGCTGTCGCCGCTGGTCCTTCCGCTCCACGCCAACGCCGCGGTCCGCAAGCTCAACGGCCGCCTCCTTCCCGCCCTCGTCAAGCGCTCGGTCAAGCACCTCAACTTGACCGACCCCATCCTCTGGGCCTACGTCCCCCAGGCCGAAGCCCTCCTCGACGCCCTCCGGCCCTCGCTCGTCGTCTACCACTGCGTCGACGACATCGCCGCCCAGCCGGGCGTCGACGCCGAGAGCTTCCGCGCCGCCGAGGCGCGCTTCGCCGCCCGCGCTGATCTGGTCCTCGCCAGCGCGCCGGCACTCGCGGCGCGCATGCGCACGTTGAACGCCAACGTGCTCGACGCGCCCAACGTCGCCGACACCGCCGCGTTCGCGACCGCGCTGCAAGCCGGTCCCATCGATCCCGCCATCGCCGCGCTCCCGCATCCGCGAATCGTCTTCACCGGCGCCGTCGTGGCGACCAAGCTCGACGTGGAGCTGATCGTCGACGTCGCTCGTGCGCGCCCCGATTGGTCCTTCGCCCTCGTCGGGCCGACCGGCATGGGCGACCCGAGCACCGACGTCTCCGCGCTGCGCGACGCCCCCAACATCCACCTGCTCGGCGGCCGCCACCACACCGCGCTGCCCGACGTCCTGCGCGGTGCCGACGCTGGGATCATCCCCTATGCGTCGAATCAGCTGACCGCCTCGATCTTCCCGATGAAGGTGTATGAGTACCTCGCGGCGGGGTTGCCAGTCGTCGCGACCAAGCTGCCGGCGCTGGCAGGGGTCGAGGAGATCGCGACCGCGCCCGACGCGCCGAGCTTCGCCGCGGCGCTCGACACGGCGCTTGCCCACACCACCGACGCCGAGCGCGCCGCGCGATCGCAGGCCGCGGCGACCCACTCCTGGGACACGCGCCTCGCGCAGATCGCCGCAGCGGTCGCGGCGCTCGAGACGTCCTAGCGGGGCGCCGCGCGCTTCTTGCGCGCCCACGGCAGCAGGCGCGCCGGCCGCGCGGGGCTCGGCGGCAGCGGAGCCTCGCGCAGCAGGGCCTGCGGCACCTCGTGGGTCAGCCAGTCCACAGCCCAGCCGTAGCCAGCGTTCTGCAGCGCATCACGCAAGACCGGGCCGCGCCCGCGCGTGTTGTGGGCATCGGTCGCCACGTTGTGCGCCAAGCCCTCGTCGACGGCCCACTCGGCGTAGCGCTGCGCCGTGGTCCCGAAGCGCCCGCTGAACGACGCGCCCGTCAGCGACGCGAGCGCGCCGTCGGCCACCAGGCGCGTCAGCAGCGCGGGCTCGCGCAGGAACAACGGCGAGCGCTCCGGATGGGCCAACAGCACGCGGTTGCCGCGCGCCATCAGCTGACGCACGAGCCCCTCGAAGTGCGGCATGACCCGGGTGAACGGGCACTCGATCAGCAGCGCCGCGCTGGTGCCGAGGCGCAACTGCTCCAGCTCGCCATCCGGCAGGCTCGCCAGATGGGCGAGGTCGAGCTCGGCGCCCGCCTCGACCTGCAACGGGTGGCCGCGACGCGCGAGCTCGGCGACCACGAGGGTCGTCAGCTTGTCCACCAGCTCAGCGCCGTTGGGATACTCCGGTGAGACGTGCGGCGTGGCGACCACCCGCTCGATGCCGGCGGCAGCGAGCGCATCGGCCAGTGCCAGCGTGTCGTCCATCGTGGCGGGGCCGTCGTCGATGCCGGGCAGCAGATGGCAGTGGAGGTCGATCACTGCGCCACATGATGGCGCTCCTATCGGCCGATGACCGCGTTCGGACACGACATCCAACAGATGTCCGGTCTATTGGGTCGCTGGTCGGGCGGCGCCGCCCAAGGCCCGACACAGGCATCAGAGGGGTGGCCAACACGGCGCCCTCGTTCCCCGCAAAAGGCACCCCCATCGCGAGGTGGGTCCGCAAAGCCAGGGGTCTCTCCGAGATCGCCCAGCTCCCCAAAGGACACCAATGTCGCTTCGTTGCACGCAGGGCGCACGCCGCCTGACCCTGCACGTCACGCTGGTCGCCGCCGCGATCGCCGCTTCCGCGGTGAGTCCGGTCGCCGCGAACGCGTCGGCACCCACCACCTACAAGGCCCAGTACCGCCAGACCGACAAGGCCGTCGTCAGCGCCGCGCACAGCCTGTCGCGCTGCCAGGTCACGGCCGGCGCGGCCAGCACAACCTGCGCCGCCTCACGCCAGGCCCTCCAGAAGGCCGGCCTGAAGCTCTCCTCGCTCTCGCACCGCATCGCCCGCACCTCGGCCGTCACGAAGTCCACGCTGCGCGCCACCCAGCAGGCCCCCAAGCTCACGGTGACCGGCGCCACGCTGCGCTGGAACAAGGTCGCGGGCGTCACCGCCTACGTCCTGGTCCGCAAGGTCAGCGGCAGGAGCGATCTCTACTCGGCCGTCAACGGCACGTCGACCACGCCCGCGGCGATCCCGGGCAAGACCGTCACCTACGGCCTACGCACCGCGGTCGTCGGCTCCGCCTGGGCCCGCGAGGTGCACATCCGCTACTCGGCCGTCGGCGGCGCGACGACGACCACCACGACCACGACCAGCTCCGCTCCGAGCACGACGACGCAGCCCGGCGCCGGCACCCCGAGCACGCCGCCGGCCGCCAGCCCCGTCCCCGCACCGGCCACCCCGAGCACCGCGGCCAACTTCCAGATGGGCATCGTCAGCGGCTCGGCCATCTCCTGGCAGCTCGGCTTCATCACCCAGCTGGGCGCCAAGCACGTCCGCATGGAGTTCGACATCGCCACGCCGGCCTCCGAGATCGCGCCGGTCGTGCTGGAGTACGCCCAGGCCGGCATCCAGCCGCTGCTGCTCGCCGGCTTCCAGGGCCGCACGCCGACCGCCGCCGAGGCCCAGAACCTGGCGACGTGGGCCGCGGCCTTCGGCCCGGGCGGCACGCTCTGGCAGGGCAAGGACGTCGCGGCCTCCACCGCCGTCACGCGGATCGAGTTCGGCAACGAGACCAACAACCCCTACCAGTACAACGGCTGGACGCTGGCCGATGACTGGTACCGCAACGACAACTACCTCAACTTGGCCAAGGAGTACGCCCGCCAGGCCAAGAACGCCGCGATCGCCGTCAAGGCCGCCAACCCGAAGGTCGGCATCCTCGCCGTCGGCGATCAGTACAGCGGCTACACCACCTGGATCAACGCCATGTTCGACGCGGTCCCGGACCTCGCCGACCACGTCGCGGGCTGGACCGTCCACCCCTACGGCCCCAAGTGGCAGATCCCGATGGACAACATGCTCGCCGCGATGCGCTCCCGTGGCGCGGTCGACAAGCCGCTGTATGCCACCGAGTGGGGCATCTCTTCTGACAACGGCCGCTGCCTCAGCGACAACTTCGGCTTCGACAAGTGCATGACCTACGCCACGGCCGCCACGACGCTGCATGACGCGATCGCCGGCATGCGAGCTCGCTACGGCAGCCGCCTCGCCGCGCTCTACCTCTACTCGACCAGCGACCTGCGGCCGACCGGCGCCTCCGACGACCGCGAGCACTACTTCGGCGCGCTCGAGAGCGACAAGAGCCCCAAGGGCGCCTACACCACCGAGGTCCGCTCGCTGCTGGGCGCCAGCGCGTAGGAATCGCCCACCACACCGCGAAGGAGGCAATGCGCCGCTGGGGCTCCCGGCGGCGCTTTGTCGTCTACCGTCCCACTTGACCCGTGCGGCTCCTCTTCTTCAACGAAGGCAACCTCGGCTCTCACGTCCTCGGCCAGGCACAGGTCGAGGCGACGCTGCGGGCGATGACCGACGGCGTGGAGGGGCTCGACACGCGCTTCGTGACGCTGGCATCCCAGGGCCGCTGGAGCCACGCGGCGGCGACCTGGAGCCATCCGCTGCTCACGCGCACCGGGCTGGATGCGCGCACCGCGCGCTGGCATCTGGTCCAGGCGCTGCGCGGCCGCCGGGCGCTGGCCACCGAGGTCGCCGACTACCGGCCCGACGCGATGCACCTCCACAGCCACTCGATCGCGCTTGGCATGGGCGCGCTGATGCGCCGGGTGCCTGCCGCGGTCTCGGTCGACGTGACCGTCGGCGACTGGTGGGCGATGCCCGCTTGGCGCAAGACCGGCCGCCTGGCCGCCGCCGAGCTGATCGGAAGCCGCGCCGCCGAGCGCCGGACCTTCCGCACCGCCGCGCTCGTGTTGGCGTGGACCGGCTGGGCGCGCCGCGCCGTAGAGGCCGCCGAGCCGCGCGCCCACACCGTCGAGCACCACCCGGGCTTGGATCTCACCACGTTCACCCCAGCGCCCCAGCGCCGTGAGCGCACGCTGCCGCGGATCCTGTTCGTCGGTGGCCGCTGGGAGGACAAGGGCGGCGCCGACCTCGTGGCCGCCCTGGGCGACGACCTCGGGACGACCGTCGAGCTGGACGCCGTCACGCCCGCCGACGTCGAGCCCCGCCCGGGGTTGCGCGTCCACCGCCTCGGCCCGGGCGACCCCGAGTTGATGGACTTGCGCCAGCAGGCTGATCTGCTCGCGCTGCCCAGCGGCGCCGACGCCGCGCCGTGGGCGGTGCTGGAGGCGATGGCCTGCGGGACGCCGATCCTCGGCTCCGACGTCGGCGGCATCCCGGACATGGTCGGCACCAACGGCGAGGCCGGCGTCCTCGTCCCCTACGGCGACCGCCGCGCGCTGGGCGACGCGGTGCGCACGCTGCTCGCCGACCCGCCGCGGCTCGCCGCGCTGGGCGTCGCCGCGCGCGCCCGCGCGCAGCAGCGCTACGACGCCGTCCGTCAGACCCGCGAGCTCGTCGATCTCCTGACCGCGCTGACACCCAACGCCGCATGACCGCGCTGGCCCAGAACCGCTGGATCGTCTTGCTCGGCACCGTGGGCCTTGGCCTGTTCTGCGGCCTCGCAGTCGCGCGCCACCCGTCCTACGCCGTGCTGCTGGCGATCGGCGTGGCCGCCTTCATGGGGCTGATGATCCTCGGCGACCGCGCCTTCGCCTGGGCGATCGTCCTCGTCGCCGTCGCGCCCTGGTACCCCTTCATCAACGACATCGCCGCCGGGCCACGCGTGCCCCAGCGCGTCCTCTGCGCGGCGATCGCCGCCGCCCCGCTGCTGCCGTGGCTGTGGTCGGTGGCATCAGAGCGGCGCGGCACCGTCCGCCGGCCCAGCCGTCGTGCGCTGCTCTACGGGCTCGTCTTCATCTGCCTGACGATCTCCATCCACGAGTCGGTCGGCGCCGTCCAGCCGATGATCGAGTCCGGCACCTTCGGCCTGCTGTTCGCCGGCGTGACCTTCCTCTGCGCCCGGCGCTTTGCCGACACGACCTCGGCCTGGGGCCCGGCCGCCTTCGCCGGCCTCGCCGTGCTGATCGTCATGGGCCTGCTGGCCTACGCGCAGGAGCCCGGCAACCGCGTCGGCTACTTCACCGGCTACCCCATCACCTTCGGCGCGCTGGTCGTCGGCCTGGCGCCCTCGGCGCTCGTGCACGCGGCCAAGCGCTCGCGCGCGCTCGCGCTGGGGATGGGCGTCCTGGCGGGCCTCGTGCTGATCTTCAGCGAGTCGCGCAGTTCCTGGGTGGCGACCATCGGCGTGCTGCTCGTGCTGACCGTGTACCTGCTGCGTCAGGGGCGCTGGCGCGCGCTGCGCGCGGTGGCGGCGGTGGTGCTGATCGCCGGCATCGCGATCATGTCCACCGGGTCGCTGCACGGCATCGTCGAGCGCAAGCTCAACGCGAGCGTCGCGCAGACCGACTCGGTCACCCACCGGACCTGGAGCTACGGCTACGCCGTGCAGCAGATCCGCGAGCGGCCGTTCTTCGGCGGGGGCGCGCCCGGCTTCTCGGCCAGCGAGGCGGCCGAGCTCACCGCGATCGGCGCCATCGACAACGGCTACCTCTCGATCACCGTCGACACCGGCTTCTTCGGCCTGGCGGCGGTGCTCGTCCCGATCCTCGTCGCGCTGTCGCTGCTGGCGCGCTGGCTGTGGTTCGCCTACGAGCCGCCGGCCGAGGACCTCGCGCTGGTGCTCGGGATCATCGGCATCGCGCTGGTGACGATCTTCTACGACAGCTTCTACTGGGCGCAGATCATCATGCTGCTCACGGCGATGGGCGGCACGCTTTCGGTGCGCCATTACGCCTTCCACGCGGCACGGCCACGGCGCCGCCGTGCGGCTCAGCGCAGGAGGCCGGCGAGCCGCTCGCGGGGCGACTTCCGGCTCACCGGGCCGTCGCTGTAGTAGCTGCTGGTCAGCGAGTCGGTCGTGCCGGTCACGACCAGGCCGAGGACGCGGCGGTGGCTCTGCAGCAGCACGCGGCGCGCCTCACGGGCGCGGTCGCGGCGGGTCGTGCCAACGCGGCCGACGAGGATGACGCCGTCGACCTGGGGCAGCTGCAGCAGCACGCGCGTGTCGGCGACCGGGATCAGCGGCGGCGCGTCGATGATCACGACGTCGGCCGCGTCGCGCAGCTCGGCCAGGACGTCGCCCGCGCGGCCGGTGCGCAGCAGGTCGGCCGGGTTGGGCGGGACCGTGCCGCCCGGCAGGACGTCGAGCGTCGAGCCGCGGCCCAGCGGCGTGACGAGGTGGCGGGTGGCCGGCTCGTCGGAGGCGAGGACGTCGGAGAGGCCGAGCGAGCCGGGGTCAACGCCGAGCTTGGCGCCAGCCGTCGGCCGGCGCATGTCGGCCTCCAGCAGGATGACGTCCTGGCCGACGGCCGCCAGCGTGACGGCGAGATGGCGCGCCACGGTGGACTTGCCCTCGCTCTCGTCGGCGCTGGTGACCACCAGGCAGCGCATCGTGCGCTCGGGATCCAGGAAGCGCAGCCCCTCGCGCAGCATCCTGTAGGACTCGCCGGTGCGGCCTGACGGCTCCAGCTGCAGGCTGCCGAGGCGGTCCTCGGGCACGGTGGCGATGACGGGGAAGTCCGAGTAAGCGCGCTCGACGTCCTCTTCGGTCTGCAGGCGACGGTCGAGGTAGTCCACCAACAGCGCGAGGCCGCAGCCGGCGAGCAGGCCGACGATGAGGCCGAGGATCGCGTCGCGCTTGGGCTTGGGCGAGGTCGGCGAACCGTTGGGCTCGGCCTCCGCCACGACCTCGGCGTTGCCGGTCTGCAGGGTCTTGAGGACCTCGAGCTGCCGCAGGCTGGTCAGCAATCCTGCGCGCTCGTCGGGCGCAGCCGTCTCCAGCGACTTCTTGATGAGGTCCTGGGCGGTCTGCACGGCAGCGCGGTCGGTCGCTTGGCGATAGGAGATGTAGGCCTTGGCGAACGCGTTAGCGACCGCGGCGGCATCGGCGGGCGACGAGCGCGTGGCCTCAACGGTCGCCACGTCGGAGTCCGACCCCGGCGTGACGGTGATCGAACTCACCAGCGAGCCGACCGACTCGTCGGTGCCCAGCAGCTTCTTGGCCTGCACCGCGACGTTGGTCGAGCGCACGACGTCGAGGTTGGTCTGGGTCGCGCGCTTGGGGTCCTGGCCGGCGTCGAACAGGTCGTTGCCGTAGAGCGTGCGCGCGAAGCCCGGGTCGCGGAAGAGCAGCGACGCCGAGGACGAGTACTCCTTCGGCGTCCGCACCACGAGCAGCACGGAGACCAGCATCGAGAGGATGACCACGAGGACGACGAGCAGCCGTCGGCGCCAGATGACGCGAAACAGCTCGAACGGCGAGGTCGCGCGATCGTCGTCGGCCCCATCCTCGAAGCCGAGGTCGTCAGTGCGCGGCGTCATCGGCGTGCTCCACAGGTTGATGGTAGGGCGACCTCACGCAGGAAGGCCGCGATCTGCTCGCGGAAGCGCTCGGGCGCGAAGCGCCGGGCGTTGTCGCGGATCGTCGCCTCGTCGAAGTCCATGGCCTCAAACGCGCGAATCGCATCGGCCATCGCGTCGGCCGTCTGGTGCTCGAAGAAGATCCCGGTCTCGCCGTCGATCACCGAGTCGCGCACGCCCGCCACGCCCCAGGCGATGACCGGGACGCCGGCGGCCTGGGCCTCGACCGGGACGATGCCGAAGTCCTCGGCGCCGGGGAACAGCAGCGCTCGCGCGCCGGCGATGAGGTCGCCGAGCTCGGTGTCCGGCACGTAGCCGAGGAACTCGACGTCCGGCGACCCGGCGGCCGCGGCGCGCGCGGCCTCCAGCGCCCGTCCCGTCCCGGCGACCTTGACCTTGCGGCCCAGCTTGGCGCACGCGGCGACGGCGAGATCGACGCGCTTGTAGGGGATCACGCGGCCGAGCAGCAGGTAGTAGTCATCCTCGCGCCGCGGGCGCGCGAGGGAGTCGGCGACGTCCACCGGCGGGTGGATCACGGTCGACTCGCGGCGGTAGTACTTCGCGATCCGCTGGGCGACGAAGGAGGAGTTGGCGATGAAGACGTCGGGGCGCGAGGCGCCGGCCAGGTCGTTGCGCCGGACGGTCGGCATCAGCGCGCGGGCAGCGAGCCGGGCGACCGTGCCGAGCTCCTCCTCCTTGAGGTAGCGCGGCTCCCAGGCGTGGCGCATCGGCGTGTGGCAGTAACAGACGTGGCGCGTCTGCGGGGGCGTCAGGACGTTCTTGGCACAGGAGTGGCTGGAGGAGACGACGAGGTCGAAGTCGGCCAGGTCGAAGGACTCGAACGCCCGGTTCATCAACGGCAGCAGCTTGGGGTACTGCTCCCGCGCCTTGGGGATGCGATCCAAGAACGACGGATGGACGGTGACGCCGGCGAGCTTCTCGCGCCAGGGCTCCGGGTCATAGACCGACGTGAAGATCTCCGCGTTGGGCAGGAGCTCGAGCAGCTCCAGGACGACCTTCTCCGAGCCGCCGGGGACCGTCAGCCAGTCATGGACGATCGCGGCGCGTGGGAACACGTCGGTCAAGGCAGGGGCGGTCGCGGCAGACATCGTCTCCCCCGGGCTATCGGACAGAGCGAGCGGGAGCCTGAGCGCCGCCCGCCGCCTGCAAGGCTTCGTGTGCGTCGAGCACGAATTGCGCTTGGGCCTCCAAGTAGGGCTCCAGGCGGAACTCCTGGGCGCGCAGGTGCGCGCGCTCCACGCGCGCCGCCGTCTCGTCGGTGTCGCGCAGCGTCCGGGCCAGCGCGCGGGCCGCCGCCGCGGGATCGTGCGGCGGGTACAGCAACGCGTGCTCCTCGTCGTGCATCCCCTCGCCGATGCCGCCGACGTCGGAGGCCACGAGCGGCACGCGGGCGAAGGCGCCCTCGATCGTCACCAGCGGGAACGGCTCCTCCCAGGTCGACGGCAGGATCAGCGCATGGGTGCGGGCCAGGACGGCCGCGACGCCGTCGGGGTCGACGGAGCCCAGCCACGCGACCGCGTCGGCGACGCCGCGGTCGCGCGCCAGTTGGCGCATCTCGGCGCCGTGCGGCTGGTCCTCGGGGCCGACGACCGTCAGCCGGACGGGGAGATCGTGCTCGTCGCGCAGCAGCGCGAGCGCCTCGATGGCGATGTCGAGCCCCTTGTAGGGCGTCACGCGACCGATGAACGCGATCTCGGGCTCGGGCGCCGGTGCGCGCACGACGGCCTCGTAGCGGGCGCCAGCGCGCGGCACGGAGTGGCCGATGCGCTCCAGGACCGGGTTGACGACGCCCGGGACGCCGGCCATCCGGCGGATCGCCTCGGAGTTCCAGGAGATCGCGGCGTCGAAGCGGCGCAACGGGTCGAGGCGCAACGCCGGCACCGCGCGGTTGAAGGCGCGGCAGCCCAGCGCCCATACCGCGCGCGGCGGGCTACGCCGCGCGGGCGCCAGCTCGCGCAGGAACTGATCGACGGCGAAGAGTCGCCCGAACCAGTGCTCGCAGACGCGGAAGGCCATCGGCACGCCGGAGTCGGCGAGCACGCGCAGCGCGGCTTGCGGGATCGAGGTGCCGTTCCAGGCGTAGACGAGGTCGGGCCGGAAGTCCTCAAGCGCCCGGCGGGCGCTGTGGACGGCGGTGACCGACGCCCGCGGTGCCCGCAGCGCGCCACGCTCGCTCTGGGCGAGCAGCGGCAGCTCGCGGCGCACACCGGCCTCGCCCGGGTCCACCTGGTCGCGGTCGAGGTCGGCGGTGAGCACGAGCACCTCGTGGTCCTCCTGCAACCGTCCGACGACGATGGCGCACTCGCGCTCATAGCCGCCCAAGGCGATCGGCGGGTAGAGCGTGGAGGTCACGAGGATCCGCACCGGCGCGGACCATAGCGGGGCGGTTGGGTGGGACGGGGTGGTGCGCGGCGCCGATGGCATGCAGTGCGCGGCGTGGGGGAGCTGCGCAGCGTGGTTCGAGGCACCGAGGAAAGCGAGCGGGAGCGGTGGCTCGCTGCGGGGTCGGTCGTCCGCCGGAGATCGGGGCAGGGGCGCCCGACCGTCGGCCGCGGCCGGTGAGCAACTTGGAGCACACGTTACCCGCGATATGCACGGTCTAGGTGCGATCGAGTGATGCGCAGAGCGCCAACGAATGCAGTTCGGCCCCGAATCGCCCGCCCTGACGCCCGCGGACGACTGCTGGCGCCGCGAGTCACGGCACCGCTCGCTCTCCTCGGTGACGACGAACCACGCTGCGCAGCTCCATCGCGCCGCGCACTGCACGCCATCGGCGCCGCGCACCGCCCCCGCGCCGACTCAGCCGCCCGCGGCAGCCAGCTCGTCGAGCGCGTCCAGCGGCTCCGGCGCCGCGGCGAGGTCGAACTTGCGCGCGAACAGCTTGCGCGACGCGCGCATCGCCGGCACGTCGTCGAGCACGATCGTCGGCGGGCTGTTGGTCTCCCAGTGCATGAAGCGCAGGTCCTCGTTGACCAGCGTGTCGCGCAGCGGCGAGTCCAGCAGCATCATCTGGAAGACGTTCTCGTCGGGCGCGAAGACGAAGCGGAAGTGCGCTGCGATGCTCGGATGGCGGCGCAGATATCGCACGCAGTAGGCAACGGCCTCGGGCGTGAGGTTCCACCACGCCGAGCCCTGGTAGGGCGTGCTCAGCGCCCGCGGCAGGCGGCGCGGCAGCGCGTAGGGCACGCGCTCGCTCGGGAAATACCAGCGGCGCCCGCGGACCGACACCTGCCAGGTGAGCATCCGCGACAGGTCGCCCGTCCAGCGCCAGGTCGCGTTGCCGCGGCGGTCGGCGTCGGAGTAGTCGGTGCCGTCGCCAGCCGACCACGACAAGAACGATTCGCCCGGGTGCGCGGCGAAGAAGGCCTGGGTCTCGGCCACCGAGCGGATCGGGTAGTCGGCGCCGCTGAGCAGGACGAGATGCGACCACGGCCGCGGCAACGCGAGCGCCTCGCGCATGCCGATCACCGTCGCCTGCACGATCCCCCAGCCGCCCCAGTGCACCGGCACGCGCTTGCGGGTGACGATCGGCGCGATCGGCAGGCGCGCGAAGGCCTCGGTGAATGGCGCGAGCTCGGCCTTGCGATCGACGTGGACGATGACGGTGTCCTGCGGGTCGCTGATCCGCGCGACCAGCCGCGCGGCCTGCTCCGGTGCGCCGTGGGCGAGGATGACGTAGGCGATGGACACCGATCAGGCGCGCACGTAGAGCTTGACGACGAAGCCACCGAACACGGCGCGCCGCACCAAGCGGAAGTCGCTGCGCAAGATGGCAGGCGCGACCGCGGTGGTCGTCTCCGGCGTCGGGTGCCAGTCCGAGGTAAAGCCATAGCCGAGCACCCACAGGCGCTTGGCGGCGCGCATACGTGCCGCGATCTCGCGCGCGGGCAATTCGCGGGCGAAGAGGTCGCCACGGATGACGGCGGTCTGGCGCGGATCGAGCGCGAGGTCGCGCGGCGCGCGTCTGCCGTCCTTGTCGAGGTAGTACTGCAGCCCGACGCGCGCGAACGCCGGCGCGTAGATCAGCTGGTCGCCGGGCTGCGTGCGCGACGAGACGAACGTCGCCGCGCCGCGGAGGTCGTCGCCGATCACGGCCGGGTGCGACTGACCCGCGGTGGCGCGCAGCGCGCCGAACGTCAGGATCGCCGCCAGCGCGACGGCGGCGACCGTCCCAGCCCGCGCCCGCAGCACCGTGACCGCGACGCCGGCGACGACGCCGAAGGCCGGGACGATCCCGATCAGGTAGCGGTCGACCCAGGTCTGCTGCACGGCGCAGATCAGCCCGAGCAGGACCGGCGGGATCACGACCCAGCAGAGCGGCAGTGCCAGACGCCAGGCCTCCTCGCTGCGCGCGCGATCGCGGCGCAATGTCGCGACGAGCGCGCCGAAGACCACGAGCGCTGCCACGACCAACACCACGAACATGGTCATGTTGCCCGTCAGCTTCTCGACGGAGTCGCGCAGCAGCGCGCGCCCCACCGGCTGCACCCAGCTCGTGCGGTCGTGATCGCCGATCTTCACGAAGATCGCGATCGGCAGCCAGAGGACGCCGGCGGCGGCCAGGCTCGCGGCCAGCGGCCGCACCGGCAGACGCCGCCACGGATAGAGCGCCAGCGAGGCGACCTGCGCGACGACGATCAGCGCGCCGAGCAGATGCGTGTAGGGCAGCGCGGCGATCGTCACCGCCCACAGCGCCCAGTCGCGGCGGCGGCCGGACTCCAGCGCGCGCAGCAGCATGAGCGCCGCGACCGCGGCCAGCAGCATCGTCAGCGCGTAGCCGCGGACCTGCTGGCCGTACAGCGTCACGAAGCCGTTGAGCGCGACGACCATGCCGGCGACCGCCGCCGCGACGTCGCCGCCGAGACGCCGCGCGACGAGCATCGTCACCGGGACCGTCGCGATCGCGAACGCCGCGCTGGGCAACCGCAGGAAGCCGTCGCCATCGCCGAGCCACTGCCATGGGTGCAGGATCAGATCGAACAGCGCCATGTTGGACTCGTGGTGCACGATCACGTGCCACATCGATCCGAACGAGCGGCCGGTGATCGTGACGCTGGCCACCTCGTCGCGCCACAGCGACGTCTGGCCGATGCCCCACAGGACCAGCACCGCGGCGACGACGGTCGGCACGGCCAGCAGGGCGAGCGTGGCCTGGCGCGAGCGGCTCCTTTGCACGGCGTCCTTGAACATAGCCCGGTGGTCGGCTACCGCTCCGCGAGCCTGGAGGCGAACTGCCGGAACGCCGACCAGGCCGGCTTGGGACGGCCGTCGCGCTCCAGCAGCCCGAAGGCGCCCTCGCGGGCGAAGTCGGCGGTCACCTTGAGATCGCGCAGGCGATAGACGAAGACGGCTTGCACGCGGCCGGCGTAGCGCGCGCGGACCATCCCGAGGAACGCGGTGGTGTTGCGCGCCTGGCGCTCGGCCGTGACGCACCCGCCGACGTCGCAGGTGCTCCAGCCGATCTCGGTCACCCAGATCGGCAGCTCCGGCGCCTGGTGGGCCCGCAGGGCGACCTCCAGCTCGTCGAGCGCGTTCTCCTCCAGGCCGAGACCGATGTTGTAGGGGTGCGCGGCGATCCCGTCGGCGCGCTCGAGGATCTCGGGGTCGGCCTGCAGCAGCCGGCTCAGCCAGCGCTCGGCGACGCCCGGGTGGCCCGCGGCGCTGGTGTCCAGCGCGACCAGGAAGCGCGCCTTGGCGCTCGCGCCGCGTCCGCCGTCGATCCCGGCGCGCACCAGCGCCGCGTAGCGGTCGGCCGCGAGCTGGTCGTCGACGACGGGCCCGACGAGATAGGGCTCGTTCCACAACTCGAACCAGACCGGCGCGAGCCCGGCGTCGGACTGGGGATGGGCGCGCCAGAAGCTGCCACCCGGGCCGTAGCGGGCGACGGCGTCGCGCACGAAGGCGCCGTAGGCGGCGGTGCGCATCGGCAGCCGGTGGTTGGGCGTCTGGGCCCACGGCGGCGTGTCCGACAGCAGCGGCAGCACCCGCAGGTGGCGCGCCGACGCCCCGGCGAAGAGGCGGTCATACGGCTTCCAGCGGCGGGCGCCGCGCCGCGGCTCGACCAGCGACCACTGGATCTCCTCGCGCAGCCAGCGCGCGCCGGAGCGGCGGATCAGATCCTGCTCGCGGCCCATCGCGGTGCCATAGCCCAGCGTGTTGGCGACCAGGCCGAGACGCAAGACGGGGTTGGCGTCGCGCGCCCCCGCGCTCCCGCTCCCCGAGTCGCCGCAGCCCGCAGCCGCCAGCGCGACCGCGACGAGCGCCGCGATGACGACAACAACAGCCCGCACGGTCAAACCGGCTGCTCGTCGCGCTTGAGCAGCAGCACCTTGAGCTCGTGCAGCTCGACGGCGCGCAGCGCCAGCAGCAGCGCCGGGTACAGCAGGCCGGCGGCCACCGCCAGCACCACCAGCCCACCACCGGCCACGTCGAGCCCCAGCAGTACGCCGAGCAGGATCGCTGCCGCGGCGATGACGCGCGGCAGCCGCCCGACCGAGACCTCGCTCAGTCCGCCGAGCTTGCTGATGACGAAATAGCCGCTGGTGCCGACGACGGCGATCTCGGTGGCCAGCGTCATCCACGCCGCGGCCATGAACCCGTACTTGGGCACGAGCAGCAGGTTGCCGGCCACGTTGACCACCAGCCCGACGAGCCCGACGATGATCTGGCGGTGCGCGATGCCCAGCACCAGCATCAGGTTGCCGGTGAGGTACCCGTAGCAGATGAAGACGAAGGCGCCACCGAGGACCGGCAGCGCCGGGGCGGCCGGGACGAACTCCTCGCCGAAGAAGAGTCGCATCAGCGGCTCTGCCGCGACCGAGGCGAAGGCCAGCGCGCCGAGCGCACCGATGGCCAGGAACTCCGCCGCCAGCGTCACGATGCGCAGCATCCGTGCGCGATCTGAGACGTAGAGCGTCGCGATGATCGGCGCCAGCGTCGTCAGCACCGAGACCGGGATGAAGTGCGCCTGCTCGAGCACGCGGTAGACGGCGCCGTAGTAGCCGGCGGCCTGCGAGCCGGCCTGCTCGAAGACGATGACCTGGTCGACGCGCGCGTAGGCGTTGACCAACAAGCCGGCGACGCCGAGCGGGGCGCCGACCTTCACCAGCCGGACGATCGCCGCGCGCGACGGCCGCAGGCGGAAGCGCAGGATCTTGAAGGCCGCGAAGGCCTGCATCATCGCGGTGGCCGTCGAGACCAAGGTCATTGACAACGCCAGCGCGACCAACCCGCCGCCGGTGAGGTAGATGACCAGCACGCACAGGCCCCACAGCACGCTGTTGAGCGTCAGGATGACCATCGGCAGCGTGTTGCGCACGCGCAGCTGGTGGACCACGGCCAACGACGAGCCGACGCCGAACGGGAACTCGATCAGCAGGATGATCCCCGCGATCAGCATCGTGTGACCTTCGGAGATCAGCGTCAGCGCGCCGAGACCGACGACCATCACCGGCAGCGTCAGCGCGAGCCGCGTGACGACCAGCGCGCCGACCCAGTCCTCGGCGTGGGCCGGGTCGGCCGCCGCCTCGCGGACCGTGACCGACTCCAGCCCCCAGCTCGTGAAGAAGCCGATCAGCTGGAAGGTCGTGAGGATCGTCATCCACTGGCCGTAGCCGGTGTCGCCGAGCGTGCGGACGACCAGCGCGGTGACGACGATCCCGAGCGCGAGGTTCATCACCCGCGTCAGGACCTGGACGAGCACGTCGCGGAACGCGCGCTCGCGCGACGGCGGCGGCGTGAGCGGCGCGGCCTCCAGCGGCTCGGTGGCCGGCATGTCGGTCATGCGCGCGCGAGCTGCTGGGCGAGGAAGGCGTCGAGCTCGCGATGGACCCCGGCCTGCATGCGGACGACCTGCAGCGTGTGCGCGTCGGCCGGGCCCGGGAGCGGGCGAACGGCGACGTTGGGCCAGCGCGAGAGGCGCGCGAGGTGGCCGCTGCGCTCCAGCTCCTCCTGGAGCGGCTCGCCGTCGGTGAAACGCATGCTGACGGCCGTGCCCCGGTCGCGCAGCGTGTCGAGCGCGAGATCGAGCGGATCGCCACCGCCGGCCTTGGCGCGCAGCCGGCCGGCGAGCATCCGCGGCGCCCGCGCGGCCATGACGGCGACCGCGCCGAGCATCCGGCGCGCGCGCGGCCACGTGAGCTTGCCTGCGAGGACGTCGCGCCAGAGCTCACGGCCGGTGAGCCGGCGCAGGTGGCGGACCTCGGCAGCGCTGCCGCGCGTCTCGTCGAAAAGCAGCATCCGCGTGTTGAGCAGCTCCAGCGCGACGATCCGCGGATCCTGGACGGCGCGGGTGAAGGCCCAGTAGGCGCCCGAGCACATGCCGACCAGCAGGAAGCGCGGCGGCAGCCCGTAGCCGGGTAGCGCGTCGAGCGCGATCGCGACCTGCTGCGCCAGCGCGTCGTCGTAGAGCGCGTACTCGCCGTTCCACGGCGTGGCAGGACCGCCGCCTTCGCCGATGCCGATCAGGTCCAGCCGCGCCGACGGCACGCCCTGGGCGGCCCAGCGGCGCGCGGCTTCGACCCACATGCGGTTGGCGCCGATGCGGCGCTCGGCGCCGACGTTGAGGAAGACGACGGTCAGCGGCGCCGGCTCGGCCGTCGCGGCGGCGGGCGTGGCGACGATGCCGAACAGCGAGCCGCCGTGGCCGGGCGCGTCGATGGCGATCGGCGCCTCCTGCACCACGGTGCCATCGACGGTCAGCGTGACCGTCGCAGTCGCGGTGACCTCCGGCGCGGCGCGCACGGCGCCGCCCTCCGGCAGCGCGCCGCCCGTAGCGGCGAGCCACTCCGACACGATCGCGAAGGTCTGCTCCGGTGCCAGCGAGCGGTGCGGCTCGTCCATCAGCTCCGTGTAGCCCGGGCCGTCGGCGACGGTCACGGCCACACCGGCCTCGGTCAGCGCGCGCTGCAGCTTGGCGTCGACGCTGATCCCCTCACGGCCCAGCAGCAGCACGTGGCGGCGGTGCGCGTCGGGCCAGGACGCCGCGGCGAGGTCCAAGTCCTGCAGCCAGGCCACGGTCTCGGGACCGAGCAGGAAGCCGCCGCTCTCCAGCGCGCCCTCGGGCAGCGGGGGCATCGTCTCGTCCCACGCGAAGGTCTCGGTGTCGGTGATCCCCAGCCGCGCGAACGCGCGCAGCTCGCGCACGAGCGTCCGGCCTCGCGACGGCGCACCCCACAGCACGAGGTCATCGACGTCGGCGCCCTGCACCACGGCCTGGCCGGCGACCAGCCCGCCGAGCCCGAGCCCGAGCGCGACGATCCGGCGCGCACCGGTCTCGGCGCGCAGCCACGCTGCCGCCGCGGCGACCGCTTCGGGCCACGACCGCGCGCGGCCCGGATCGCGTGGCCCGCCGCCGCTGTCGCCCGTGCCCGGCGGGTCGATCCGCAGCGACGCGACGCCTTGGGTCGACAGCGCCAGCGCCCACATCCGCAGACCCCGATACGCGCAGACGTCGTCGTAGCCGAAGGGTGGCAGGAACAGCACCGCGGTCTCGGGCGGCTCGGCCGTCTCGTGCAAGACGCCGAAGACCGGCTCGCCGACGGCGGGGGCGTGCAGGTACAGCGGCCGTGGCGCGGGAACGGATCCCGGCGCGGGAACGGGAACGGGACCGGTCACAGGCATTGTCACTCTGCCACACCTATCGGCCCGCCCCGCGCTGGCTTCAGGCCCGACAGACGTCTGATGGAGCGGCGCGCTAGCGGGTGCGGGTGACGCTGCCGGTCCAGGCGCCGGCCAGCCGGACCCGCAACTGCGAGGTGCCGATCGACGCCGGCAGCACGAGGCGATAGGCGCCGAAGCGGTCGGTCCGCAGCGAGGCGCGGAAGACGAGCCGGCCGGAGCGCCAGACGCGCAGCCTAAAGGTCTCGGTCTGGCTCGCCGTGCCCTTGACCGTGACGCGGCCGCCACGCGCGCGCAGCGACATCTTCGGCTTGGTCACGCGGACGTTCTTGCCGGCGAAGACGTCGCGGACCGCGGCGAAGGCCGGCTTGAGATCGCCACCGGCAGTGAGCAATCCAAATTGATACGCATCGGACTGGTCGTTGATCATGTACACGATCGCCGACTTGATCCAGCTGACGCTGGCGACCTTGCGCAGCGTGTCGGTCAGGTTCTGGGCCTGGCCCTTGCGCGTGTTGCAGGCGTGGTCGATCTTGAAGGCCGCGCCGCCCTTGGAGTAGCAGCTGGTGAACCCGAACTCGCTCAGCCACAGCGGCTTGCGGTCGCCGTTGCGCTTCTGGACCGCGCGCGTGACGGTCAGCGCCGACAGCGGCAGGTCGTAGAAGTGGACCGCAAGGCCGTCGTAGCTGCCCTTCAGGCCGGCGTTGTAGAGCGCCTGCAGCCACTTGCCGTTGCCACCGACGAACGAGCCGGCGAGCACCGGGACGCCCGGGGCGACCTGCTTGAGCGCCGGGTACACGGCCTTGGCCAGCGCGACGTAGCCGCGGATCTTGTTCGGGCCGGCCCAGTAGAGCTCGTTGGCCTGGTCGGGCTCGTTCCAGACCTCGAACGCGGCGAGGTTGGGCGCGTAGCGCGCGACCAGGAACGTGGAGATCTCGACGTAGCGCTGGGCGTTGGACGGCGGGTAGCGGGTGACCTTGTTGGTGTTCGGGTCGGCGCCGGAGCATGAGCCGCGGTCCGGCGACGTCGACACCCAGCACGGCGTCGAGTCGATCATCAGCTCGGTCTTCATCCCGCGCGCCGCGGCGCCGGCGACGACCCGGTCGACCGCGGCCAGCTCGGCCGCATCGCGGACGCCGGGGGCGGTGGGCTCCAGCTTGGACCAGATCGCCTCGACGCGGATGACCTTGGCGTTGGCCTTCTTGGCGGCGTCGAGCGCCGTGTCGACCTCTGTCTGTGAGGCGCCCGCGTACGTTGGCACGCCTTGGACGCCGTAGAGCGGCTTCGCCGTCGCAACGCCAGCAGGGGCGAGGAGCACGGCAGCGGAGGACGCCGCGAGGACGAGGAGAGCGCGCAGGTTCACGCGATCAGTGTGACACGCGCTTTCGCGATGTCGTTCTGAGGACGGCCGGGCGTCCACCGCCAGTGCGCCAGGATCAGGTAAAGCGGCCGATGGCCACATGGCGCCCGACGTAGAAATGCCCCGACGGGCGCTCCTGGATCCGGCGCACCTCGGCACCCGCCCGGTCCAGCGACCCGAGGGCCGCTGAGACGGTCATCGCGATCAGCCGCGGCGCACGGCGGGCCAGCACGGCGGCCAGCTCCCGGTCGACGTGGTCGTCGTCGACGAGCGAGTCCGAGGCGAAGTAGTCGATCGTCCGGTCGCCGACCGCCGGGCCGATCGCCGTGGCGGAGTCACCGGCCACGGGCTCCCAGCGGTGCTTGAGCCATTCGGGGACCATGGTGCCGGCGCCGGGCATCAGGTCGATGCTGACCAGCCGCCCCTCGTGGCCGTCGCGCGCGTTGCGCTCCAGCGCCACGAGCATCACCGTCGAGGCCATGCCGTCGAGGATCCCGGTCTCGACCGCCAGCTCAGGCCGAGTCAGCCGCAGGATCGCCCAGCTCGCCAGTTGCGGGAGACCGGGCTGCGGGTCGCGCCGCAGCCACAGCACCTGGGGCCAGCCCTGACGCAGCGCGCGCGCCAGCAACGGGCAGGCATGCGCCTCGGCGATCGTGGCCGAGACCGTCGCGACGTCCTCGTCGAGCAGGTCGGCCAGCAGCGCGGCGAGCTCGTCCTCGTTGGTGATCGGGTAGGTGAAGGAGTCGACCTCCGGGCTGAAGAGCACGTACGGCAGGTTGTCGCGTACCCGTGCCCCGCCGGCATGCACGCCCTGCCACTTCTGAACCCACCGCACCCGGCCAAGGTGGCGGACGCGCTGTCGCGTCTGCTCTGAGACGTGCTTCTTGAGAAGGCTCTTCATCGCTGAGCCAGCCTAGGACAGGCGGCGCGCGACGCTGGTCCGCGCGCGGACTACCGCTCGCCGGCCTGGCGGCGCAGCTCGGCCAGCAGCAGCTTGGAGTGCATCGCCCCCAGCAGCTCGCGCAGCGGCTCGGTGCCCGAGGCGATGATGTCGGCGGCGCGGTCGGGCTCGACCTCGCCGGCGAGGCGCCCGAGCATCGTCGCGATCTCCTCCTCGACCAGCGGCTGCAGGGCCTCGCGGTAGCGCAGCGTGTCATAGACCGTGAAGCCCAGCGTCTCGTCGTAGCCACCGGCGCGGAAGCGCACCATCGCCTCGATGATCGCGACGTCGTCGGCGTCGTAGCCGCGGCCGTTGGGCGTCAGCACGCCGATCTCGGCCAGGCGATCCAGGACGACCTTGGGCAAGTCATAGCGCTTGCGGATCTCGGCCGAGCTGACCCGTGCCGACTCGCGCTGCTCCAGCGCGCGCTCGATGATCTTGTCCTCCAACTCGACCAGCGCCAGCGCGCGGTCGGGGTCCTCGTCGAGCATCCCCTTGATCACCTTCAGGGGCATGAAGCGGTCTTCCTGCAGCCGCTTGATGAGCGTGATCCGCTCGACGTAGGTCGGCGGGTAGTAGGCCATGTTGCGCGACGTGCGCACCACGCCCTCACCCTCCCCGTCGAGCAGCCCCTCGCGCAGGTAGTGCTTGATCGTGCCGGCCGACACGCCGCTGCGCTGGGCCAGCTCGCTCATCTTGAGAAGGCCGTCGTCGTTCATGAAGCCAGGAACGGACTCGCGGTCGCGCTCGACCCGGCCGCGCCCGCAACGGCGCCGCCGGCCAGCAGCTGCGCGATCTCCTCCTCGGAGAAGCCGGCCTCCGCTAGCACCTGCTCGGTGTGCTCGCCCAGCGCGGGACCGCCGCTGCGGACCTGCCCGGGCGTGCGCGAGAGCTTGACCGGCATCCCGAGCCCCTTGACCATGCCGGCCCCGGGCTGCTCGAACTCGATCACCATCTCGCGCGCGCGGACGAGCTCGGACTCCAGCGCCTCCTCGACCTCCAGCACCGGCTCCAAACAGCAATCGTGCTGCTCGGCGAAGGCCGCCCACTCGGCGCGGGTGCGCCCGGCGAAGATCGCCTCGACCTCGGCGTGAGCGGCGCTGCCGGGCGCCTCGAACTGGTGGGCGATCAAGTCCTCGCGGTCGACCCCGTGGCAGAAGGCCGCGAAGAACTTCGGCTCCAGCGCGCCGAGCGTCACCCAGCCGTCGGCGCACTTGTAAGGGCGGTAGCAGAGCAGCGAGCCGCTGAGCATCTCCGCCCCGCGACGTGGCTGCTCGCCCGCCGCGAAGACGCGCGCGGCGACCATCGCCAGCCACGAGAGCGCGCCGTCGAACATCGAGACGTCGACGAGTTGGCCCTCGCCGCTGCGGTCGCGCTCGCGCAGCGCGGCGAGGATCCCGAAGGCGCCCATCAGCGCGCCGCCGCCGAGGTCGGCGATCTGGGCGCCGGCCTGCGTCGGCGGCCCGTCGGCGTCGCCGCTGAGGGCCAGGACGCCGTTGAGGCCCAAGTAGTTCATGTCGTGGCCGGAGCGCTGGACGTTGGGGCCGGTCAACCCGTAGCCGGTGATCGCGCAGTAGACCAGCCGCGGGTTCTCCTCGCGCAGGCGCTCGTACCCGACGCCGAGGCGGTCGAGCACACCCGGGCGGAAGGACTCCAACAAGACGTCGGCGTCGCGGACCAGCTTGAGGAGAACGTCGCGCCCCGCCTCGCTCTTGAGGTCGATCCGCACCGAGCGCTTGCCGCGGTTCAACGACAAGAACAGCGCACTCTTGGCGGTCTCCTCGGCGCCCTCGAACGCGGGCGGCGACCAGCGAATGTAGTCGCCCATGCCGGTGTCCTCGACCTTGATGACGTCGGCGCCGAAGTCGGCGAGCAGCAGCGAGCAGAAGCCGCCGGGAAGGAGGCGGCTCAGGTCCAGGACCTTCAACCCCTCGAAGGGCAGGCCACTCATGCCGTCGCCTCCGCGCGCGCCTTCAACCCGAGCAGCGCCCGTGCCTCCTCGACGGTCGCCGGCCGCCGGCCCGCGTCGATGGTCATCTGGCGCGCCTTGGCGATCAACTCACCGTTGGAGCGCGCCATCTCGCCATCGGGGAGGTAGAGGTTGTCCTCCAGGCCGACGCGGATCGAGCCGCCAAGCGCGAGCGCCGCGGCGATCATCGTCCACTGCACGCGCGAGATCCCGATGACGCCCCAGTGCGCGTCGACCTCGGGCAAGTTGTCGGCCATCGCCGCGAGGTTGCGCGCGGTCGGGCGGATGCCGCCGGTGACGCCCATGACGAAGTCGGCGTGCAGCGGCGCGTGCAACACCCCCATGTCGAGCAGCGGCCAGAGCGAGCCGACGTGGCCGAGGTCGAAGCACTCGTGCTCGGGCTTGATCCCGAGCTCGTTCATGGCCTTCAACAGCTCGATGATCTCGTCGAACGGGTTCGGAAAGACCGTGGAGAAGACGAAGTCCTTGCGCCGCGACGAGTACTTCGCGTAGTTCATGGACCCCATGTTGAGCGCGGCAACCTCGGGCGGGCAGGCCTTCAGGTAGGCGATGCGCTTCTCGACGCTCACGCCGATCGTGCCGGTAGAGAAGTTGAGGATCGCCGCATCGCCGACCTCGGCGCGGATCGCGTCGTGGATCGCGGTGAAGTCCTCGATCTCGTAGCTCGGCGTCCCGTCGGGCTTGCGGGCGTGGATGTGGATGTGGACCCCGCCCTCGTCCACGATCCGCCGTGCCTCGGCGGCGTACTCTTGCGGCGTGTACGGGATCGCCGGGCACTGATCGCGGTTGGCCAGCGCGCCGGAGATGGCGCAGGTGATGACGACGGGGTGCTCGAGGCTCAAGGCTCGCTCGCTCCAAGGTGGAAAGTGGGACGTGCCACTTTCCACTCTTTCGCACTTGGCGAGCGGGCGCAAGCGCGCCGCGGGCTAGCGCCGCGAGGCGAGGAAGAAGTAGATGAGCTGCGACACCGAGGCCACCAGCGCGGCCACGTAGGTCAGCGCCGCGGCGCTCAGCACCGACTTCGCGCCGTCGAGCTCGTCGGCCTGCAGCAGCCGACCGTCCTCCAGCGCCACCAGCGCACGCCGCGAGGCGTCGAACTCGACCGGCAGCGTGACGAGCTGGAAGAGGACGATCGCGGTGAACAGCGCGAGGCCGACGTTGGTCAGGCCCGTGGCCCCGATCAGCAGGCCGATGAAGATGATGGGGATGGCGAACGACGAGCCGATCGACGCGACCGGCACGAACGACTGGCGCACGCGCATCGGCAGGTACTTGCGCGCGTCCTGGACGGCATGGCCGGCCTCATGCGCCGCGACGCCCAGCGCGGCGACCGACGAGGCCCGGCCCACGTCGGGGCTCAGGTTCAGCGTGCGGTTGCGTGGGTCGTAGTGGTCGGTCAGCCGGCCCTCGACCTCGCGGATCTCAACACCGGACAGCCCCGAGGAGCGAACGACCTCGGCCGCCGCCTGCGCACCGGTCATCCCGGAGCGCACGGGCACCTTGCTGTACTTCTCGAACGTGCTCTTGACCTTGCGCTGCGCCCACAGGCCGAGGCCGAGCGGCACGATCATGGTCAACAACCACACCATCGTCAGGGATGACATGGGCGTCATGCTAATGACGTTTGCTTTGGGCTCCCTAAGGGTGGCTACACCGGCACGACGCCGTTGCGCTTCCAGGGGCGATCGACGCGCTTGCCCTCGGCCATCTCCAGGCCGCGGCAGATGATCGGGCGCGTCTCGCGCGGGTCGATGATGTCGTCGATCATCGCGTTGCGGGCCGGGATGTAGGGGTCGATGATCTTCTTGTAGGCGTCGATCAGCTCCTGCTTCTTGGCCGCCGGATCCTCAGCGGCCTCGACCTGCTTGCGGAAGACGATCTCGACGGCACCCTCGGCGCCCATGACGCTGATCTCGGCGCTCGGCCACGCGACGATCAGGTCGGGCTCGTAGGCGCGGCCGTTCATCACGTAGTAGCCGGCGCCGTAGCCCTTGCGGACGACGACGGTGATCTTCGGCACGGTCGCGTTGGCGACCGCGTAGAGCATCTTGGCGCCGTGGCGAATGATGCCGCCGGCCTCGACCTTGGATCCGACCATGAAGCCGGGCACGTCCATCAGGAAGACGAGCGGGATGCCGAAGGCGTTGCAGAGGTTGACGAAGCGGGCGGCCTTGTCGGCGGAGTCGTTGTCGAGGATGCCGCCGAGCTGCTTGGGCTGGTTGGCGACGATGCCCGCCGGCCGGCCGCCGAAGCGCGCGAAGCCCGTGATGATGGTCTTGGCGAACTGGGGCTTCATGTCGAAGAACTCTCCGTGGTCGGTGATCCGCCGGATCAGCTCGTACATGTCATACGGCTTGCGGTTGGACTCCGGCAGGACGTCGAGCAGTTCCTCGTCCATGCGGTCGATCGGGTCGTCGCACTGCGCGATCGGCGGCGCCTGCTCGTTGTGGGACGGCAGGAACGACAGGTAGGCCTTGATCTTGGCGATGCACTCCTGGTCATCGGCAACCTCGAGGTCGCCGACGCCCGACTTGCGGCAGTGCACGCGTGAGCCGCCGAGCTCCTCCTGGGTGACGTCCTCCCCCACCGCGGCGCGCACGAGGTGCGGGCCGGCCAGCGCCATCGAGCCGCGGCCCTTGACCATCGGGACGAAGTCGGCCAGCCCCGGGATGTAGGCGGTGCCCGCGGCACACGGCCCCATCAGCGCGGCGACCTGCGGGATGACGCCGGACGCGACGACCTCCTCGCGGAAGAGGTAACCCGAGCCGGCAAAGAGCGACCCGACGGCCTCCTGGATCCGTGCGCCGGCCGAGTCCAGCAGCCAGACCATCGGCATGCGCTTAGACAGCGCGAGCTCGCGCAGCCGCGCGACCTTGATCTCGCCGGTCATGCCCATCGAGCCGGCCATGACGGTGAAGTCGTAGGCGGCGATCGCGACCAGCCGGCCGTCGACCTTGCCGTAGCCGGTGATGACGCCGTCGGCCGGGGCGTTCTTGTCCTCCAGCCCGCGCACCGAGAAGTGGATCCCGCCGTGCAGCCCCAGCTCGGAGAACGTCCCCTCATCGACCAGCAGGGCGATCCGCTCCCGCGCGGTCAGCTTGTCAGCAGCATGCTGGCGCGCGATCCGCTCCTCCCCTCCACCCAGCAGGGCGGCAGCACGCCGCTCCAGCAGGTCGTCGACGAGCGGGCGCAGCAGCGAGGTCGGGGCGTTCGTGTCCGTCATAAGAAGTGGGAAGTCCTACTTCCCACTTCGGGATCCGTCAAGGGCGGTCAGCGGCCCTTCCACTCCGGCTCGCGCTTCTCGAAGAAGGCTTTCACGCCTTCCTGGATGTCCTCGGTCGAGAAGGCCAACGTGAGGTTGTGGTGCAGCAGCTCCAGCGCGTCGACGAAGGCCAGGTCCTGCTGGCGATACATCGCGTCCTTGCCCAGCCGCATCAGCACCGGTGACTTGCTCGCGAGCTTGACCGCCCACTCGTCCACGGCCGCCTCGAACGCTTCGGCCGTGACGACCTTGTTGACGATCCCGATGCGCTCGGCCTCGACCGCGTCGATGCGCTCACCGAGCAGCAGCAGCTCGTTGGTCTTCTTGCGCCCGACGTTGCGGTAGATCAACGCCATGATCATGAACGGGAACACGCCGACGTTGATCTCGGGCGTCCCGAACGTCACGCCCTCACGGGCGACGATCAGATCGCAGGCCAGCGCGAGCCCAAGGCCACCGGCCAGCACATGGCCGTTGGCCGCGCAGATCGACGGCTTGCCCAGCTCGCCGATCAGCTGGAAAAGCGCCGGGAAGCGGTTGGTGCCGAAGTGCTTGTGGATCAGCGGCACCCCTTCGGCGAAGCCCGCGAGGTTGCCGCCACTGCTGAACACCTTCTCGTGCGTCGAGGTCAGCACCACACAGCGGACCGCATCGTCGTCGCGGGCGGCCGTAAAGGCGGCCAGCAGGTCGTCGAGCACCTGATCCGACAGCGCGTTGCGCGTCTCGGGGTGGTCGAGGGCGATCGTCGCGACCCCCGTGTCGGCAACGTCGTAGCGGACGGTCTCGTAGGCCATGAGACCTGGAAGCAAAGCACGGAGGCCGCCCGGCAGGCGTCCCCGGAGCCCGTCCGAGACCTCGAAGAGGGCGAGCGGCAACGCGCCACATCGGTGCTCGCACGGCTACCGAACAGTATGAGGCTGAGCCAATACGGAAGAGTGCAGTCCCACGCCGTGATCTATTACGGCACCATTGGAGGCGGCACCCATGACCGAACAGACCACCGACGCCCGCTTGCGGTCCGACGCACGCCGAAACCGGCGCACTGTGCTCGACGCGGCCGTGGCGCTGCTGGCCCAGCGGCCGCAGGCGACGATGCAGGAGGTCGCCGAGGCATCCGGGCTCGGCCGGACGACGGTCTACCGCCATTTTCCCCGGCGCCAGGATCTGATCGACGCGCTCTTCGAGGAGGTGCTGAGCGAGGCGGCCGGCACGATCGCCGAGGCGCTGCGCACCGCGAGCTCGGCCCGCGAGCTGCTCCGCGACCTCGGCCCGCGGTTCATCGCGATCGGCGATCGCTATCGCTTCATCGACGCGCATCCCGACCTACGCGAGCGGGCGCTGAACCCGGCCGAAGAGGTTGCTAACCCGCTCGCGGCCTATCTCACCGCCGCCCAGGCGCGCGGCGAGCTCCGCGAGGACGTGCCCATCATGTGGATCCTCACCTCGCTCCGCGGCCTCGGCGTCGTGGCGATGGTCGAGGTCAACGCGGGCCGCATGACCGTCGAGGAGGCGGGCCGCTACGTCGGTGAGACCTGCGCATCGGCCTTCGCCCTATCTCCGCGCCGGCGCACGCCTGGCTGAAAGTAGGACGTGCCACTGTTTACTTTTGACGGCATGGCCGTTACGGTCCCCGCATGGCCACCGCAGAGAACGACGTCCTGAAGCCCGACTTCGGGGCAAGCCGCAAGCACTTCATCTTCACCGACGAGCACGACCAGCTGCGCGAGTCGATCCGCGCCTTCGCACAGAAGGAGCTGGCACCGCACGCCGAGGAGTGGGAGGAGACGACCTTCCCCGACTCCGTCTTCACGCGCATGGGCGAGCTGGGCTTCCTCGGCCTCGACAAGCCCGAGCAGTACGGCGGCCAGGGCGGCGACTACTACACCTCGCTCGTGCTCGCCGAGGAGATCACCCACGCCCGCTCCGGCGGCCTGGCCATGGGCGTCGCCGTCCACACCGACATGGCGATGCCGCCGATCCTCGCCTTCGGCACCGAGGAGCAGAAGCAGGAGTGGGTCGTCCCCGCGATCAAGGGCGAGAAGATCCTCTGCCTCGGCATCACCGAGCCCGATGCGGGCTCCGACGTCGCCGGCATCAAGACCCGCGCGGTCCACGATCCCGCCACCGACGAGTACATCATCAACGGCTCCAAGACCTACATCACCACCGGCCATCGCGCCGACGTGATCGTCCTGGTCACCAAGACCGATCCGGACGCCGGCCACGGCGGCATCACGCTCTTCCTCGTCCCGATGGACGCCCCGGGCGTCATCCGCGAGCAGCGCCTCAGCAAGCTCGGCATGCACTCCTCCGACACGGCGCTGCTGGCCTTCCAGGACGTGCGCGTCCCCGCCTCGGCGATCCTCGGCCAGAAGGGCAAGGGCTTCTACCACATCAGCTGGGAGCTCCAGGGCGAGCGGCTGATCGGCGCCGCCGGCTGCGTCGCCGGCGCCCAGCACTGCTTCGACATGACGCTGCAGTTCGCCCTGGAGCGTCAGGCCTTCGGCCGCTCGATCGGCAAGTTCCAGGTCATCCGCCACAAGTTCGCCGAGATGGCGACCAAGATCGAGACGGCGCGGCAGCTGACCTACATGACGGCCTGGCGCTTCAACAACGGCGAGTACCCCGTGCGTGAGATCTCGATGGCCAAGCTGCACGCCGCGCGGATCGCGGTCGAGGTCGCCGACGAGTGCATCCAGATCCACGGCGGCGCCGGGTACATGAAGGAGTACGGGGTCGAGCGCGTGTGGCGCGACATGCGCCTCAACCGCATCGGCGCAGGGACCGACGAGATCATGCTCGAGGTCATCGGCCGCTCGTACGGCCTGTAGGCCGGCGTGGCCGCCGTCGCGCAGCCACCGTTCAACGACGAGCACGAGGCGCTGCGGGAGTCCGTCCGCCGCTTCGTGCTCGCCGAGCTGCGCCCGCACGCGACCGAGTGGGAGGAGGCGCGCTGGTTTCCGGACTCGGTCTTCTCGTCCTTCGCACAGCACGGCTTCCTCGGGCTGAAGTACGAGGAGCGCTACGGCGGCCAGGGCGGCGACTACCTTCACGAGGCGGTCCTCGCCGAGGAGCTGGCGCACTGCGGCTCAGGCGGCGTGGCCGCAGGCGTCGGCGCGCACATCAACATCGCCACGCCGCCGATCGCCAAGTTCGGCACCGACGAGCAGAAGGAGCGCTACCTCACCCCCGCGATCGCCGGTGAGAAGATCGGCGCGCTGGCGATCACCGAGCCCGACGCGGGCTCCGACGTCGCCGGCATCAAGAGCCACGCCAAGCGCGTCGACGGCGGCTGGGTCGTCAACGGCTCCAAGATGTTCATCACCAACGGCGTGCGCGCGCACTTCTGGGTCACCGCGGTCAAGACGACCAGCGAGGGCGGCCACCACGGGCTGAGCTTCTTGATCATCGATCGCCAGGACGGCGTGAGCGCGTCGAAGATCGACAAGATGGGCTGGCACGCGTCCGACACGGCGTTGCTGTCGTTCGACGACGTGTTCGTGCCCGAGGAGAACCTGCTCGGCCGAGAGAACGAGGGCTTCTACCTGATCATGGCCAACTTCCAGTGGGAGCGGCTGGTCATGGCGCTCGGCGCGGTCGGCGCGATGCAGGTCGCCTACGACAAGACGGTCGCCTTCGCCAAGGAGCGGCGCGCGTTCGGCAAGGCGCTGACCGGCCATCAGGTCCTGCGCCACAAGCTCGCTGAGATCGCAACGACGGTCCACGTCTCGCGCGTGGTGACCTACGACGCGCTGCACCGCTTCGTCAGCACCGAGGGCGACGCGGTCAAGGAGGTCACGATGGCCAAGCTCGCCACCCAGCGCGCGTGCTTCGACGTCATGGACACCTGCCTGCAGATCCATGGCGGCGCGGGCTACATGGAGGAGTACGAGATCGAGCGGATGGCTCGCGACGCGCGCCTGGGCCCGATCGGCGGCGGCACGGACGAGATCATGCGGGAGATCCTCGCCAAGGTGCTGGCGCTCTAAGCACCTCCTCTGTCCCGTTTCCGGGCCGGTTACGGGACGAAACCTCACCGCATCGCTGAGTGATTGTGCGTTAGCACAAGCGCACGCCCTGGACACATGGTGTCCGGACGAGACGCGGACAGGAGCCCAGGGGTACGGTCGCGCCGGGTTCCAACCAATCGAGGAGTGTCTTCCCAATGAAGCGTTTTCGTCGCATTTGCGTACCGATCCTCGGTGCGCTCCTGCTCGTCCTGTCCCTCACGGGCAGCGCGCTGGCCGCCGACAAGTACGTCGCCCTCGGCGACAGCTACTCGGCCGGCAACGGCGCCAACAGCACCAATCTCGACGCCAGCTGCAACCGCAACACGTTCGCCTACCCCTACCTGCTCGCTCAGCAGAAGGGCTACGCGCTGACCTTCGTCGCGTGCTCCGGCGCTCAGACGCCCGACATCATCAACAACCAGGTCAACTCGGTGACGTCCGACACGAAGCTCGTGACGATCACGATCGGCGGCAACGACATCGGGTTCACGAACCTGATCATCGCCTGCACGACGCTGGGCTGCTCGCAGCAGATCGCCGCGTCGCAGAACCAGATCAACACGCAGCTGCCCGCCAAGCTCGACGCGACCTACAACGCGATCCGCGCCAAGTCGGCCACGGCACGCGTCGTCGTCCTCGGCTACGGCCGGCCCTTCGCCATCCCGCCGGTGACGTGCCTGGCGGCTACGGGCGTCTCGTCTTCTGAGATGACGTCCCTGACGGCGCTCGTCGACAGCCTCAACAACACGATCCGGACGCGGGCACTGGCCCATGGCTTCGACTACGCCGACGTCAACCCGTACTGGGCCGGCCATCACGTCTGTTCCAGCAACAAGTTCACGAACGGCCTGACGATCTTCAACACGGCCGACAGCTACCACCCGACGCGCAACGGCTACGCCAACGGGGACGTTCCCGCTGTGCGCGCCATCGTGGGCTAAGCAGGACCGGAGGAAGAGTTGAAGGGAGGGCCGGGCGTCGCGAGACGCCTGGCCCTCAGCGCGAGCTCGAGCTCCAGCCGGCCCTCGGCGCTGCTCATGCGATCCCCGAGCAGCTCCCGCAGCTGCGCGACGCGGTAGCGCACCGTCTGGGTGTGCACGTGCAGTTGCTGGGCGGTCGGCCGCACCTCGCCCTGGTGCTCCAGCCACGCGCCCAGCGTCTCGACCAGGCGCTCGCGCGCCGCGTCGGGCGCCGTCGCCAGCGGACCGAGCACGTCCTCGACCAGCCCGTGCGCCACGACGGGATCGCCGGCCAGCAGGAGGTCGACCCGGCGGTTCTCGGCCCACACCGGGCCGGGCGCCCCGACCGCCAGCGCCAGGGCTCGCGTGGCCAGCCGCGCGGACTCCACGGCCGCGGTCGCCATGACGGCCGGCCCCACGCCGGCGCGAACGCCCTTCAAACCCTGTTGCAGGGTCGCGTGACGGCCGGGCCCGTCGGGGTCGCCCACGATCGCCCAGCCCGTGCCGTCCACGCGCGCGACCAGCGCGTCGGGCCCCAGCCGCGACGCGACGCGCGCCACGCGCTCGTCGCGAAAGGCCACGACGGCCACCCGCGCCGGCAGCCGCCAGCCCGCGTC
>JBEVLC010000288.1:0-17261 GCA_040509415.1 Baekduia sp. | reverse complement strand
ACCCTTTGTCGATCAGGGAAGGTCGTCGGCCGTGCCACCCACCGCGCTCTCCGAACTCACCCGGCCAGTCGTCCTCCGTGAGGGCGCCCCTGCGGTCCCCAGCTCCTGGCCGGCCTGCGCCCGCAGCCGGCTGCTAGCCGCCATGGCCCAGGCCGCGGCGGTCAACGGCTTTCTCGACGTGACGGTGGATGACGTCATCGTCGGCGCGCGCGCCTCGCGCCGCACCTTCTACGAGCACTTCGGCAACCGTGAGCAGTGCCTGCTGGCCACCTACGACGCGGTGCGCGACGACACCTTGCGGATCGTCGCCGAGGCCGGACCTGCCGTCGAGCCGTCGCTGACCGCGCTGCTGCGCTACTTCGCCGTGTGGCCGGCGCATGCCCGCGTCCTGTGCATCGACATCCTCGCCGCCGGGCCCGCGGGGCTCGCGCGTCACGAGGCGACCATGGGGCGCCTGGCCGCCGAGGTCGTCCGCTACCAGGAGCCGTTGGAGCGACCCGAGCCCGGCAAGCTCCGCTCCGATGACGTCGCCCACGCCGTCCTCGGCGCGGTGCACCGCATCGTCCAGCGCCGGCTGGTCGATGGCCGGCACGCGTCGCTCCCGCGACTCGCACCGGCCATCTGCGCGCTGTTGGACGCCGAGCGCTCCTCAACCGCACCGGTCTGAGTCGAAGGGCGTCAGCCGCTCAGCGACGCGGCACGCTCACGCCGTCAGCGCGACCCGTGGCTCGAACACCTGCGCGGTGCTCGCCACGTCTCGGAGGAACGCGGGCAGCTCGGGAGCGCGCCCGTCGGCCACCAGCTCGCCGATCAGGCGAAACACCGCGCTGACCATCAGCTCGAGGGCGAGCTCTGGCAGGAGCTGCTCCTCGTCGTCGGCGCTGCGATCCTGCTCGGTGGTGAGCAACTCGACGTAGCGCGTCCGAAGGCTCTCGCGGATCTCGCGCAGCTCCTCCCCGCCACCGACCGGCGCGACGAAGCACAGATGCGCCACCGCCGGCTCGTGCGCCAAGCGCCGGAGCAGCCGCTCCAGCCCCGTGCCCAGCTTGTCGGGCCACGAGTCGGCGAGGCGAAACGACGCCGCGTACTCCTCGAACAGCTCGTTTGACGCACGCCGGTAGGCGTTGGCCACGATCCGCGCCGCGCCTTCGGGGCAATGCCCGGCGACCGCGGATGCCGGCACGCCGGCGGCCGCGGCCAGGTCGGCCATGGTGACCGCGGCGCCGCCGGTCATCAGGACCGCGGCCGCGGCAGCCCCTCGCAGCCGCTTACAGGTCGCACACTCGGGCGGGCACGCCCGCGCACCGGTCAGGACCTCGTTCAGCATCCTCGTTCTCCCCCACATTCGCTTGCTGGCGGCCCCGCGACCAGCCCGATCGACCCACACTCCCCCTAAGAGCCACGACGCCGAACGGTGTGACGCAACCTGATTGGTTGGTCTGACTTCTGACTGACACCGCTCTGGGTGCATTGGCATCCGGACACTGGCGCAGGCTGAGAAACGACAGTATGTTTTGACGCGTGGAGCATCGGACGTCCCACAACCGCGCACCACACCAGCTTCCGGCTGGTCGGCACGGTCTTCCGCGGGCCTTCGTGGTCTCCAATCAGCGCGAGCGGATCCTCGACGCGGTGCTGCAGGCCGCCAGCCAGTCCGGCTACGCCGCGATGCGGATCGAGGACGTCATCGCGATCGCGGGCGTCTCGCGGCGCACGTTCTACGACCACTTCGCCAACAAGGAGGAGGCGTTCCTGGCGGCCTACGAGCTCGTGCTCGAGCAGCTGCTCAGCGGGGTGACTGCCGCCTTCGCCTCTGGTGAGAGCTGGACCTCCCGCGTGCGTCGTGGTCTCGCTGCGTTCCTGAACCTGCTGGCGTCCGAGCCGGTGCTGGCGCAGGTCTGCGTCGTGGAGGCGCTCGCGGCAGGGCCGCGCGCACTCGCACGCAGGACGGAGGCGATGGAGGCCTTCCAGGCGCTGCTGCAGCCGCCTAAGGGCGACGCCTTGGCCACCTCGACGGCGCCACCAGTGGCCGTAGAGGCCATCGTCGGCGGCATCTACGAGGTGATCTACTCGCGCGTCACCACGCAGCGGACCGAGGAGCTCCCGAGCCTGCTGCCGTCGCTGCTGCACACCGCGCTGCTGCCGTTCGTCGGCGCGGAGGTCGCCGAGGCCGAGTACGAGCGCACCATGCGCACAGCGGCCGAACGCGCCATCCCTGCGTCGTGAGCCCAAGACGGCGAGTGAGACATGTATGTTTCCACTAGCCCTTGCCTGAGCCGCCGCAGAAGAAGCGTCGCCGCGAATCCCAGCTGCCCGCCGGCCGTCATGGCCTCTCGCGGCAGTTCGTGATCTCCAACCAGCGTGAGCGGATCCTCGCGGCCGTCGCCGAGGTGTGCAGCGCCTCGGGCTACGTCGCGATGAGCGTCGAGGACATCGTGGTGACCTCCGGTGTGTCGCGGCGAACGTTTTACGACAACTTCCGCGGCAAGCAAGATGTGTACCTCGCCGCCTATGACGAGGTCACCAAGCAGCTGCTGACCCGCGTGTACTCCTCCTTCGAGGAGGCCGAGGGCCTGGTGGCCAAGGTCCGCGACAGCCTCCTCACGTTCCTGACCTTCATCGCCGACGAGCCCGCCTTCGCCGACATGTGCATCGTCGAGGTCATGGCGGCCGGCCCCACCGCGATCGAGCGGCGCAACGCGACGATGGCCGCCTTCGCCGAGCTGATCGCGCAGGCCGCGGCCGCCGAGCTGCCGAAGTCCAAGCTCCCGCCCGCCTTGACCGCCGAGACGCTGGTTGGTGGCATCTACGAAGTCGTCTACGCCCGCGTGCTGCAAGGGCGCGGCGATGAGCTGCCCGGCCTGCTGCCCGATCTCCTCTTCTCGGTCTTGCTCCCGTATGTCGGTCGGGACACCGCGCTCTCGCTGCTCAAGAACGAGCGCCGTCGCTCCAAGCTCGCGACGGCCGCCAAGCACGCCAGCCACTCCTAGCCTGCGTCATAGGATGCGGGGATGCCCTCCGCCTATCGTCCGACCGGCCTGCTGGCGCCGGTGATCACGCCGTTCGCCGCCGACGGCCGGGTCGATCTCGATGCGCTCGAGCGTCTCAGCGCCGAGCTGCTGGACGCCGGTGCCACCGCCTTGATCGCGCTCTCGACGACGGCGGAGCCGAGCGCGCTCGACAGCGCTGAGCGTGACGCGGTGGTGGCGGCCTGCGCACGCGTCTGCGCCGACCGCGGCGCCGAGCTCGTCGTCGGCGCGGGGACCAACGACACGCGCACGACGATCGAGCGTCACGAGGCGCTCGCGTCGGTGCCGGGCGTGGTCGCCTCGCTGGCGGTCGTCCCCTACTACGTCCGTCCCAGCGAGGCCGGGATCCTCGCCCACTTCGAGGCGGTCGCCGAGCGCTCGCCGGTCCCGCTGATCACCTACAACGTGCCGTACCGCACCGGACGCGGGCTGGACGCGGCGGCGCTGCTCGAGCTGGCGGCGATCGACAACGTCGCGGGCGTCAAGCAGGCCGTTGCGTCGCTGGACGCCGACACGCTCACCCTGCTCGCCGGCAAGCCCGACGGGTTCGCGGTGCTCGGCGGCGACGACGCCTTCCTCTTTCCCACCATGCTGATGGGCGGTGAGGGCGCGATCGCGGCCTCCGCGCATCTGTGCACCGAGCGCGTCGTGGCGATGCTCGCCGCGGGCGCGGCCGGAGACGTCGCGACCGGACGTCCGCACGCCGAGGCGCTCCTGCCGCTCGTCGAGGCGCTCTTCGCCGAGCCCAACCCGGCCGTGATCAAGGCGCTGCTGCACGCCGAGGGCCGGATCGCGACGCCCGATGTGCGGCTGCCGCTGACCGCCGCGAGTGCCGCGGCGCTGCAGCGGGCGCAGGCGGCGTACGCCGCGGCGCGCCATGATGTCTGACCACATGGCACCTTCCAAGGGGTTCTACGGCAAGCTCACCTCGGCCGCCAAGCCGCCGGCGCCGGGCAGCCTCGCGTTCAAGGCGTGGGGCGTGATCACCAGCCTCAACACCTGGCTCTACCGCGTCAGCGGCGGCCGGATCGCCGGGTCGATGGACTCCGCGCCGGTGCTGCTCCTGCATCACGTCGGCCGCAAGAGCGGTGAGGAGCGCGTCGCGCCGCTGCTCTACCTGCCCGACGGCGAGGACATGGTCATCGTCGCCTCCTACGGCGGCGCGCCCAAGAACCCCGCCTGGTACCACAACCTGAAGGCCAAGCCGGAGACCGTGGTCGAGGTCGGCCGCGAGCGCCGCCCGGTCACCGCGCACGTCGCCACCGAGCAGGAGCGCGAGCGGCTCTGGCCCGCGGTGCTCGACCTCTACCCCGCCTACGGCGACTACCAGGCCCGCACCGAGCGGACGATCCCGCTCGTCGTCCTGAAGTCCCGCGCCTAAGGGCGGTTGCGCCCGTAGGCGTCGTGGGCCTTGACCCACTCCTCGGCGACGATCGCCGAGCCGAGCGACAGCTCGCCGCAGAGCACGGTCGCGGCGATGATCTCGGCGAGCTTGCGAACCTTGCCGTCGCCGTAGCAGTCCATGAGCTCCAGGCACTCGCGCTGCGTCGCCAGGCCCGTCCCGCCGCCGTAGGTCGCGACGATCAGCGACGGGATCGTGATCGAGTAGTAGTAGTCGCCGTTGGGGCGCAGCTCGGCGTGGACGAAGGCCGCGCTGGACTCCGCGACGTTGGCGACGTCCTGACCGGTGGCGATGAAGATCGCGGTGATGCCGTTGGCCGAGTGCGCGCCGTTGTTGTTGACGCCCGACATGAAGCCGCCGAGGTTGCTCACCTGCCGCGCGCGGAACATCAGCTCGCTGCTGGAGTTCATGACTGAGCGCAGCAGCGCGTCGGGGATCGTCGCCTCGGCCACCACGCGCTTGCCGCGCGTGTGCAGCATGTTGACCTGTGAGGTCTTCTTGTCGGTTGCGAAGTTCGACTCCAGGAAGTGCTGCTCGATGCCCGGGTACTCGGCCTTGATCCAGTCGCAGGCGGCCTGGGTCGCCTTGCCGGTCAGGTTCTGGCCGGCCGCGTCACCGGTCGTGTAGTTGAAGCGCGTGTAGAGGATCCGCGACGCGGAGTACTGCTCGATCTCCTGCAGCTTGCCCGAGCGGGTCGTCGACTCGGCCACAGCCTTGATGTCGTCGAAGCGCTCGATCAGCCACGCGCCGAACGCGCGTGCCTCGCGCGCGCTGGGGAAGATGAACGAGGGCGCGCGCTGCATGTGGTCCTCGACGATCGTCGTCGTGACGCCGCCGGCCTCGTGCAGCAGCTTCATGCCGCGGTTGTAGGAGGCCACGAGCGTGCCCTCGGCCGTCGCCAGCGGAACGTAGAACTGCCCTTGCGCGTGCTCGCCGCAGACCAGAAGCGGGCCGGCGACGCCGATCGGCACCTGCGCCACACCGAAGAAGTGCTCGATGTT
Source organism: Baekduia sp. (assembly GCA_040509415.1). Classification (GTDB taxonomy): domain Bacteria; phylum Actinomycetota; class Thermoleophilia; order Solirubrobacterales; family Solirubrobacteraceae; genus Baekduia. The sequence continues at coordinate 11,829 of JBEVLC010000288.1, read as the reverse complement.
GCCCGGCAGCGTCGCGGGGTCCAGCGAGTAGTGGCCGACGTGGTGCAGCGTCGTGCCGGAGCGCTGCGTGAGGAACTCCTGGCGCAGGCGCGCGGCATCGCGCGTGTAGTCGTCGGCGAGGTCGCGCGGGACCGGGGTGCGATCGGCGGAGGCGGGCAAGGTCATGCGGTCGTCTCTCTCCTCGTGGTGGGCACGGCCGGAGCGCCGAGCAGCCGGACCTCGACCTCGAGGATCGCGTCCAAGAGGCCGGGCAGGGCTTCGGCGCCCTCCTTGAGCAAGCGGTCGAGGACCAGCTCGTGGATCGCGCCGACGGCGGCGCGGAAGATATAGGGCGCGGGCGGGCTCGCCGACTGGCCGAGCTGCTCGGCGATCGCCGCATGCGCCTCGGCGAGGCGGTCGGCAAAGCGCTGGTGGACCGCGTCGCGCCGTTCCAGCGCCGCCGGCCCGGCGCCGAGCACCTCGATCAGGAAGGTGCGCGCGAAGGCGGGGTTGTCGGCCAGCAGCTGCAGGTAGACCTCCGTGCCGGCGCGCGCGCCCTCCAGCGGTCCGCCGGCGGCCGCTTCGGCCTCGCCGATGGCGCGCAAAAGCACCTCCACCCCCGCGTCGTACGCGGCCAGGAAGCACTCCTCCTTGTTGGCGAAGTGCTCGTAGAACGAGCGGCGCGAGACGCCCGCGCGCTCGATGACGTCGGCGACCGCCACGTTGGCGTAGCTCTTGGCCGCGGTCGCGTCGGCCATGGCGACCAGCAGCCGCTCGCGCTGGGACTCAGCGACCACCGCGCGCGGCGCCGCGTGGCGGCCGCGAGGCAGGACGCGCAGCGCGTGGATCTCCCCGGAGGCGCTCATAGAGACAGTAGTGTACCATTGAGACAGACGTGTTCCTTCGAGACGTACCGGAGCGACGATGACCCCCTCTTCCCCACAGTCCAACGGCACCGCGCCGCGCCACGTGCGCGTCGGCATCCTCGGCGCCGGCTTCGGCGGCCTCGGCACCGCGATCCGGCTCGTCCAGCGCGGCGAGCACGACTTCCTCATCTTCGAGCGCGCTGCCGACGTCGGCGGCACCTGGTGGGCCAACACCTATCCCGGCTGCCAGTGCGACATCCCGTCGCACCTCTACTCGTTCTCGTTCGCGCCCAACCCCAACTGGACGCGCACCTACCCCAAGCAGCCCGAGCTGCGCGACTACCTGCGCGCGACCGCCGAGAAGTTCGGGCTCTACGACCGCATCCGCTTCAGCACCGAGGTGACCGGCGCGACCTGGGACGAGGACGCGAGCCTCTGGCGGATCGAGACGAGCGGGGGCAGCTACACCGCCGACGTCATGGTCGCCGCCCCCGGCCCGCTGAGCGAGCCGTCGATCCCCGACCTCCCTGGCATCGAGGACTTCGAGGGCACGATCTTCCACACCGCCCGCTGGAACCACGACCACGACCTGCGTGGCAAGCGCGTCGCGGTCGTCGGCACGGGCGCCTCGGCGATCCAGGCCGTGCCAGAGATTGCCCAACAGGCTGCGAAGCTCGACGTCATCCAGCGCACGCCGCCGTGGGTCGTCCCCCACCGCGACCGGCCGATCACGCGCTTGGAGCGCGCGCTCTACAAGGCCGTCCCACCACTGCAGCGCCTCGTCCGCGCCGGCGTCTACTTCAGCCGCGAGCTGCTCGTCCCGGGCCTCGTCTACCGCCCGCAGATCCTCAAGGCGGTGGAGAAGCTCGCGCGCAAGCACATCTCCGACCAGGTCCCGGATCCGGTGTTGCGCGCGAAGGTCACGCCGAGCTACACGATCGGCTGCAAGCGGATCCTGCCGTCCAACAAGTGGTACCCGGCGCTGGGCCGCGAGAACGTGGAGCTCGTCACCGACGCGATCACCGAGATCCGCCCCAACGGCTACGTGACGGCCGACGGCACGCTGCACGAAGTCGACACCATCATCTTCGCGACGGGCTTCTTCGTCACCGACATCCCGCTCGCGAACATCGTCACCGGCAAGGAGGGCAAGCGGCTGTCGGAGGTCTGGCACCGCTCGCCGCAGGCCTACCGCGGCACGGCGATGGCCGGCTTCCCCAACCTGTTCCTGCTGGTCGGTCCCAACGTCGGCCTGGGCCACAACTCGATCGTCTTCATGATCGAGGCCCAGATCACCTACGTCTTGGATGCGCTGGAGCAGATGCGCGCGCGCCACGCCGGCCGCGTCGAGGTCCGCCCCGACGCCGTCATCGCCTACAACAACCGGCTGCAGGCCAAGATGGGCAAGACGGTGTGGAACAGCGGTGGCTGCGCCTCGTGGTACATCGACGCCGAGGGCAAGAACACCACCATCTGGCCGGACTTCACCTTCCGCTTCTGGAAGGAGATGCGCGCGTTCGACGCCGCGGCCTACGAGCTGGCGCCGGACCGCACGACGAGCGCGCCCGAGCCTGCCGCGGCCGCGTAGCGCCTACTCCACCCGGAAGGCCCCGCGCATGAACGGGTGGATGCGGCAGAAGTAGGTGTAGGTGCCCTGCGAAAGGTCCGCCGGCGTCTGCCACGTGGTCCGCTGCGCGGCGGGCGAGGCGCCGGCGGGCCCGAAGCCGAGCTGGCCGGAGTCGAACTGGGCCCCGCCCACGCCGCCATTGGCCAGCGGGTAGCTGATGCCGGCCTGGCGGTTGCAGGGCGCGCGGCAGGTGGTGATCGAGTGCCACTCGACGTTGGGGTCGTCCTGGTTGACGAACGCCAGGCTCGTCCCCTTCGCGACGATCGGCACGCGGGCCTTGGTGAACATCTGGCCGAGGTCGCCGGGCTGGAACTGGAAGTCCTTGATCTTGATCTGGGTCGTCGCCGGGCCGTCGGCCGCCTTGCGGGCGTCGGGGTAGACCACCAGCTTGCCTCCGTGATGGTCGTTCTCGGCCAGGTGGCCGTGCGTCAGCTCGCCCGTCGGGTCGACCGGCGTGACGAACGGGTCCGGCCCCTTGGCCTCGTTGGGGGCGATGAAGAGCAGGACGATGCCCATGTTCTCGTACCACGAGGACTGCTGAGCGTCGTAGGTGGCGTGGATGGAGAGCGTGTCGCCGGCCTTCAGGGCGACGCGCCACCGCGGCTTGGACGCGGTCAGCGAGACGTCCCAGGAGATCGGCCCGGCCGGGTCGTAGTACTTGGCCTTGGAGGTGAAGACGCGCTTGGTTCCGGCGCCCGCGCGTGTGACGTCGATGTCGTCGCGTAGGCCTCCTGGGTGCAGGTGGCCGACGGCGGCAACGGCCGTGCCGTCGTAGGGCATGGAGAACTCGTTCTGCCGCGGGCCGCCCGCGTAGGGGTCGACGACCTCGTCGTCGGGGAACGTGCGCTGGCCGTCGCTGCCGCCGCTGTGCTGGGCGACGTCGAAGACCGGGTAGCCCCAGCCGCGGCGCACGTCCATCCAGAACGGGATCACGGGCGTGACCGCCTTGGCCGCCGGCGAGCTCTTGGGGATGAAGTCGAGCTCCCACACCAGCCGGACCTTGGTGGCGTTCGGCGTGTTGTTGTGGATCATCTCGTTGAGGACCCACAGGTCGGTCTTCTTGTAGGCGTAGCCGTAGCCCTTGGGGATGCGGAAGACCGTCTTCTCCTCGCCGCCGAAGAAGATCGGCTGGATCGCCCCTGCAGGCGAGGCCGGCGAGGTGGCCGACGCGTTGAGCCACACGCCGTGGTGCAGGTGGATGACGTCGACCGGCGGCACCGTGCCGTCGGCGTAGGTCAGGTCGGGCCGCGCGCGCACGATGTAGCCATCGACCTTCGGCTTCTGCGACGGCTTGACGAGCACGTTGTTGATGCTGTTTTGCCCCGGCTTGACGAGGATCGTGTCGGTCTGGAAGCGCAGGTGCTGCACGCCCTTGGTGCCGTCCCAGAGTCCTTGCTCGGCCGCGGCGGGCGCGGCGAGGACCATCAGTGAGAGCAGCGCGGCGCAGACGACGAGGATCCGAGACATACGCCGAGCTTCTCAGACCGACACGGGCTCGGCTAGGTTGGGCGGCGAGATGCTCAAGGGCCGAGTGGCAGTGGTGACGGGCGGCAGCGGTGGGATCGGGACGGTGCTCTGCCGGCGGCTGGCGGCCGAGGGCATGGCCGTGGCCGTCCACTACCGCGACCGCGTCGAGATCGCCGACCGGATCGTCGCCGACATCACCGACGGCGGCGGGCGCGCGGTCGCGATCCCGGCTGACCTGCTTGTCCCGCGCGCGTCGGATCTCCTGATCGACGCCGTCGAGCGGGAACTCGGGCCCGTGGATGTCCTGGTCGCTAACCACGGCCTGGCCCACAAGGCCACGTTCGACGAGGTCGACGTGGGCGCCTGGGACGAGACCATGGCCATCAACCTGCGTGCGCCCTACCTGCTGGCGCGCCGCGTGCTGCCGTCGATGCTCGACCGCGGCTTCGGCCGCATCCTCTTCGTCTCCTCAGTCGCCGCGTTCACCGGCGGCCTCGTCGGACCGCACTACGCGGCGTCCAAGGCCGGTCTGCATGGCCTGACCCACCATCTGGCCTCACGCGTCGCTGCAGCCGGCGTCACCGTCAACGCGATCGCACCGGCGCTGATCGAGTCCACCGACATGCTGCCCGACGACCCCGGTTACCTCGCGGGCGTCGTCCCGATCGGCCGCCTCGGCCGCCCCGCCGAGGTCGCCGACATGGCGCTTGCGATGCTGCGCAACGAGTACCTCACCAGCAAGGTGATCGCGCTGGACGGCGGGTTGCACCCGCGCTAGTCGGACGACTGACGCTCCGGCGGCACCGGCGTGAGGTAGAGCCGCGTGATCGCCGGGACCGTCGAGCACAAGGTGTCGCGGACGACCTCCAGGGTGACCGCGACGTCGGTGGCGGTCATGCCGTCACGGACCTCGACCTCGGCGGCGGCCATGATGCTCGCGGGACCGAGGTGCACGGCCTCGATGTCATGGACGGCCTGGATGCCGGGCTGGGCGCCCAAGCGCTCGCGCAGCGCGTCGAGGTGGCGTGGCGCAACCGCCTGGTTGGTCAGCAGCTCGCGGTTGCGGCCGGTCAACTTGATCGCCACGTAGGTCAACAGACCGCCGATGATCAGCGTCGCGATCGGATCGAAGATCTCGATGCCGGTGACCTTGTGCAACACCAACGCGGCCAGCGCCAGCGAAGCGCCGATGACGTCGATCGTGTCCTCGAAGTACACGGTCGTGACCGTCGGGTCGTTGCTCTCGTTGAGGTACTGGCGCATCGGGACACCGGCCCGCGTCGCCCGGCCGCGCAGCTCGCGGACCGCGACGGTGCGGCTGATGCCGTCCAGGACGATGGCGATCACCAGGACCGCGACGCCGACCCAGAACGCCTCCAACTCGCGCGGATGAAAGAGCGCATCGAGGCCCTCCCAGATCGATACGGCACCGCCGACGACGAACATCCCGACCGCGGCCAGCAGCGCCCAGTACCAGCGCTCCGGCCCGTACCCGAGCGGGTGGCTCGGGTCGGGTGCGCGCTCGCTGCGGCGGATCGCGACGTACAGGAAGACCTCGTTGCCGGCATCAGCGACGGTGTGCAGCGTCTCGGCGAACAGCGCGGCCGAGCCGGTCAGCGCCGCGGCGACGCCCTTGGCGATCGCGATCGCGGTGTTGGCCGCGAGCGCCGCGAAGACGCTCGTCAGGCTCGCGTCGCGCGCATTGCCGTCCCGCGCGCTGTCGCGCTTGTCCACCGGCGCCAAGCCTAGTCCGGCCGGTCTCTCGTTCGGCACACTGACGGCATGCCCGCCCGCCCGACCTTCAACCGCGTGCTCGTCGCCGTCGACGGCTCGCGCCATTCCGACCTCGCGCTGGAGATGGCGATCGCCCTGAGTGAGCGCGACCACGCGCGGCTGACGATCCTGACGGTGATCCCCAACGTCAACGAGAGCGCCGCGCTGGCCTACGGCGCCGGCGTCGACCCCATCGCCTTGCAGCAGGACGCCGACCGCCACGCCGAGCGCACGATGCGCGCCGCGCTCGACGCCGTCCCCGACGACCAGCCCGTTGACTCCGTGCAACGCCGCGGCCATGCGGGCGCTGAGATCGTCGCGCAGGCTGTGGCCGGCAACCACGACGCCGTCATCCTCGGTGCGCGCGGGTTGGGCCGCATCGGCTCGATGTTCGGGTCGGTCAGCCAGCACGTCCTGCACAACGCGGGCGTCGCGGTCTTCGTCGGGCACATGCCGGAGGACTAGAGCGCGACCTCCTTGGTGAGCTGAAGCGCTTCGCGCAGCGCGACGTCGTGGGTGGCGACCACCAGCGCCCCGGGCCAGCCGCGCAGTGCGCGCTCCAGCAATTCCAGCGATGCGATGTCGAGGTGGTTGGTCGGCTCGTCGAGCAGCAGGCAGGCCGCGCGGCGGTGGGCCAGGACGGCCAGCTCGGCGCGGGTCCGCTCGCCGGGTGACAGCGTTGCCGCGCGGCGGCTCGCCTGGTCGGTGCCCAGGCCGAAGGCCGCCAGCGCCGTGCGCGCGCCGGATTCGTCGAGACCGGTCAGCGCCCGAACGCCGGCGCTGAGCGGAGCGTCGGGCGCCAGCTGGTCGCGGGCTTGGCCGAGCCGCGCGATCACGGCGGTGGGCGCGGCGGTGCGGCTGCCGCGTGCCGGCGCCAGCGTCCCCTCCAGCGCGGCCAACATGGTGGACTTGCCCGAGCCGTTGGCGCCGCGCAGCAGGATGCGGTCGCCGTAGCTGACGGCCAGATCGAGCGGGCCGAGGGCGAACGTGTCGCCGCGCTTCAGGACCGCGCCATCCAGCGCGACGATCGGACCTGCGCGCCGCTCCGCGGCGGTCAGCTCGAGCTTCAGCGGCGGATCCTTCCAGGGGCGGTCGGGGACCTCGATGCGCTCCAGCCGTGCCTCGACGCGCCGCGCGCGCCGCTGCATCCCCTGCGCGCGCGACCGGACCCACTCGGCGACATGCTTGTCGCCATCAGGACCACCGTGATGGGCCTTGGTGATCGCCGACTGGGCGCGTGCCCGCGTCTCGGTCACCGCGGCAGTCAGCTGCGTGCGCTGGGCCAGCGCCTGCTCGTGGTCGGCGACCGCGCGGGCGTGCGCGGCGTCGCGCTCGTGCTCATAGGCCGCCCAGCCGCCGGCGTAGTAGGTCGCCTCCCCCGTGCGGCCATCGAGCTCCAGCAGCGTCTCGGCGGAGGATTGCAGCAGCGCGCGGTCATGGGAGACCAGCACGAAGCCGCCGGGTGAGGACGCCAGCAGCAGTGTCAGCCGATCCAGCCCGTCATCGTCGAGGTGGTTGGTCGGCTCGTCGAGCGCGATGACGTCAAAGCGCGCGGCGCGCAGGACCGCGAGCCCGGCGCGTGCCGCCTGGCCGCCCGAGAGCGTCGCCAGCGGGCGGTCCAGCAGCGCGGCCGAGAGGCCAAGCTCGTCGGCAGCTTGGGCGATGCGCGCGTCGGCGTCGGCACCGCCAAGCGCCAGCCAGCGTTCCAGCGCGGCGGCGTGCGGGGTGACGGCGTCGAGGTCGCCACCGGCCAGCCGTGCTTGCAAGCGGTCGAGGACCCGCGCGGCCCCCGCCACGCCGAGGCGCTCGAGGATCGTCGCGTGCACGGTCGCCGCGCCGCGGTGGTCGGCGAGTTGTGGCAGGTATCCGACCGTGCCGAAGCGCTGGACGGTCCCACCGTCCAACGGCTCGATCCCGGCCAGCGCCCGCAAGAGCGTGGACTTGCCGGAGCCGTTGGGGCCGATGAGCGCGAGGCGCGTGGTCGCGTCGACACGGACGTCGACGTCTTGCAAGATGGTGCGTGCGCCGTGATGGCGGGTGATGCTGCGGGCGTCGAGAAGGGTCGACGGCATGCGGTGCTCCTTGGGGAGGCGAAGACGGGGTCATGAGACAGCGGCAGGCGACCGACCTGGCGGAGGCCGGTCGGTCGTGCTCGAGAGGGCTGTCAGACAACGTCGCGCATACAAAGGCCCGCGAAGGCCGCTGGGGAAGGTACCGCACTTGATCTGCACCCCACAAGTGCGGTTACCCGTACTCCTGGTCGAGTTGACGTGGATAGTCCCGGTCGACTCGACCAACGACGCCGAATGAACAGGGAACTCGCGGCGAATGAGCGGTCGGCGATTCGATCCGCGTGCGCCACGAAGTAGGTTCCGGTGCCGATGCACGGCACCCCGTCAGACCTGGAGCGCCGGCTCGCCCTCCCCTATGCGGTGCTGATGATCGGTGCCAACGTCATCGGGGCGTTCATCGTCTTCGCGCTGATCGTCTTCGCGCTACCGCTCCCCGATGTCGCGAACTCAGGGCATGTGCGGCGGGTCAATGTCGCGTGGCTCGCGGGCTATCTGGTCTTCGCGGTGCCGGCAGGCATCCTCTGGGTGCTGTGGCTGCTGCGCCCGGTCGCGGCATGGCTGCGTGCCGATCGCCCGCCGACGGAGGAGGAGCAGCGCGTCGTCCTGCTCACCCCCGCGCGCGAGCTGATCGCCCATGGCGTCCTGTGGACGCTGGGCGGCGTCGTCTTCACGATCCTCAACTACCGCTACAGCCACGAGCTGGCGCTGATCGTCGCGATCGCCGTCGGCCTGGCTGGTGCCGGGACCTGCGCGGTCGCCTACCTGCTCGCCCAGCGTGTGCTGCGCCCCGTGGCCGCTCGCGCGCTGGCCGACCAGGTGCCGGAAGACCCGGCGCTGCCCGGCATCACCACGCGGATCCTGTTGACCTGGGCGCTGGGAACCGGCGTGCCCGTGGTCGGTCTGACGCTCGTCGGGATCGGCGAGTTGATCGGGACGATCGACGCCTCGTCGGAGCGGGTCGCGACGACGGCCGTGACGCTCGGCGGCGTCGCGCTGATCATCGGCCTGGCAGCGACGGTGCTGACGGCCCGGTCGCTCGCCGACCCGCTGAACGCCGTGCGCCGCGCGGTGCGCCAGGTCCAGCGTGGCGAGAACGACGCGGCGGTCGACGTCTACGATGGCAGCGAGCTCGGGCTCTTGCAGGCCGGGTTCAACCAGATGGTCGACGGGCTCCGCGAGCGTGAGCGGCTGCGCGACCTGTTCGGCCGTCAGGTCGGCGAGGACGTCGCGCGCCAGGCGCTGGAGCGCGGGATCACGCTCGGCGGCGAGGAGCTCGAGGTCGCCGTGCTGTTCATCGACTTGGTCGGCTCGACCGAGCTGGCCCACCAGCGGCCGCCGACCGAGGTCGTGGAGTTGTTGAACGACTTCTTCGGCGTGGTGGTCGAGGTTGTCGATGGCGAGGGCGGGTCGGTCAACAAGTTCGTCGGCGACGCCGCGCTCTGCGTCTTCGGCGCCCCGCTGCCCCACGACGATCCCTCTGCCGGCGCATTACGAGCGGCGCGGCTGCTGCGTGAGCGGCTCGCCGACGAGGTGCCGCAGTGCGACGTCGGCATCGGCGTCTCGGCCGGGACCGTAGTCGCCGGCAACATCGGCGCCCAGCAGCGCTTCGAGTACACCGTCATCGGCGACCCGGTCAACGAGGCCTCGCGCCTGACCGAGCTGGCCAAACAGCACGAGGGCCGCGTCCTCGCGTCGGAGGCGGTGCTTTCTCGCGCGACTGACGATGAGGCGCGCCATTGGACCCTCGGCGCCACCGAGACCCTCCGCGGCCGCGCGACACCCACCCGCCTCGCGGCACCGACGCCCGCATAGACCCCATTGGCGCCGGCGGTTGCGGTCGTCCGTCGATATGACTAGAATTCTGGTCATGTCCGAGACCCTGCCGCTCTCGTCCGTCAAGGCCCACCTCTCCGAGCTCGTCGATCGCGTCGAAGGCGAGCACGACCGCGTCGTCGTGACGCGCAACGGCCGCCCCGCCGCGGTCCTCATCAGCCACGAGGACCTTGAAGGTCTTGAGGAGACGCTGGCCGCGCTGTCAGACCCGGACCTCATGCGGCAGATTCGCCAGAGCGAAGCCGCCGCCGCTGAGGGCGACGTCGTCTCGCTCGACGACCTGCGCGAGCGACTGCGCGGCAAGCCCCAAGCGTGAGCGACGAGCCATGGCGACTTGTCGTCGCCGGCCCAGCAGCACGCAACCTCGAACGGCTGCCCGCCAAGTACGCAAACGCCGTCGTCGAAGCGCTCGGCGCCATCGCCGCCAACCCACATCGCCTCGGCAAGCCCTTGCGCTTCGAGCTGGCCGGCCACTGGTCAGCCCGTCGCGGCCCGTATCGCATCATCTACGCCATCGACGACGCGACGCAAACCATCACCGTGCTCGCCATCGCCCACCGCGCCGACGTCTACCGCAGCACCTGACCTCTAATGGGTTTCCGCGCTCGTGCCACCCAGGTGTGGCGCGAGCTGTCGCCAGCTACTCTCAGCACTACACGTCCGCACGCAGGACTGATCCACGCCGCCGCTCAGGACTCAGGGAGTCATCGACGAATGCCGGACAAGCCGCCCTCTCGCCGCGCCACGCTGAAGCTGCGCCGCGACGCCGCGGGCGCCATCCAGGTGGCCGCCGAACCCGACCGCTCACCGGACGTCGCCCGCGCCGCCGGAGCGCTGACCCAGCTCGCCCGCCTGGCAAGCGCTCCCGAGGCGCGGCCCCTCGATGTGCAGCCCGTCGTGCAGGTCAGCGACCCCGTCGGTTACCTCCGGTGGCGCTCGGACCGCGAAGTCATCTGGCGCGCCCAGGGCGGCCGCTTCACCACGGCCGGATGGCCGGCGAAGCTCCCGCCCAACCTCCTCGCCGCAGTCCTGCTCCCGCTGCCCTACGGCGCGACCGCCGGCCGTGGACGCAAAGCCCCGCGTGTCGTGGCTGAGCCGCTGTTCAGCACCCGCCCGCAAGCCGACGGCTCCGAGGCCATCGCGCTCGGCCTCATCGCAGAGTGGCTGCACCAGGCAACCGCTGGCCCGGCGATGCGCCTGGCCCCGCCCATCCTCGAGCTCGGGACCCAGCGTCGCGTCCTCGACCTCGGGCTCGCGTGGCCGCTCGCCGCACCAGCCCGGGGTTGAACCGGTCCGCGGGAACGAGGCTTAGAAGCGCACGGTGAAACGCGCCCCGCCGAGGGTCGGGGCGGTGCTGACGTCGACGTGCGCGCCGTGATGGCCGGCTTGCTGGGCCACGAGGGCTAGCCCCAACCCCGAGCCTGGGGTCTCGGCGCCATCGATACGCGCGAAGGGCATGAAGATGCGCTCGCGCTCGCTGTCCGGAACGCCGGGGCCGTCGTCTTCCACCGCGAGGACCGGGCCGGTGGCGTGCAGCGCGACGCGGACCTGCGCGCCGCCGTGACGGATCGCGTTGGTAACGAGGTTCTCGACCACCAACCGCAGCCCCGGCTCCCAGCCGTCGATGACGACCGGCGCCTCCGGCAGATCAACCGCGACAACAACTCCCGGATGGCGGCTGGCCGCCGCGGTGACGACCTCGTCGACGAGCTCGCTCAGGTCGACGGGCTCGTGCTCCAGCGGCCCCGCATCCCCACGCGCCAGCGCCTGGAGCCCATCCAAGAGATCCACGAGGCGACGCTGCTGGGTGAGCGCGTCGTCGAGCATCGCCTCGCGGCGCGCGGCGTCCACATCGGGATGGCGGCGCAGCGTCGACAGCGTCGCCTGCACGCTGGTCAGCGGCGTGCGCAGCTCGTGGCCGGCGTCGGCGGCGAAGCGCCGCGTGGCGGCGGTCGAGGCCTGCAGGCGGGCGAGCATCCCGTTGAGCGCGCCCGCGAGCGAGCGGACCTCGTCCGGGCCCTCCTCCGGCAGCGGCGTCGAGAGGTCCTCCGCGCCGGAGACGCGCGCGGCGCCGGCCTGCAGGCGCGCCAGCGGGCGGACCGCGAGCGAGCTGAAGAACCACGCGGCGAGCCCGGTCAGCGCGAGCGCGAGCAGCCCGATCAGGATGATCAGCCGGCGCGTGCTCGCGACCCGCTCCTCGACCGGGGCGAGC
>JBEVLC010000287.1:0-3769 GCA_040509415.1 Baekduia sp. | reverse complement strand
GCGCCGGCGCCCCGCGGGACCTGCCGGGCCAAGATGTCCAAGAACGGCAAGCGCGCCTCGGCGCGGCGCGCACCGCACTGCAGGCAGTAGCGCTGGTCGACGGCCAGCGGCGAGCCGCAGCTGCGGCATGGGGCATTGGGCTCGCCCAGCAGCGGGCGGTTGATGTCGGTCACGTCGTCCCTCCTGAGAGGACGGTCGGGGGCGCCGTGCAGGCGAGCTGCGCCTGGCGCGGGTCGCCGATGAAGAACACGGTGAAGGTGATGGGCTTCTTGGACTCGGCGGCCGGGGCGAGGCGGTCGACGATCGCGCGGCCGGCGGCCAGGACCTTGTCGCCGTCGCGCGCGACGCACGAGATGACCAGGCGCTTCTGCGCGATCGCGGACTCGTTGGCGACGATGCCCTTGGCGTAGTCGCCGTCCTCGTCGTGCCCGGCCTGGATGTTGGACAACACGATCTTCGGCAGCGAGCCGCCGCTCGGCTTGCCCTTGGCCGCGCCGACCTGCGCCGCGACCTCGCTCGCCTTGCCGGCGACCAAGATCTGGTTGTTGACCCAGTCGGCCTCTTGGCCGGCGCCGAGCACCGGCAGCGACGTCAGCGACGCGTCGAGGCCCGGCGTGTCGTTGGCGTACAGCTTCTTGCCCTTGGCGTCGGAGACCGTGATCGCCAGGGGCAACGCCACCTGCGTCGACCCGGTGTTCTTGACGCGCACGACCGCGGCGACGCCGTTGGCGTCCTGCACGATCGCCGTGTCCTGCACCTTGATCGTGGCGTTGCGCTTGCCGATGGCCAGGCCCTTCTGATGGGCGATGCTGTTGACGGCCGTCTTGGCCTTCTTCGCGCTCTTCTCGGGCGTCGTCTCGACGCCGAGGCAACCTCCGAGCGCCACGGACCCGCCAACCACGGCGCCGAAGGCGAGCAGGTCGCGCCTCGGTCTCACCCGAACGCCCCGTGCACGTAGTCGCGCGTGCGCTGTGCCTGCGGCGCGTCGAAGATCTGCTCGGCCGGGCCGTACTCGACGAGATCGCCCAGGTACATGAACGCGACCTTGTCCCCCACTCGTCGGGCCTGCTGCATGTTGTGGGTGACGATCACGATCGCGAGGTCGGTGCGCAGCTCGCCGATCAGCTGCTCGATGACCGCCGTCGAGCGCGGGTCCAGCGCCGAGCACGGCTCGTCCATCAACAGGACCTCGGGCCGCGTGGCGATCGCGCGGGCGATGCAGAGCCGTTGCTGCTGGCCGCCGGAGAGGCGCAGCGCGGGCGCGTCGAGTTTGTCCTTGACCTCGTCCCACAGTCCAGCGCGGTGCAGGGCGTCCTCTACCAGCGGCTCGATGACCGACCGCCCCGGCTTCTTGCGCGACTGCTCGCGCAGCGCGTAGGCCACGTTGTCGAAGATCGACATCGGGAATGGGTTGGGCTGCTGGAAGACCATCGACACGCGGCGGCGCAGCGTGGTGGCCTCGAGGTCGTCGACGTCGGTGCCGTCGAGCAGGATCGTGCCGCTACGTGACGCCCCGGGCGTCAGCTCGGTGAGGCGGTTCAAGGTCCGCAGCAGCGTGGTCTTCCCACAGCCCGACGGGCCGATCAGCGCGAGCACCTCGCCGAGGCGGATCGACAGCGAGACCTGCTTGACGGCCTCGTTGTCGCCGTAGAACACCGACAACGCCTGCAGCGACATGCGCTCCGGGCCGGCCTCCCCGCGCTCGTGGCGTGCGGCGCCGCTCGTAGCAGCGTGGCCACCCGCAGACACCGGCGCGGCCGGCGCGACCGTCGGCGGCGCGTCCAGCATGATCTTGCGGATCGGCGGCGGCGGACCCGCCGCGCCGTCGGTCCGGGTGCTGGTGGGGCTCGACACGTCCTTGGTCTCCTGATCGGTGATCATCGTCCTGCTCCCAGGCGGGTGCCCTCGAGCCCCGTCTTCGCGCCGCGCCTGGCGATGAGGTCGACGGCGAAGTTCAGCGCCACCACCAGCAGCAGCAGGACGAACGCGGCGGCATAGGCCTTCTCCGGCGCATTGCCCTCGCCGGCGGGCGAGTTGTTGTACACGTAGCTGGTCAGCGTCGAGCCCGTGCCCTTGAGCACGTCGGCCCCGGGGATCGCGCCCTCCTTCTCCAGGCGCAGCGTCGCGCCAAGCAGGATGACGACGATCGCGGTGTCGCCGGCGATGCGCCCCATGCCCAGCGCCGCCCCGGTCGAGATGTTCGGCCGCACGGCGGGCAGCAGGACCCGGCGGATCGTCGCGATCTTCGTCTTGCCGAGGCCATAGGAGGCCTCGCGCACGTGGCGCGGGATCGACTGCAGGCCCTCGCGCGTGGCGCCGAAGACCATCGGCAGCGCGATCAGCGACATCATCGCCCCCGCGGTCAGGAACGAGCGGCCGAAGACCGCCCCGCCCTCGGCGGTGAACGACATCCAGCCGAAGAGGCCGTGCTGGAAGAGCGCCAGGCCGAAGATCGCGAGCACGATGTCGGGCGTGCCGGCGACGACCTCGATGCCGGACTCGACCGCCCGCGCCAACCCCTTCGGGCGGCCGTACTCGACGATCCAGATCGCCGCCGCGACCGCGATCGGCGTTGCGATCACGATGCCGATGATGGTGAGCAGGATCGTGCCGAGGATCGGGTCCAGGAAACCGCCGGAGGCCGACTGGTCGACCTCCCCGCTCGGATGCGACCACAGCAGGCTCGGCTTGAGGTATTGGACACCGCGCACCGCCATGTAGCCGACGATGAGCGCCGCGATCAAGCACAGCCCCAGCCCGGCGGCCCAGCACATGACGTAGGCGATGCGATCGCCCCAGCGCCAGTCGGCCATCGACTGCCGGCGAGGCTTTGCTGCGATGACGGCCATCAGATGCGGACCCCGTACTTCTTCATCGGCTGCTTGGCCAGGAAGCCGGCAACCGAGAGGAACAGGCTGGAGAAGAGCAACAACAACGCGAAGACGTACACCGTGGAGCGGACCGCGGGGGCCTGCAGCGACTCCGAGTCCTCCACGATCGTCGAGGCGAGCGGACGCAGCGGCTCCAGCAGGAAGAGGCGCGGACCGTCGAAGGGGTTCGGGGCGAAGCCGACCGAGCCCGAGACCATCGACAACATGATGGCCTCGCCCAGCGCACGGGCGCAGGCGAGCACGGCGGCGGCGATGATCGCCGGCCGCGCCGCGCGGACGCTGACCGTCCACATCGCGCGCCAGCGGTTGACGCCGAGGGCGACGGCGCCCTCCTTCCACCCGCGCGGGACGGCGTAGAGCGCGTCGACGACGATGGCGATCATGATCGGGACGATCATCACGGTGAGGATCACGACCGAGACCAGCAGGCTCGCGCCGCTGAGCTGGACGACGAACTCGACCGACTTCTTGTCGCCCGCCGAGATGATGTGGTTGCCCACGAAGGGCACCAATACGAGGACCCCGATGAGGCCGAAGATCACCGACGGCACCGCGGCGAGCAGCCGCACGACGGGAACGATGACCGCCCGCAGGCGGTCTGGTGCGAACTCGACGATGAAGATCGAGGCCAGCAGCGCGAAGATCAGGCCGAAGAAGACGGCCATGCCGGTCGTCAGGACCGTGCCCCAGATCAGCGGCCAGGCACGCAGGTGGTAGTCACCGTCGGGCGCGCTGGCACCGGCGTTGACCATCCTGCCGATCTGCTCGTCGACGTTCCCGCCCGGCAGGAGCCAGTTAAGGCCATTATGTTGGAACGTGGGCCATGCCTCGTTGGCGACGAAGATGACCATGAGGACGATGACCAGCAGCACGGCAGA
>JBEVLC010000286.1:0-63270 GCA_040509415.1 Baekduia sp. | reverse complement strand
CCCCCCCCCGGGGGGGGGGTTGGGGGGGGTTCCCGCGCGGGCGGCGCCGGGGGGGGGGTGTTGGGGCGGGGTTTGGGGGCGCAAACCGCCACCGCAGCCCACCACCTACTTGCTGATCTTGAGCAGCTTCAGCGCGCTTCGCTCGTCGTCAGCCGCGGCCGCGAGCCGCTTGTTCAAGGTCACCAACGTCGACTTCAGCGAGTCCTTGTCGGCCCCGGCCGCTGCCTTCTCCAGCAGCTTCAGGTACTGGACCAACCCAAGGTCGAACTCGCGGATCGCCGTGAGCATCTGCTTCTTGCCGGCCGCCGAGCTGGCTGACTCGGTCTTGATCGGCACGATCGCCGTCTTGTAGGACCGCAGCCCCGTCCGGAGGGCGGTGGCCGCAGACGAGGCGGCGGTGAAATCGGTGGTGGACGACTCCACCGCCTTGTCGGCCTTGGCGAACGCCTTGGCCAGCGGCGTCACACGCTTCTCGTGACGGATGACGGTCTTCTTCAGACCGGCGTCGCTGGCCTGCGCGGCCGGGGCGACGAGAACAGCTGCGGCGGTCGTGACGCCGAGGGCGAGGCTGATGGCTCTGCTGGGCACGGATGGAGCTCCTGAAATGCTGAAGGGGAACGGGGTGGTCGCGATCGTCGTGTCCGGTCTCAATAGGCGCCAAACCGGGGCGTACAACAACGCCGGATCCGTGTTTCAACGCCTGCGACCGTGGGGATCCAGAGCCCGCTGGACGCGGCGTGCGCCAAGGCACGCCACGGGGTCGAGGGACTTCAACGCAGGAGGGAACCGTGCAACGACGGGGACGGCAGTTGGGGGTCGCGATCGCGATCGCCGCAGTGAGCACGATGGGCGCCGGGGCGGTGGTCGCTGGCACCGGGGCGGGTGACGACCAGGCACTGCAACCGGTGCGCACGCAGGCCAACGGCGGGATCGAGCGCAAGGTCGACCGGCTGCTGCGGCAGATGACCGTCGACGAGAAGCTCCAGCAGGTCCAGTTGCTCTCCGATGGCCAGATCACCGACGAGGACGCGCAGAAGGGCGTCGGCGGCGTCTTCAGCCTCACCGACCCGGCCAAGATCGACCACTTCCAGCACGTCGCCGTCGAGCAGTCGCGGCTGCACATCCCGATCCTCTTCGCCTACGACACGATCCACGGCTACCGCACGGTCTTCCCGGTGCCGCTGGCCGAGGCCTCGAGCTTCGACCCCGACGTCGCGACGGCCGACTACACGATCGCCGCACGCGAGTCGGCGGCCGTCGGCATCAAGCAGATCTACAGCCCGATGGTCGACGTCTCCCACGAGCCGCGCTGGGGCCGCATCGTCGAGGCCTCGGGCGAGGACCCCTACCTCGGTTCGGTCATGGCCGCCACGAAGGTGCGCGCCGCCCAGGGCGCCGACTACTCCGCGCCCGACAAGGTCGTCACGAGCGTCAAGCACCTCGCGGCCTACGGCGCCGCCGAGGGCGGCCGTGACTACAACACGACCGACGTCAGCGAGCGCCGCCTGCGCGATCTCTTCCTGCCGCCGTTCAAGGCCGCGGTCGATGCCGGCGCCGACACGGCCATGTGCTCGTTCAACTCGATCAACGGCCAGCCGGGCTGCGCCAATCCCCACGTCGAGACCGACATCCTCAAGAAGGAGTGGGGCTTCGACGGCTTCATCGAGAGCGACTACACGGCGGTCGCCGAGCTGCGGGCCTGCCCGCCGAAGAACCCGGACGAGGGCCCTTGCGGCCACGGCGTCGCGGCTGACGGACCCTCCGCCGGCGCGCTGGCGCTCAACGCCGGCACGGACTCCGAGATGGTCAGCACCAACATCCGCGACAACGGCAAGCAGCTGCTGTCGACCGGCCAGATCTCGATGCGTCGCCTCGACGACGCCGTCCGCCGCATCCTGCGCGTCAAGTTCCGGGCCGGGCTGTTCGACCACCCCTACGTCGACCAGGATGCGATCGCGTCCAAGACGCTGCAGCCCGAGGATCGCGAAGCGGCGCGCAAGGCCGCCGGCCGCTCGGTGGTCCTGCTCAAGAACGATGACAACACGCTGCCGCTCAAGGCCGACAAGTCGGTCGCGGTGATCGGCCCGCTCGGCGACGACCAGCACGACATGCTTGGTCCCTGGTGGGGCCAGGGCAAGGACGAGGACGTCGTCAGCCTCTATACCGGTATCAAGGCCCAGAACCCGGACACGACGTTCACCGAGGGCTGCAAGATGATCGACGCTGACCTCTACGACCCGGCCAACGAGTGCGGGTCAGATGCTGGCTTCGGCGAAGCGGTCGCCGCCGCCAACGCCGCCGACCAGGTCGTGCTCGCACTCGGCGAGACGCGCGGCCAGGGCGGCGAGGCCGAGGTCCGCAGCGTCCTGGATCTCCCCGGCAAGCAGCAGGAGCTGCTCGACGCGATCAAGGACACGGGCAAGCCGGTCACCGTCGTGCTGTTCAACAGCCGGCCGCTCACGCTCGGCAAGGTCGTCGACAGCTCGAAGGCGATCGTCGAAGCCTGGTTTGGCGGCATCGAGGCGGGCAACGGCGTGGCCGACGTCCTGTTCGGCAAGGTCAACCCCGGCGGCAAGCTCCCGGTGAGCTTCCCGCAGTCGGTCGGCCAGATCCCGATCTACTACAACCACGAGCCCACCGGCCGGCCCTGCGACACGACGCAGAAGTACAACTCGCGCTACCGCGACCTGCCGACGTGCGCACCGCTGTTCCCGTTCGGCTTCGGCCTCTCCTACACGACGTTCAAGATCGATAACTTGCGGTTGTCGGACAAGTCGATGTCGTCGCGCGGGAGCGTGCAGGTCTCGGTCGACGTGCAGAACACCGGCTCACGCGCGGGCGATGACGTCGTCCAGCTCTACATCCACGATCCGGTCGCGAGCCTCTCGCAGCCGGTCCGCCGCCTGCGTGGCTTCCAGCGCGTGACGCTGGAGGCGGGGGAGCAGAAAACCGTGACGTTCCGGCTGGATGCCAGCGACGTCGGCTTCTCCGACAACACCGGCAGGTTCGTCGTCGAGCCCGGCGAGATCGACGTTTACGCCGGGGACTCCTCGACGGCCGAGCTCACCGACAGCTTCACGGTGACGGCCGGGCGGAGGTAGGTCACACAGCAGCGACTGGACAACCAGATACCGATCAGTATCCTGACACCCCGTCAGGCTGGTACGCGCGTGTACCAGCCGGGGTGTCAGGAGACGCATGAGCAGCATCAACGGCCGGACGGCTGTCATCACGGGCGCAGGATCGGGAATCGGGCAGGCGACGGCGCGGCGGTTGGCCGCTCACGGATGTCCGGTCGCGCTGGCCGACTGGAACGAGGAAGGGCTCCAGGAGACCGCTGACTCGATCTCCGGGCCGGTCCTCGTCCGCAAGCTCGACGTCCGCGACCGCCAGGGCCAGATGGCCTTCGCCGCCGAGGTCAAGGCGTGGATGCCGGCGCCCCTGGGCCTCGTCTTCAACAACGCCGGCGTCACGGTGATGCAGGGCGTCGCCGACGCCTCGCCCGAGGACGACCAGTGGGTCTTCGACGTCAACTTCCACGGCGTCCAGCACGGCGTCACCGCGTTCCTGCCGATCCTGCTGGAGCAGCGCTCCGGCTCGATCGTGAATACGTCGTCGGTCTTCGGGCTAGTTGGGTTCCCGCACCAGAGCGCCTACTGCGCCTCGAAGTTCGCGGTCCGCGGCTACACCGAGGCGCTGCGCCAGGAGCTGCGCGGCACCGGCGTGCACGCCGCCGTCGTCCATCCGGGCGGCGTCAAGACCAACATCGTGGCCAACGCCCGCTTTCGCTCCGATTACCACGGCGATCACGCCGACGTCGCCAGCGCGGCGCGCGAGTTCGCCACGATCGCGCGTACCTCGCCCGAGCGGGCGGCCAAGATCATTCACGAGGGCATCGAGAAGCAGAAGTCGCGGATCCGGGTCGGCCCGGACGCGGTCTTCCTGGACCTGCTGGTGCGCTTCGCGCCAAGCAAGTACTACAACGTGATCGAGCGGTTCGAGAAGGTCGTCCGGAGGGGGCGCTGAGATGTCCGACACCACCATCATCGAGGGCATCCCGCCAGGGCCGACGATGCCGATGGCGCTGCAGACGCTCGGCGTCCTGACGCGCCAGCGCCCATTCCTGGAGCGCCAGCGCCGGCGCTACGGGAACATGTTCTCCATCAGGCTCGCGTCGCTCGGGCACATGGTGATCCTGGCCGACCCGGCGCTGATCAAGCACACCTTCCAGGCCGACGCCAAGACGCTGCACGCCGGCTCGCGCTCGCCGCTGCGCAAGGTGCTGGGCGACAACTCGCTGCTCGGCATCGACGAGGACCACCACATGGAGCAGCGCAAGCTGCTGCTGCCGCCGTTCAAGGGCCAGCGGATGAAGGCCTATGAGCCGCTGATCGAGGAGATCGCGATCGCCGAGATCGACCGCTGGCCGGTCGGCGTCGAGTTCGAGACCGCGAAGTCGATGCAGCGGATCACGCTGCGGGCGATCCTGCGCGCGGTCTTCGGGGCGACCGGTGCGCGCGCCGAGGAGCTCGAGGCGCTGCTGCCCGACTGGACCGACCAGGGCCAGAGCCTGTCGCGCTTCCCGCAGCTGCACCGCGATCTCGGCCCGCTGAGCCCGTGGGGGCGTTTCCTGCGCCTGCGCGCGAAGGTCGACGCGATCCTCGACACGCTGATCGAGGATGCGCGCCGCGACCCCGACCTGGCCGAGCGCCTCGACGTCCTGGCGATGATGGTGCTCGCGCGCCGCGAGGACGGCAGCGCGCTCTCCAACGCCGAGATCCGCGACCAGCTCGTCACGATGCTCGCCGCTGGCCACGAGACGACGGCGCACACGCTGGCCTGGTCGGTTGAGCGGCTGCGGCGCCATCCTGATGTCCTTGCGCGCCTTGTTGATGAGGTCGACGCCGGCGGCAAGGAGCTGCGCGAGGCGACGATCCGCGAGGTCCAGCGGATGCGCCCGGTGATCTCGTTCTCGGGCCGCTTCACGATGAAGCCCTTCGAGGTCGGCGGCTACCGGTTGCCGCCGGGTGTCCTGATCGGGTTGAGCGCCGGGCTGACGCACTTCGATCCCGAGCTGTTCCCGCACCCGGATCGCTTCGACCCCGACCGCTTCCTCGACACGAAGCCCGGCACCTACTCCTGGATCCCGTTCGGTGGCGGCATCCGGCGCTGCATCGGCGCGACCTTCGCGCACATGGAGCTCGATGTGGTGCTGCGGGTCATGCTGCAGCGCGTCTCCTTCGAGGCGACGACGGCGCCCGACGAGCCGTGGAAGTTCAAGGGCGTGGCGTGGAGCCCGGCCGGCGGCGGCAAGGCGCTCGTGCACCGGCGCCCGGTGCGCGAGGCGGCGCCGGAGGTGGCAGCAGCAGCGTGAGCGACGTGGCTCCCCAGCTCGCCGTCCTGCTGCCTGGCGCGCCCGAGAGCTTCCGTGATCGGCTGCTGGTCGGCATGGCCGAGGCGATCCGTGAGCACGGGCACCTGCGCTCGGTCACCGTCGCCGAGGTCGTGCGCCATGCCCGTACGTCTCGGCGGACGTTCTACCAGCACTTCGACGACCGCGAGTCGTGCTTCCTGGCGCTCTTTGACGTCGTCAGCGCGCGGTTGCTGGAGACGATCGCCGACGCCGCGACCGGCGACGGGCCGTTCGGCGAGCGGGTCGACCGCGCGCTTGCCGCCTACCTCGGCATCATCGCCGCCGAGCCCGTCGTGAGCCGCGCCTGCATCCAGGAGACGGTGGCGATCGGCCCCGAGGGGATGGCGCGCGTTCAGGCAATGAACGAGCGCTGGGCCCATCAGATCATGCGGTTGGTGCAAGAGGCCCGCCAGCACGACGCGACCCTGCGGCCGCTGCCGTTAGAGGTCGCGACCATCATCACCGGGGGCTTCCGCGACCTCGTCGTCACCGCGCTCGATCAGGGACGCGACGTGACCGAGCTGCAGGACGTCGCCAGCGACGTCTTCCGGCGCATCACCGTGGGGTGACCGCGCCTCCGGCGCTGCGCGCGCCGCGGCGCTCGAGCGCCAGCGCGACCAGGAAGATCGCGAGGCCCGCGAGCGCCAAGGCGACGGCGACGACCATCGGGGCGGTCAGCCCGAGGCCGGCGGCGAGCACGATGCCGCCCAGCCAGGCGCCGAGCGCGTTGGCGATGTTGAAGGCCGAGTGGTTGAGCGCGGCGCCGAGCGTCTGCGCGTCGCCGGCGACCTCCATCAGCCGCATCTGCAGGCCGGTCGGCAGCATCAGCGCCATGCCGAGGAAGAACACCGTGATGATCGCGGTGACCGGGTTGGCCGAGGTGTAGGCGAACGTGCCGAACATGATGGCCATGCCCAGGAACGCGCCGACCATCGCGCGATGCGGGGCCCAGTCCATCAACCGGCCGGCGAGCAGGTTGCCGGCGACCATGCCGCAGCCCCAGACCGCGAGCACGAGCGGGACGGCCGCCAGCGCGAGGCCGGCGCGGTCGGTCAGGATCGGGCTGATGTAGGAGTACACGGCGAACATGCCTCCGCCGCCGATCGCCCCGGTGGCCACGGCCAGCCAGACCTGTGGGCGCCGCAGCGCGGTCAGCTCGCGCGTGAAGGTCGCCGCCCGGTCGGCCGGCGCCCACGGGACGGCGCGCAGGACGCTGACGGCGGTCGCGGCGGCCAGGCCGGTAGCGGCCAGGAAGGCGATCCGCCAGCCGAAGGTCTGGCCCAGCCAGGTCGCGAACGGCACGCCGACGACGTTGGCGACGCTCAACCCGAGCAGGACGCGCGAGACCGCGCGCGCCTTCATCCCGGGAGGCGCCAGATCGGCGGCCACCAACGCGGCGACGCCGAAGTAGGCGCCGTGCGGCAGGCCGGCGAGGAAGCGCGCGCCGACGAGCATGGCGTAGGACGGAGCGAGCGCGCTGAGGAGGTTGCCGATCGCGTAGGCCACCATCAACGCGACGAGCAGGGTGCGGCGCGGGAGCTTGGCGCCGAGGCCGGCGAGCACGGGCGCGCCGACGACGACGCCGATCGCGTAGGCGCTGACGACGTGGCCGGCGGTCGGGATCGAGATCGAGACGCCGTCGGCGATCTGGGGCAGCAGGCCCATGGCCACGAACTCGGTCGTCCCGATGGCGAAACCGCCGAGCGCGAGCGCGAGCAGCGCGAAGCGCAGGTGGGCGGCCGTCGGCTCGGCGGCGAGAGCGGGCGCGGGCGGCGGCGCGGGCACGGCGACGCACGCCGGGTCGGCGGCGGGGGAGACGGAGGACCGTGGCGGATCGCGCAGCAGCGAGTCGGGCACTCATCTACGGGATAGCGGCACGCTGGGCCGATCCGTGGCGGGCTTCACACTCCTTCACGAGGCCCACCGCTAGCCTGTTGTCCTCCATGACATTCGATTCGTCCGACGGCGCCGTCGGCTTCGCGGACCTAGCCCTCGCCGACGAGCTGGTCGCCGCACTGACCGCCCTCGGATACGAGGAGCCCACACCCATCCAGCGCGAGGCGATCCCGCCGCTACTGGAGGGTCGCGACCTCCTCGGGCAGGCCGCGACGGGCACCGGTAAGACCGCGGCCTTCGCCCTCCCGCTGCTCCAGCGCCTCGGCCGCGGCGCCGAAGGCGGGGCGCCTCGGGCGCTCGTGCTCGTCCCCACGCGCGAGCTCGCGACGCAGGTCGCCGAGGCCGTCCACCGCTACGGGCGCGACCTCGGCGTGCGGACGCTGCCGATCTACGGTGGGCAGCCGATCGTCCGCCAGCTGCGCGCCCTGGAGCGCGGGGTGGACGTCGTCGTTGCCACGCCCGGCCGCGCGCTGGACCACATCCGGCGCCGCACGCTCAAGCCCCAGACGCTCGAGACCATCATCTTGGACGAGGCCGACGAGATGCTCGACATGGGCTTCGCCGACGACATCGAGGCGATCCTGTCCGACACGCCCGGCGACCGCCAGACCGTCCTCTTCTCGGCGACGATGCCGCCGCGCATCAACAAGATCGTCGGCAACCACCTCAACAACCCGGTGCGCATCCAGCTCGGCGGCGAGCGCCACGCGCCGGGCGAGGCGCCGAAGGTCCGCCAGAGCGCCTACATCGTCCCGCGTGCGCATAAGCCCGCGGCGCTGGGCCGTCTGCTGGACCTCGAGTCGCCGACCGCGGCGATCGTCTTCTGCCGCACGCGCGACGAGGTCGACACGCTCACCGAGACGCTCAACGGCCGCGGGTACCGCGCCGAGGCGCTGCACGGCGGGATGACCCAGGAGCAGCGGACGCGCTCGATCGGGCGGCTGAAGGCCGGGACGATCGAGTTGCTGGTGGCCACCGACGTCGCCGCGCGCGGCCTCGACGTCGACGTGCTCACCCACGTCGTCAACTACGACGTGCCGGCCGCGCCGGAGGCCTACGTGCACCGGATCGGCCGCGTCGGCCGCGCGGGGCGCGAGGGCGTCGCGATCACGCTCGCCCAACCGCGCGAGCATCGCATGCTCAAGGCGATCGAGCGGATCACGCGCCAGCCGATCGCGATCGAGAAGGTCCCGACGGTCGCCGACCTGCGCGCCCGCCGCCTGGAAGCCACGCGCAACGCGCTGGCCGAGATCCTGGGCGATGGTGCGGAGGCACTGGACTCCTACCGTGTCGTCGTCGAGTCGCTGGGCGAGGACTTCGAGCTGATGGAGGTCGCCCTGGCCGCCGTCAAGCTCGCCCACGAGTCCGGGGTCACCGAGGCCGACGAGACCCATATCCCCGACGCCGTTCCTGCGCCGTCGCGCGAGCAGGGCCGCGGGCCGGGCCGTCCAGGACGCCCGGGCGGCACGGGCGAGCGGCGGGGGCCTGGTGGCGGTTACCGCGGGGAGCGCCCGAGTGCGCCCGGCGGGGCGGGTGGGTCCGTTTCGCGCGACGGCGGTCGACCTCCGCGGCGCGGGTCCAAGGAGTCCACCGGTCCGGGTGCTGGCATGACCCGTCTCTTCGTCGGCGCTGGTCGCGAGCGCGGGATCCGGCCCCAGGACCTCGTCGGCGCGATCGCCAACGAGGCCGGCTTGAACGGGCGGCAGATCGGCGCGATCGAGATCGCCGACCGGTTCTCCCTGGTCGAGGTGCCGGAGGCGTCGGCCGATGCGGTCGTCTCCGCGCTGCGTGGCCGGATGATCAAGGGCAAGAAGACGACGGTGCGTCGTGAGCGCTTCGGCGCCAAGCCGCGGCACCGCGCTTCCTGAGGCAGACCGCGCACCGGCGCTCCGGTGATACGTTGCCCCGATCGCACTGGAAAGCAGTAGCACGCGGTGAGGGGCGCTGAGGTGACCGAGGTCGGAGACCGTCGGCGGATCGCCGCGCGCCCGCGTGACGTGTGGCGGGTGCTCTGCGACATCGAGCGCTACCCCGAGTGGGCGCCGTGGACCCTGCACGCGCGGCGCGTCGATCGTCCGGCCGGACTCGGCGTCGCCTACGAGGAGCACGGGCGGGTGCTGTCGCCGCTGGTCGGGCCCTCACGCTGGCGGATCGTGGAGTTCGACGTGCCACGCCGCCAGGTCCATCGCGCCGAGGCCGTGCGGCTGGCGGTGGCGTTCGACCGCATCTTCGAGCTGGCCTCCGACGGCAACGGCGGCACCTGGCTGACGCTGTGTTTGCGCTACCGGCCGGCGCTCGGCGTCGCCGGCCGCGGGCTCGATCTGGCGCTCGTGCGCTGGGTGCAGGCGCGCCGGATCGTCTCAGCGCTGGACGGCATCGGCCGCCTCGCCGAGCGCGCGCCGGGGCCGATGGCGGTGCCCTGAGCCGTCACGAGCGGGTGACGGAGTCCAGCCAAGAGCTCACCGCCGGTTCGACCTCGGCCAGGCCGGCCTTGAGGTCGTGGCCACCGGCGACGGTGATGACCGTGCGGGCTGGGCCCGGTGGCGGCATGCCGAAGGGGTCGCGGTCGCCTTGGATGATGAGGACCGGGACGGTCACGGCATCGAGCTCGGGCAGCCGCGTCTTGCGCTCGGCATCCGTCTTGCGCTGCGGCGGATGGAGCGGGAAGGCGAGGCAGAGGACGCCGGTGGCGGCGATCGCCGTGGCGGTCCGGCAGGCGACGCGCGCGCCGGAGGAGCGGCCGCCGCTGAGCAGCGGCAGGCCGGCGAGCGGCGCGCCGTCGGCGGTGGCCAGCGCCGCGTGGATGGCCAGCCACGCCTCGTCGAGCTTGGGCGCTGGGGGCGCCGATCGGCGGCCGGCGACGCGGTAGGGCTGCTCGATCCGAGCGACGCTCACGCCGGTCGCCACCGCCGCGTCGGTGGCGGCGAGCAGGTCGGGCGCCTGGACCGAGCCGCCCGCGCCGTGGCCGAGCAGCAGCGCTGCTCGCGGCTGCGTGGCGTGTCGGAGGTGCGCGCGCGCCGGGCCGTGCGGCGTGGCGATCTCCAGGACGTCGTCGGACACGGTCTCAGATGGTGCCAGGATGGGCGTCGATGCATGACAGCGCTCAGCCCGTCCGGGTCGACAAGTGGCTGTGGGCCGCGCGCTTGGTCAAGACGCGCGCGCTCGGCTCTGACGCGGTCAAGGGCGGGCGCGTCCACGTCAACGGCCGCGCGGTGAAGCCGAGCAAGGACGTCGGTCCGGGCGACCGGCTGGAGCTGTCAACCGGGCCGGTCAAGATCACGGTGCTGATCAAGGCCACCGCCGAGCGCCGTGGCTCGGCGACCGTCGCCGCGACGTTGTACGACGAGACCGCCGAGAGCAAGGCCGGCCGCGCCGCCTACGCCGAGCAGCGGCGCTTGGAGGCGGCATCGGCGCCCGCGCACGACCCCGACCGCGGGGGCAGGCCGACCAAGCGCGACCGGCGCCGCTTCGAGGCCGAGCGCGAGCAGCGCCGCGGCTAGGCCCGCTCGGGTTCGGGCTCCGGCACCCGGCGCGAGCGCTGCCAGCGGCGGGTCAGCGGGTGCGAGATCGCGACCAGCGCGGCGAAGCCCGCAAGGACGGCCCAGAGCAGCGGGTCGGTGAAGGAGAAGTGCTCCAGCCGTGAGCCGAGCACGACCCCGAGCACGATCAGCGGGATCGCGCCGACCGCGCTCGTCCAGGCAAAGCGCCCGACCGGCACGTGCGTCGCGCCCGCCACATAGCCCACCCCGCTGAAGGGCACGATCGGCAGCAGCCGCAGGAGCAGCAGCGCCGGCACGCCGCCGCGCTCCATCAACGCTTCGGCCGATGCCAGTCGCTCGGCGCCGGCCAGCTTCGCGACGATCGGCCGGCCCGCGATCCGGCCCAGCGCGTAGGTGCCCATCGCCGAGATGAACCATCCACTGACGCAGATCACCATCGCGATCGGGATCCCGTAGGTGAACCCGGCGACCATGTTGATGACCTCGGCCGGGAACAGCAGCACGATGTGGAGCATCATCAAGGCGTACAGCAACATGACACCGGCCGCGCCCGTGCCGCGCAGCTGCTGGCGCAGCGCCGTCGTGTCGCCTGAGGCCGCGTGGCCCACCGCCTCGTGGACGGGATGCACGAGGAGGCCGATCGCGCCGAGCACTGCGATCGACACGATCACGGCAAGGACCTGCAGTGATCGGCGCTGGGCCACGGCCGACGATGCTCGCTAGCGCAGCCCGATGAGATCGACGACGAAGACGAGCGTCTCGTCGGGGCCGATGACCCCGCCGGCGCCGCGCTTGCCGTAGGCGAGGTTCGGCGGGATCGTGATCCGGCGCCGGCCGCCGACCTTCATCCCGGCCACGCCCTGGTCCCAGCCGGCGATGACCTGGCCCTTGCCGAGGCCGAACTTGAAGGTGTCGCCCCGATCCCACGAGGCGTCGAACTGCTTGCCGGTCTGCCACGACACACCGACGTAGTGGACTTCGACGATGTGGCCGGCGGCGGCCTCCTCGCCTTCGCCGACTTCGAGGTCGTCGAGCTCGAGCTGGTAGGACGGCGGCTGGTCGCTGGGGACCTCGACCTGGGGCTTCTCGTTGGGGGCCATGGCCGGGCACGGTAGCCGCCGGCGGCGCGTCGCGCGCCCAGCGGCCTGCCAATCCGGCTTGTCAGCCGCCGGTGAGCGATGATGTTTGCTGCTGGAAGGCATTGGCGCCTGCACCACAACGAATCGGCAGTCCGACTACCGGTATAACGTTCGCTGAGCCAATGTCGCCGGTGATCCCGCCCCAAGTCGCTGAGCTCATCGTTCGGCGACGATCGCAGCCACGCAACATTCTCGGCTTTCTCTTCGGGATGACGACCGTGATGTTCACCGGCACCGTCGTTCTTTGCGTTGCACTCATCGGCAGTGACTCGGCATGGCTGATCATCCCCTTGATGGTGCTGATCATCGTCATTGCCGTGGTCACGATGATTGGAGTGTTTTTCCGTGCCGATACGAATCCGGCAGGCCTCATGCTCACGAACGTTTCGGGACCCGAGTACGAGGCGATCCAGCGGTTGACCCTGGGAAGCAGTTCCGAGGGTGAGCGCGTCGAACTCGTGGGGGGCGCGGGAGCGATCGTCGGCACCGCGAGCGAGGTCGGCACTCCAGATCAATACAGCGGCGACGTGGAGCAGCGATGACCGCTGAGAAGCTCGATGCTGTCAAGACTCCGCATCTCGTCATCCTCGACGGTGCGAACAACCTGCAGAGAGACGCTGTGCAGACGATCGTCAAGGCGCACACGGAAGTGTGGTGGCACGAGATGCCGGATGTTTGGATCGTGGACGGGCAGACGGCCGCATATTGGCGCGACATCATCATGCCGGTTCTCGGCCTATCTTCAGCCGGTGTGGTGGTCTTCAGATTGCCCGACAGCGGGTTGCGGTCTTGGGCGGCGTCGTCTCTCGGCAGGCCAAAGTCCAAGTGGCTTCACGAGATCTATAGCGGCTGGCCTCAGCCTCCCGCGACGCCGCCCGCTGCCGCGCTGACGCCAGCTGACGACGACATCCCGTTCTAGGTTGCGTGTCGCCTCGGGATCCGCGCTGCCGGCCGCCGGCACGACTTGCGCAAGTGCATAGCGGGCGTTGACGTGCCGGCCTGGCTCAGCCGCCCGCGAGGACCGCGGTCAGGCCCTCGGCGCGGAGGACCTCGAGGACCGTGTCGCGGTGGTCGCCCTGGAGCTCGATGATGCCGTCCTTGGAGGAGGAGCCGCCGACGCCGCAGCGCTTCTTGAGCTTGCCGGCGAGCTCGCGGATCTCGACGTCGTTGAGCGGCAGGTTGAACACGGTGGTGACCGTCTTGCCCTTGCGTCCGGCGGTCTCGCGGCGCACCTTGACAGGTCCTTCCGTCTTGCGCGCGACCGTCTTCGGATCCCGGGCACGGCGCAGGTCGCCGTCGGTGCTCGACCACACCATGTCGCCGGAGCCGGAGCGCTTGGCCATGTCCGGGACGCTACCGCGTAGGCTGGCGGGCAATGGCGTACACCAACCTGGAGGGCCGGCAGCAGCTGCTGGACGAGCTGGGCAGTGCGACCGAGGCGATCGGCATGGCGATCGCGATGCTCGGCGAGGCCTATGAGCTGCTCGACGACCAGACCGCCGACCGCCTGGAGGAGCTGCTGTTCCGGCCCGCGCAGGCTGCCTCGGCGCGCGCCAAGCGCACCTACGGCGAGTTCGCCGAGCGCCATCGCTTCCCGCCGCGCTCGTTCGCGATCGGCGCCGCCGGCCACGCCTCCGGCGCCCGTGGGCACATCGACCACGCGGTCGAGGCGATCCAGCGCGCCGATGCCGAGCTCGCCGAGCTGCAGGACTCGATGCTGCCGGTCGAGGTCGGCGACGCCGAGGTGCGCGCCGGCATCTCCGAGACCCGCGCGCTGCTCGGCAGCCTGCCGCGGGCGGCACACGAGCTCGAGCGCACGCTCGGCCGCTAGCTGCCTTCCAGCGCCTCCGAGGCCTCCAGCCAGGCGGCCTCGAGCTCGTCGCGCTCGGCGGCCAGCGTCTGCAGTTCGGCGTCGAGCTCGCGAAGACGACCGTGATCGGTCGCCGCGGCGGCCATCTTGTCGTGGAGCTCGGCCTCGCGCGCGGTGAGCTTGTCCAGAGCGCGCTCCAGCCGGGCGATCTCCTTGCGTGCCGCACGCAGCACGGCGCCGGAGGGTGGGGGAGCGGCGGCTGTCGTCGCCGCGGCGCTGTGCGAAGCCGCTGTGGCGTTCGCCGCGTCGGCCGCGTGGCGCAGCTCCAGGTACTGGTCGATCCCGCCCGGCAGATGGCGGATCGCCCCGTCGCCCATCAAGGCGTAGACGTCGTCGCAGACGCGCTCGACGAAGTAGCGGTCGTGGCTGACCACGACCAGCGTCCCCGGCCAGCCGTCGAGCAGATCCTCCAGCGCGGTGAGCGTGTCGATGTCCAGGTCGTTGGTCGGCTCGTCCAACAACAACACGTTGGGCTCGTCCATGAGCAACCGCATCAACTGCAGCCGCCGGCGCTCACCGCCGCTGAGGTCGCGCACCAACGTGCGCGCCCGGTCGCCACGGAACCCGAAGCGCTCGGCGAGCATCCCGGCGGTGATCTCCACGCCGTCGGCCAGCGTCGCACGGCCACGGACCTCCTCCAGCGACTCCAGGACCCGCAGGTGACCCGGGATCTCGGCCGTGTCCTGTGAGAGCACCGCGAGCCGCACGGTCTGACCGCGGTCGACTGCGCCGCCGGTCGGCACCAGCGCGCCGCTCAAGACCTTCAACAACGACGTCTTGCCCGAGCCGTTGACGCCGACCAGGGCGACGCGGTCGCCCGGGCCTAGCCGCCAGGTCACGCGGCGCAGGACCGGCCGGTCGCCGTAGGACACCATGATGTCCTCCGCGTCGAGCACCTTGTCGCCCAGCCGCCGTCCGGCGAAGCGCAGCAGCTCGGCGGCATCGCGGGCCTCGGGCTCATCGGCGATCAGCGCGTTGGCCGCCTCGATCCGGAACTTCGGCTTCGACGTCCGCGCCGGCGGCCCGCGCCGCAGCCACGCCAGCTCCTTGCGCATCAGCTGCTGGCGGCGATCCTCGCGCGCGGCGGCCTGCCGGTCGCGCTCGGCGCGCGCCAGCACGTAGGCCGCGTAGCCGCCCTCGTACTGGTGCACGGTCGTGTCGCTGACCTCCCACGTCGCCGTGCACACGGCGTCCAGGAACCAGCGGTCGTGCGTGACGACCAGCAGCGTCCCGCGCCGGGCCGCGAGGTGGTGAGCCAGCCAGTCGACGCCTTCCACATCAAGATGGTTGGTCGGCTCGTCGAGCAGTAGCAGCTCGGGGTTGTCCAGCAGCGTCTTGGCTAACGCGATCCGGCGCCGCTCGCCGCCGCTCAGCGGGGCGATCACGGTGTCGAGTCCTTGGGGGAAGCGCGTGATGTCGACGCCACCGAGCAAGCCGTCGAGCACCGATCTGAAGCGCGCGTCGGCGGCCCATTCATGGTCGGCGCGGCCACCGACCAGCTCGTGGCGGATCGTCTGGGCCTCGTCGAGCTCGTCGCCCTGGCCGAGGATGCCGAGATCGAGGTCGCCCGCGCGCGTCACCATGCCGCCGTCGGCCTCCTCGGCGCCGGAGATCAGCGCCAGCAGCGTCGACTTGCCGTCGCCGTTGCGCCCGACGATGCCGATGCGGTCGCCCGCGCTGACGCCCAGCGTGACGTCGCGCAGCACCGAGCGGCTGCCATAGCCCTTGTCGACGGACTTCAGGTTGACGAGGTTGCGGGCGACGGCCATCCGCCCCGCATCCTGCCGGTTCTCAGATGACGGCGACCTCGCCCTGCAGCGCGAAGGGCGCGACGAGGTCGATCCGGTCCCCGCTCCAGAACTTGCCCGGGTCATACCAGGACGCGGGACGTCGCTTGGGCAACAGGCCCATGTGCTGGTAGGTGGTCGCGACCAGCTCGGCGCAGTAGATCGTCTCCAGCGCCGTGTCACGGCGCCGCACGCGGCCGGTCAGCCACTGGCGCAGGAGGCCCGGCGTCGTTGGGAAGGCACGGCCGTCGAAGCGCGCGATGGTCTCCATCAGCCGGTCCTCGTGCTCACGGCCGATGGTGCCTTCGAGCTGCCGGACCCACGCGCGCTGGCCGTAGCGCGCGCCCCAGGTGCCGACCGCGTCGGCGAGCACGTGCAGTTGGACGCCGCGCTGGCGCTGGCCCGTCCAGACATCCGGTAGCGACTTGCCCAGCTCGGCGTGCCAGAGCAGCGGCGGGAGATCGTCGATCGCGACCGCCATGCCGACGTGGTTGACCGGGCTGTTGGTGACCGTCTGGATCGCGCGGTCGGCGAACGTGCGGCCACGGAAGAGCCAGATGTCGCCGGTCGCCGCCGTGGCGACGGCGTCAGCGAGGTGCAACACCGCATCGGTCACCGTCCGTAACCTACGCAGGCGGATGCTCAACCGCTGGAAGCTCGTCGGATTGGCCGGGCTGGCGGGCGTCGCCGCCACCGGCGTCGTCGTCGCCCGCCGTCGCCGCGCGACCGCCGAGGTCTCGCCCGACGAGCTGCGCGACCGCCTGCACGAGCGGCTCGCCGCCGTCCCGCAGCCTCCCGTCCCCTTTCCGGAACCGCCGCCGCGGACGTGACGAGCGCCGAGCCGCCAGACGACGCGCTCCTGCGTCCCTGCGACGTCGCCGAGTGGCTCGACGTCGAGGAGTCCTGGCTGGCCACCGCCATCGCCCGCGAGGAGCTGCCCGTCATGGGCTTCACGTCCGTCGGTGAGCCGGTCGTCCTTGCCGCCGAGGTACGGGCCTGGTTGCGCCGTCCGGATCCGAGTTGGGACAGCTCCTAGGCTTCTTCGCGTGTCTTGGTGGCGACAGGGGGTAAAGCGCAACCCATGATCGACGCTGGACGCCGCGACATCGACCGCGCGATCGCTGGGTTGGCTGTCCGGCTGCCCGCCGAGCTGGAGGTGCTGGCGCGCGTGGCCTACGACTACGCCTGGTCGTGGGATCCCGAAGGCCCCGACGTGTTCGCCGCGGTCGATCGCGAGCGCTGGATCGCCTGTGGCGCCAACCCCGTGCGGCTGCTCCAGGAGGCCACGACGGACCGGCTGCAGGCGGCCGCCTCCGACGCGTCGCTGCTGCAGCGTGCCGCTGCGCTGGATCGGCGCCTGGCCGAGCATCGCGCGGCACCGCCCTCGCGCGACGGCGGCCCTGTCGCCTACTTCTGCGCCGAGTACGCCATCCACGCCTCGCTGCCCGTCTACTCCGGCGGCCTCGGCGCGCTGGCCGGCGACCTCGTCAAGGAGGCGTCAGACCGCGCGCTGCCGTTCGTCGCGATCGGCCTGCTCTACCGCCAGGGCTACTTCCGCCAGCGGATCGACCTCACTGGCTGGCAGCGCGAGTACTGGCTCGACACCGACCCTGACCGGCTGCCGGCCGCGCTCATTCGCGGCGAGGACGGCGCGCCCGTGACGGTCACCGTCCCAACCCACGACGAGGAGATCGTCGCCCAGATCTGGCGCGTCGACGTCGGCCGCGTCCCGCTGCTGCTGCTCGACGCGGAGCGCCCCGAGAACTCCGCCTTCGCCCGCTGGACGACGTCGCAGCTCTACGTCGGCTCGCCGGAGGTGCGACTCAACCAATATGCCTTGCTCGGCGTCGGCGGCCGTCGCGCGCTGGCGGCACTCGGCGTCGAGCCCGAGGTGATCCACCTCAACGAGGGCCATGCCGCGTTTGGTGCGCTAGAGGAGCCGGGCGCGACGCTCGAGGAAATCGTCGAGCGCAGCCGTGCGCACACCGTCTTCACGACGCACACGCCGGTGCCCGCCGGCAACGACGCCTACCCGGGCTCCGAGGTCGGCGCGCTGCTGGAGCCCCTGATCAACGGGCGTCATCTCGACGAGGACGCCGTCCTGGCGCTCGGCCGCACCCATCCTGAGGACCACCACGAGCCGTTCGGGATCACCCAGCTGGCGATCCGGACGTCCCGCGCGACCAACGCGGTCAGCCGTCGCCACGGCGAGGTCGCCCGCGAGATGTGGCAGGAGCTCTGGCCAGACCGCTCGCCGGCCGACGTGCCGATCACCCACGTGACCAACGGCGTGCACGTGCCGACCTGGCTCGGCCGCCCGATGCGCGCGTTGCTTGACGAGCACCTCGGCGACGGCTGGATCACGCGCGCCGCCGACCCACAGACATGGGCGGGCGTGGAGGCGATCGGCGACGAGGTGCTGCTGGCCGTGCGCCGCCAGCAGCGCGCCGCGCTCGTCGACCTCGTCCGCGAGCGGATCCCGCGCGACCGGCTCGGGCGCGGGGAGGAACGGTCGTTCGTCGAGGCCGGCGAGGTGGCCTTCGACCCCGACGTGCTGACGATCGGCTTCGCCCGCCGCGTCGCCACCTACAAGCGCCTGGGGCTGATGGTCCACGACGCGCAGCGCGCGCTGAGCCTGCTGCGCGGCGACCGGCCCGTGCAGCTGATCATCGCCGGCAAGGCGCACCCCAAGGACGAGCCCGGCAAGCAGCTCATCCAGCAGCTGCTGCACCTGCGCGGGGCAGAGGGGACACAAGGCCGCGTCGTCTTCCTCGCCGACTACGACCTTGCCAGCGCCGCGCGGCTGGTCGGCGGCTGCGACGTCTGGGCCAACCTCCCGCGCCCGCCGCTGGAGGCATCCGGGACCAGCGGCATGAAGTCGGTGCTCAACGGCGGATTGCAGCTGTCGGTGTTGGACGGCTGGTGGGCCGAGGCCTACGACGGGGCCAACGGGTGGGCGCTGCCCGGTGAGGTCGACGCCGACCACCAAGCCCAAGACGCCCGCGACGCCGCCACGCTCTACCGCCTGCTGGAGGACGAGATCGTCCCGGAGTTCTACGCCGGCGACGGCGCCTGGGTGCGCCGCATGCGCGCCTCGCTGCGGACGCTGGCGCCGATGTTCTCGGCCACGCGCATGCTCGCCGACTACGAGCGCAAGATGTACGCCTTGCCGGTGCGAGCCTAGACCCGTCGGGCTCAGGCCACGCCGGCCTCGGCGAGCCAGCGCCACAGCTCGTCCTGCTCGACGACCGTCACACCGAGCTTGTCGGCCTTCGCGGTCTTCGACGCGCCGGTGTTGGCGCCGGCGAGCAGGTAGTCGGTGCTCGCCGAGACCGAGGACGCGGTCGTCGCGGCGGCCTGCTCGACCATGCGCGTGACCTCCGGGCGGCTGACCTTCGCGCCCGAGCGCGGGTCGGTGAAGGCGCCGGTGATCACCACCGACTTGCCCTTCAGCGGCGAGTCGGCCGCCGCGGCGACGTCGACGGGGCGGTCCTCGTCGTGGACGTCGAGGTCGACGCCGTGGGCGCGCAGCGCCGCGATCTCCTCGATCACCTCGGGGCGCTCGAAGAACGCGACGACGCTCTCGGCGACCTTCTCGCCGATGTCGCGGATCGCGACGAGGTCCTCGACGGTGGCCTCCGCGATCTCCTCGATGCGCTCGTAGCCGGCCAGGCAGAAGCGCTTGGCCGTGCCGTCGGAGGCCATGGGGATCGCGAAGCCGAACAGCGCGCGGCGCAGGCCGAGCCCCTTGGAGCGCTCGATCGAGTCCACCATGTTCTTGGCCGACACCTCGCCCATGCGCTCGTAGGTCATCAACTTCTTGGCGGTCAAGGTGTAGAAGTCGCTGCGGGTCTTGAGCACGCCCTCCTCGGCCAGCTTCTCGATCCAGACGTCGCCGACGCCCTCCATGTCGGCCGCCGGCCGCGACGCCCAGTGCATCAGCCGGCGCGTGATCTGCGCCGGGCACTGCAGGTTCGGACACCAGCGTTCCTCGCCGGTGCCCCGGACCTCCAGCTCGGTATCGCAGGACGGACAATGCGTCGGCGGCTCGATGACCTGCTCGCTGCCGTCGCGATCCTCGGGGATCGAGCGGCCCGCGAACGGGATGACGTCCCCGCGTCGGACGACCGCGACCGTGTCGCCGATGCGCAGGTCGCGCTCCCGGATCAGGCGCGGGTTGTGCAAGGTGATGTTCTCGACGGTGACGCCGCCGACGAACACCGGCTTGACCTTCGCGCGCGGCGCGATCCGCCCGACCTTGCCGACTTGCCACTCGACCGCCAGCAGCTTGGTCAGCTTCTCCTCGGGCGGGTACTTGAAGGCGATCGCGCCGCGTGGCTCGGCGCTGTTGAAGCCCGCCGCCTCGAAGGCTGACGGCTCGTGGAGGCGGATCACGGCGCCATCGATGTCGTAGTCGAGCTTGTCGCGGCGCTCACCGATGGCATGGATGGCGGCGATGACCGCGTCGGCGTCGTCGCAGATCGTCTGCTGGGCCAGCTCGATCCCCAGCGCCTCCGGGTCGAGCTCGTCGCCTGCGCCGCGTTCGGCGCCGAAGGCGAAGAAGCGCAGCAGGCGCCCAGCGGTGGCCGCCGCCTCGGGGTCCTTCTGCATCAGGGTGCCCGCCGCGCCATTGCGCGGGTTGGTCAGCGGCTTGTCGGGATGGGTGTCGTTGTAGGCCTGCCAGGTGGAGCGCGGCATCAGCGCCTCGCCGCGCACCTCGATCCGGCCCTTGAAGCGGATCTTCTTCGGCAGCTCGGGGATGACCCAGCGAGCCTTGTCGGTCACGAGCTCGCCGACGGTCCCGGTCCCGCGTGTGGCGACGTAGTCGAGCTTGCCGTCCTCATAGACGACGGAGAGCGACAGGCCGTCGAGCTTCTCCGAGACCCGGAACGCCTGACCCTCGAAGCGGGCGCAGAAGGTCCGGATCGCCTCCTCGGTGCTCGCCTTGGCCAGCGAGAGCATCGGTCGCGCGTGGCGGATCGTCGGGCCCGTGAGGTGCTCGGGCGCGTTGACCTTGCCTAGCGGGCTGTCGGCGGGCTCGAGCTCCGGATGCTCGGCGACGAGGGCCGCGAGCTCGTCTTTGAGCGCGTCGTAGTCGGCATCCGGGATCGGCGAATCGCCGTCGCCGTAGTAGGCGTCGTTGAGCTCCTTGACCCGGCCTGACAGCTCGGCGATGCGCTCGGCGGCGCTCGTGTCCCCCTTCTTCGTCACCCCGACATGGTGACGAACTCCGCGGCGGATCTCAGCCGCGGCGCTCCAGCTCGGTGTCGAGGTCGATCGCGCGGATGTCGTGCTCGCCGGGCAGGCGATCCAGCAGCGCGCGGAGGTGGCCGCGCTCCTCCTCCTGGTCGCGGGTCGTGCCGTCCAGCAGGGTGTGCAGCGCGCTCCAGGTGACCTTCATGTCGGCGGCGTCGAGGGCGAGCGGGGTGGCCTCGACCTCGGGGATGCGGGCGAGCAAGCCGTCGAGCACGGCGGCGACCCGGTGCTCGGCGTGACCGAGGTCATCACGGAAGGCCTTGAGGGCGGTCCGTAACACGGTGCGCTCGTCGTCGTGGACGATCAGCGGGAAGGTCGGACGGCCCATGGCGCGACGATACGCGACGGTGCGGCGGGTGTGAGGCCGCAGGCGAATGCCGATGGCGCCTACCATTCGGTGTCGCGCCGGCTGCTCGCCCGCGCCCTGTCCGCCCGCAAAGCAAGGCCCTTAACTTGATCTCGACCAACCAACTGAAGAACGGCAACCACATCGAGGTCGACGGCACGATCTACAAGGTCGTCGAGTTCCAGCACGTCAAGCCCGGCAAGGGGCCGGCGTTCGTGCGGACCAAGCTGCGGCGCACGACGGACGGCAACGTCATCGACAAGACCTTCCGCGCGGGCGAGAAGTTCCGGGCCGTTCGGACCGAGGCGCGCAAGATGCAGTTCCTCTACTCCGATGAGAGCGACGCGCACTTCATGGACACCGAGTCCTACGAGCAGATGGCGGTGCCGGCGGCCGGCCTGGCCGACACGCTGCGCTGGACCAAGCCCTCAGACGAGGTCGACGTGGTCTTCATGGACGGCCAGCCCTCCTCGATCCAGCTGCCCTCCTCGGTCGAGCTCGAGGTCACCGAGACCGAGCCGGGCCTGCGTGGCGACACCGCGTCCGGCGGCGGCAACAAGCCCGCGACGGTCGAGACCGGCGCGACGATTCAGGTGCCGCTGTTCGTCAACATCGGCGATCGCGTGAAGATCCAGACCGAGACCGGGGAGTACATGTCGCGCGTCTAGCGCGACAGCTCGCATGTCCCGCCGCACCGACCAGCGCCGCGCCGCCGCGTTCGCCCTCTACCAGCACGACGTCACCAGCCGTGAGCTGGACGACCTCTTCGAGCGCGACGCCTCCGAGTTCACGCGGGCGCTGGCCTACGCCTCCTCCGACTACGCCGCCGACCTTGATGGCGTGATCGAGCGCCACGCCAAGGGCTGGACGATCGACCGCATCGCGCCGCTGGAGAAGGCGATCATGCGGATCGCGCTGCTGGAGATGATCCACCCCGACGCCGTGCCGGGCGACACGCCGATCCCGGCCGAGGGCGCCATCGACGAGGCCGTCGAGGTCGCCAAGGAGTTCTGCGGCGCCGACGCGCCCGGCTTCGTCAACGGCATCCTCGCCGCGGCCCTGCGCGAGCAGCGCGCCGCCGCCGACCCCGCGGTCGACGGCGCCTGAGCGGCGTCCCACCCGGCCGCTGCGGCACAATGGCGGCGTGAGCACCACCGACGACGCCGCATCCCAGCTCGACGCGCTGGTCATCCGCCTGGAGCGCACCGCCGAGCAGCTGCGCTCGGGTGACGTCTCCCCGGACGCGGCCGCCACGCTGGTCGAGGACGCCGCGTCGCTCGCGTCGCAGGCCTCCGCCGAGCTCGACCGCCTTTCGCGGGTCGCGGCGGCTGAGCCCCATCCCGGCCAGGACCACCTGCTCTGAGCGCGACGGCGACCACCGTGGTCTACCCCGACCACCTCCGCGCCCAGGTCGACGTCTACCTGGATGCCCTGCGCTTTCCCAGCCGCGCGCCGCGGACCGATGGCCTCGAGGAGGCGATGCGCTACAGCCTGCTCGCGGGCGGCAAGCGGATCCGGCCGGTGCTCGCGCTGGCGACCGCCGACGCCGTCGGCCTCGACACCGCGTCGGTCCTGCCGCTCGCCGCGGCGCTGGAGCTCATCCACACCTACTCGCTGATCCACGACGATCTCCCGGCGATGGACGACGACGCGTTGCGCCGTGGGCGCCCGACCTGCCACGTCAAGTTCGGCGAGGACGTCGCGATCCTGGCCGGCGACGCGCTCTATGCCGAGGCCTTCCGCCACCTGCTGACCGCCCAGCCGGGGGAGTCGGGCCGCGTCCTGGCTGCCGCGCGCGAGCTCGCGGGGGCTACGGGCGTCGACGGCATGGTCGGCGGCCAGTACCTCGACGTCGCCGGCATCAGCGACACGCCTGATGACCTGCGGCGGCTGCACGAACTCAAGACCGGCCGCCTGATCGGCGCTTCGGTCATCTGCGTGCTGCTGCTCGCGGGCGCGCCCGAGGAGGCCGAGACGACTGTCGGATGGCGCCGCTTCGCCGGTGAGCTCGGCGTTCTGTTTCAGATCGTCGATGACATCCTGGACGTGACGGGTACTGACGAGGGATTGGGCAAGCCACAGGGCAGCGACGAGCGCCACGGCAAGCGCACCTACGTCACCGAGTACGGGCTCGACGGCGCCAGAAAGCTCGCGGCCGGGTGCCATGCCACCGCCAGAGCTACCCTTTCCGGTTGCGCTCCGCAGGGCGCGGCTGAGCTTGAGCAGATCACCGACTTCATCTTCACCCGGACTTCATGACCTCACCTGACCGCCTCCTGGATCGCATCGACCGCCCGCAGGACCTCCACGGCCTCTCGGAGGACGAGCTCCAGCAGGTCGCCCAGGAGGTCCGGGAGCACATCATCGACACGGTCGGCGAGATCGGCGGCCACTTCGGCGCCAACCTCGGGATGTGCGAGGTCACGGTCGCGCTGCACTCGCTGCTGGACTCGCCCAAGGACAAGATCCTCTGGGACGTCGGCCACCAGGCCTACCCGCACAAGATCCTCACCGGCCGCCGCGACGAGCTCTCGACGATCCGCCAGTACGAGGGCCTCGCGCCGTTCTGCTCAATCGGCGAGTCCGAGCACGACATCATGGGCGCGGGCCACGCGTCGACCTCGATCGGCTACGCCGTCGGGCTCAAGGAGGGCATGAAGCTCGCGGGGGATGTCGACGCGGGCAAGGTCGTCGCGGTGATCGGCGATGGCGCCATGACCGGCGGCGTCGCGTTCGAGGCCATCCACCAGGCCGGCGGCCTGGGCACGCCGATCGTCGTCGTCCTCAACGACAACGGGATGTCGATCGCGCCGAACGTCGGCGCGCTGTCGCGCTACTTCAACCGCGTCCGGCTCAACCCCAAGCTGTGGCACGCCCGCGAGGGTGTCGAGGAGAAGCTGACGACGCTGCCCGGCGGCATCGGCGCGGCGTTCGACCGCCTCGGGCCCCAGCTCAAGGAGTCGATCAAGTCGTTCTGGGCGCCGGGACTCTTCTGGGAGGAGCTGGACTGGGCCTACATGGGCGTCATCGACGGTCATGACGTACGGGCATTGCGCCTGG
This sequence comes from Baekduia sp., assembly GCA_040509415.1. Taxonomy (GTDB): domain Bacteria; phylum Actinomycetota; class Thermoleophilia; order Solirubrobacterales; family Solirubrobacteraceae; genus Baekduia. The sequence goes on along the minus strand of JBEVLC010000286.1, from coordinate 39,003 downwards.
CGCTGCGCGCCGCGCTGGAGGCCGGCCGCCCCGTCGTCGTCCACACCGCGACGGTCAAGGGCAAGGGCTTCACTCCCGCTGAGGACGGCGGATTGGAGGGCATGGAGAAGTGGCATGCCGCCAAGCCCAAGTCCATCACCAACCGCGTCCCGACGGTGGTGGCCAAGCCGACTCCCGAGAAGGTCGCCGCCGCGCAGGCCGCACCGCCGCAGTACACGCAGGTCTTCGGCGACGCGCTCGTCGACGAGGTGCGCCGCGACCGCCGCGTCGTCGGGATCACCGCCGCGATGAACTCCGGCACCGGGCTGAACATCCTGCAGAAGGCCGAGCCCGAGCACTACTTCGACGTCGGCATCGCCGAGCAGCAGGCGGTGCTGTTCGCTGCGGGGTTGGCGCTTGAGGGCGCCAAGCCCGTCTGCGCGATCTACTCGACGTTCCTGCAGCGTGCCTTCGACCAGATCGTCCACGACGTCTGCCTCCAGGAGCTCGACGTCACCTTCGTGATGGACCGCGCCGGCCTGGTCGGCGACGACGGGCCGACGCACCACGGCGTCTTCGACATCGCCTACCTGCGCTGCCTGCCGAACATCACGCTCGCCGCGCCGCGCGACGAGGCGCAGCTCAAGCACCTGCTGCGCACCGCCCTGACGCAGGGCGGGCCGTTCGGTCTTCGGTACCCGCGTGGCGAGGGTGTGGGCGTCGCGTTGCCCGATCTGCGCGACGTGCGGGCGATCCCGGTCGGTCGGGGTGAGGTCCTGCGCGAGGGGACCCGGGTCGCGCTGGTCGGCTACGGCAGCGGCGTCGGCAAGGCGCTGGAGGCCGCTGACCTGCTCGCTGAGGGTGGGCTGGAGGTCACGGTGGCCGACGCGCGCTTCGCCAAGCCGCTGGACCTCGAGCTGATGACGACGCTGGCCGCCGACCACGAGCTGCTGGTCACGGTCGAAGAGGGCGTGCTGGCAGGGGGCTTCGGCTCGGCGGTGTGGGAGGCCTTGAACGACGCGGCCGTCGCGATGCCGCGGATCCTGCGGGTCGGGCTGCCCGATCGCTATGTCACGCACGGCAAGCCCGCGCTGCTGCACGCCGAGGTCGGCTTCACCGGTCGCGACATCGCCCGCCGCGTCGAGGCCGCGCTGTTCGCGGGCCGTGGCGAAGTGCTCTCGGAGGCGTAGTCCCGGTTGGTCGCGGACCGCGACGACGGGCTGGACGCCGTCCATCCGCAGGTCCGGGCGCTGCTGGAGGCGATGGCCGGCGAGGGCGAGCCCGCGCCGGCTGACCTGGCGGCCGAGCGGGCGGCGTATCTCGATGCGACGCTGCGGCTCGGGGGCGCGGCCGAGCCGGTGGCCTCGGCGGTCGACCTCGTGGTACCCAGCGGGGAGGCGCGGCTGGCGGCGCGCTTGTACGCGCCGCAGCACTTCCCCGAGACCGACGGGTTGTTGGTGTGGTTGCATGGTGGCGGGTGGTACGTCGGTGACATCCCGACGTTCGACCGCGTTGCGCGGACGCTCGCGAATGCGTCGGGGATGAAGGTGTTGTTGGTGGAGTACCGGCTGGCGCCCGAGTACCACTGGCCGGTGCAGATCGGCGATGCCGACGCGGTCGTGGGGTGGGCGCGGTCTGCCGCGGGCGCCGAACAGCTGGCGATCGACCCGGCGCGGGTCGTGCTCGGTGGCGACAGCGCGGGCGGGCAACTGGCGGTCGTCGCGGCGCGCCACGCGCGCAGCGACGGGCTGCCGGCGTTGCGCGCGTTGCTGTTGGCCTATCCCGCTTTGGATCCGTCGCTGGACAGCGAGTCCTACAGGTCGTTCGCGGAAGGTCCGATGCTCACCCGCGCCGACATGGAGCGGTGCTGGGGCTTCTATCTGGACGGTGCGGGCGAAGGCGATCCGGACGCCGCGCCGTTGCTGGCCACCGACTGGGACGGCCTGCCGCCGGCCTGGATCGCGGTTGCTGGGCAGGACCCACTGCGCGACGACGGGCTCGCGCTCGCTCGGGTGCTCCGCGATGCCGGTGTGCCCGTCGAGTCCCGCGTCTTCGAGGACATGGTCCACGGCTTCGCGCGCTGGGGCGGCGTGGTTGACGCGGCGCGCGAGCTGCTGACGTGGCTGGCCGCGGGCGCGCGCGAACGCGTCTAAGCGCTACGTGAGCCCGGCGGCGGTGCCGTCGGCCCAGGCCAGGGCCTCGACGTGCAGCACCGCAAGCGCGCCGGCGTCGAGGTTCGGCAGCGCGGCGTCGTCCCAGGCTCCGCGTTCGCACGCCTCGGCCATCGTCAGCGTGCGGCCTTTGCCGCCGGCGCGGTCGATCAGGGCGGCGATGACGTCTTCGGACAGTGGCAGGCCGCGGATCGCCTCCTCCATCGGCTGGTCCAGCAGCGCGTCGACGACCGACAGCATGCCGGTGAAGAAGTAGGCGTCGAGGTCGTCGGCGCCGAGACGGCGGGCGATCGCCTCGCAGGTGCGCCCGCGCGACAAGGCGGTGATCAGCAGGGGGCCGCGCTGCTCGTCGATGCCCGACAGCAGCAGGAGCATCGCCCACTGGCGGACGGTGCGCGGGCCGAGCAGCACGATCGCCTGGCGCACGGACTTGATCTGGTGGCGTAGCGAGAACGCGGCGCTGTTGACGAAGCGGAGCAGCCGCAGGCTGAGGCCGGGATCGAGCGAGATTGCCTTCTCGAGCTCGTCGATGTTGGTGTCGGCGGCCGAGATCCCGGCGGCGAGGCGCAGCGCGCCGATCGACGCCGTCGGGACGTTGTGGCCGACGATCTCGCGTGGGCGGCAGACGAAGTCGCCCTGGAAGAGCTCGAAGCCGGCGTCGGCGCAGTGGTCGTGATCGTTGTGCGTGTCGACGCCGTTGGCGACGGGGCGCAGGCCGCGGCCGCGGAGCTTGGCGACCAGCGCGACCAGCTGCGCCGGGCCGATCGAGCGCGCGTCGACCTTGGCGAGCGTGGCGAAGTCCAGCAGCCGCTCGGCGGCGGGCTGTCCGGCGTAGCCGTCCAGGGCGAGCATGTAGCCGTGCTGGCGCAGGCGGCCGAGGCGCTCGATCAGTGGCTCGTCGGGGACGCGGTCGGCCGCGATCTCCAGAACGACGCCCTCCGGGCCGAAGGGCAGCGGGTCCATCGCGAGCAAGAACTCGGTGGTGACGTTGAGGAACGCGGGCGCGCCGCCGGTGGCTTGGCGCAGGCCGAGGTCGCTCAGGGCGCTGGCGGCGACGCGCGAGGTGGCGGCGTGCGGGCTCTCGGCGCCGGTCTCGCCACGGTAGAGCAGCTCGTAGCCGGCCAGCCGACTGTCGGCGTCCAGGATCGGCTGGCGCGCGAAGAGGACCTCGACGTCTGAGGCGATCGGCGGTGCGGGGGGCGCGGTGGCCGCCAAAGCAAGATGCTCGGCCATCGCTTTTGGTGGTCGGCCGCTGCGCGCGAGTTCTGGAGCGCAGCTCGACAGAATCGGTAGAGCGTCCGTCGACCGGTGGCTTAAATGAAACGACCCGCCGGGAGAGGCAGGCCGTTTCGGGGAGGAGAGATACTGCTATGTGTCGTATGTGGGACCGGCCGGGGCCGGCGAGCGATGAGGGAAGTCTTGGTGCTGCCGGCCTGTCCCGATGGCCGTCTCGTTCGCTCTGCAATCACTATGTCGCGGATCAAGGCACCGCACTGTGATCACGGACACAGTGGGTCTGCGTGCCCCGGTTTCGGGTGTTTGAGCGCGACGACGGTACGGTGTCGGCCTCGTGGCCAAGGTCCGGCTGGACACCCTCTTGCATCAGCGCGGTCTGTTTGACTCGCGCTCGCGCGCGGCTGCGTCCGTCATGGCGGGCGAGGTCCGGGTGGGCACGGGTGGCGATCGTGCGGCCAAGCCCGGGCAGCTCGTGCCCGAGGACGTGGTCATCGCGGTCGACGAGCGGCCGCGGTTCGTCTCGCGCGGGGGTGTGAAGCTGGCCAACGCGGCGGCGGCGTTCGGGATCTCGATCGCCGGACGGCAGGCCCTGGACGTGGGGGCCTCGACCGGGGGCTTCACGGACTTCTTGCTGCAGGAAGGGGCGGCGCACGTCGTCGCCTACGACGTTGCCTACGGTGAGCTGCATTGGTCGCTGCGCACCGACGAGCGCGTGACGGTGATCGAGCGCGCCAACGCGCGCCGCATGTCGGCCGACGAGCTGCCCTATCGGCCGGACCTCGTGGTCGCCGACGTGTCGTTCATCTCCTTGTCCAAGGTGCTGCCGGCGGTGCTGGCCTGCACCGCTTCTGAAGGGTTCGACGCGTTGGCCATGATCAAGCCGCAGTTCGAGGTGGGGCGGGACAAGATCGGCAGCGGGGGTGTGGTCCGCGAGGCGGGCGACCGCCGCGATGCGCTGGTGTCCGTGGCCCGTTCGGCGCGCGATGGCGCGGCCGCCTCGGTCCTTGGCTTCGCCTCGTCGGGCCTGCCGGGGCCCAAGGGCAACCTGGAGTCCTTCGTCTGGCTGGCCGAGGCGGGGCGCGCAGGCGCGTTGGACGACGAGGGGATCGTCGCGGCCGCGACGGCCGTCGAGGCGGTCGAGGCCTCATGAGCGCACCGAAGACCGCGACCGTGTTGACCCATGGCCGGCCGGGGCAGACGGCGGCTGCGCTGGACTCGCTGCGGCGGGCGGCGATCGATGCCGGGTTCGTCCTGCGTTTCGATCGTGAGGAGGTCGGCAAGCATGGTCTGGTGGCGGCGGAGGGGCTCGAGCTGGATGCGCCGCTGAGCGATGATGTCGACCTCTGCGTGGTGCTCGGGGGCGATGGCACGATCTTGCGCGCGTTGCGCCGCTATGCCGGCACGAGCGTCCCGGTGTTCGCCGTGAACTTCGGCGAGGTCGGGTTCCTGGCGACAATCGACCCTGACGAGGTCGGCGACGGCTTCACCAAGGCGTTTCGCGGCGAGTTCGACGTGTTGACGCTGCCCGCGCTGGCGCTGGAGACGCCCGGTGGCGAGCAGGCGGCGATCAACGACGTGTCCTTTCACCGCAAGCTCGGCGAGCGCGTGGCGACGCTGGCCTATGTGGTGGACGGCCAGGAGGTCGGCAAGGTCCGCTGCGACGGGCTGGTGATCTCCACGCCGGCAGGATCGACGGGCTACAACCTGGCCAACGGCGGCCCGGTGCTCGCATGGGGCGTGGAGGGCTACGTGGTGTCGTTCATCGCTCCGCACTCGTTGACGGCGCGGGCGCTGGTGGTCTCGCCGACCGACGTGCTGGAGGTCCACAACCGGTCGCTGGAGCCGGTCGACGTGTCGATCGACGGCCGGCCAGCGGGCGAGCTGGGCCCGGGGGAGGCACTGGCGTCGCGGTTCGTCAGCGAGGCGGCGGATCTGGCGCAGTTGCCGGGGTCGTCGTTCTACCTGCGGGTGCGGGAGCGGTTCGGGCGCTTGGCGTCGTAGGACGCGCGGTTCGTCGCGGATCTGCGACGGGATGGCGCAAGATCGCGTGCGAACGCGTGTTCGTCCGACAGGGGTGTTAGACCTTGCGCCGTGCTCCATGAGCTGCGTGTCGAGAACCTCCTGCTGATCGAGCGGGCCGAGCTGCGGCTCGCGCCCGGCTTGAACGTGCTGACGGGTGAGACCGGCGCGGGCAAGACCGTGCTGGCCCATGCGCTGGACCTGCTGCTCGGAGGTCGCGCGCGGTCGGGAATCGTGCGCCCCGGTGCGGCGGAGGCCTATGTCGAGGGCGTGTTCGACCTGCCTGCGGGGTTGCGGACACTGCTCGGCGATCGGGTCGCGCCCGACGCGGACGAGTTAGTGCTCGCGCGGCGGGTCTCTGGGGAGGGACGCACGCGGGCGTACCTGAACGGGCGCTCGGCGTCGGTGGCCGACCTGCGTGAGGCGGCCGAGGGGCTGATCGCGTTCTACGGCCAACACGAGCACCGCAAGCTGACGCTGGCCTCGTCGCAGCTGGAGCTGCTGGATGCGGCGTGCGGTCCGGCCCAGGCGGGCCGGCGGGACCGTTATGCGACGCTGCATGCGCGTGTGCGCTCTTTGGAGGGGTCGTTGGAGGATCTGCGCGAGCGCGCGGGCGCGCGGGATCGTGAGCTGGATCTGCTGCAGTTCGAGTTGGCGGAGATCGAGGCGGCTGAGCCGTCGGAGGCCGAGGAGCTGGAGCTGACCGCGCGGCGCGATCGGCTGCGCCACGTCGAGGCGCTACGCGGTGCGGCGCTGGGGGCGGCCGAGGCGGTCGTGGCCGACGAGGGCGGCGTCGCTGGTGTGCTGGCGTCGGCCGGTGCGCTGCTGGACGGCGTCGACGGGGTCGATCCGGCGCTGGACGCGCTGGGCGAGCGCTGGCGGGCGCTGGCGATCGAGGCCGACGATCTGGCGGCGGAGTTGCGCGTCTACGGCGAGGGCCTCGACGCCGAGGACGGTGGACTGGATGCCGTCGAGGAGCGCCTCGCCGCGTGGGATTGCTTGAAGCGCAAGCACGGCGGCACGATCGCCTCGGTGCTGGCGCACGCTGACGAGTGCCGCACGCGCGTCGCCGAGCTGGATCGCGCCGAGGTGGCGCTGGAGGAGGCGCAGGCGGAGCTGGCTGAGGCTGTCGCCGCGCGGGGTGCGCTGGCGCTGGAGCTGCGCAAGGCGCGGGTGAAGGCGGCCAAGACGCTGGCGGTCGACGTTCGCGGCCGGCTCGCGGAGCTGGCGATGGAGGCGGCGACCTTCGAGATCGCGCTGGCGGAGCGCGACGCGGGCGCCACCGGCGCCGACGCCGTCGAGTTCCTCATCGCGCCCAACCCGGGCGTGCCGCCCGCGCCGCTGCGCGAGACCGCCTCGGGTGGCGAGCTGTCGCGCGTCATGCTGGCGTTGATGGGCGCCGCCAACGATGGCGGGGGAGCGGTGCTGGTCTTCGACGAGGTCGATGCCGGCATCGGCGGCCACACCGCCCGCGCCGTCGGCGAGCAGCTGCGCTCGCTGGCCGAAGGCCGTCAGGTCGTCTGCATCACCCACCTGCCCCAAGTCGCCTCGCTGGCCAACCGCCACTTCTCGATCGCCAAGGACGTCACCCGCGAGCCGGCGATCACGACCGTCACCGAGCTGGCCGAGAAGCAGGTCGTCGGCGAGCTCGTCCGCATGCTCGGCGCACCGGCCGACGACGTGGCGGCACGGCGGCATGCCAAGGAGCTGCGCAAGGCGGCTTGAGGTGGTGCGTGCGCACTCAGCGTCAGGGCGCTCAGCGCGTTTGTCTTTGGTGCTACGCGGCGTGGAATGTTGGCAGCGAGGGAGTGGAGCGAAGTGGTGGCTCGCGACGCCGCTCGTCGTCCGCTGGCGCTCGGGTCGGGGTCCGGGGCGTTTCGGACGTCAAATGGACGTCGAAGACGACCCGCATCGCGCGCCGCGGCGCCCGAGCTCCTCGAGCTACGAAGCCGGCGCTTCGCCGCCGTCGCTGTCCAGCGTCAGGGCGCAGCTGTTGATGCAGTACCGCATGCCCCCGCGATCCCGCGGCCCGTCGTCGAAGACGTGGCCCAAGTGCCCGCCACAGCGCGCGCAGACGGCCTCCGTGCGGACCATCCCGTGGGATGTGTCGGTCCGCAGCTCGACGACGTCGGCGACGGCCGGGTCGGTGAAGCTCGGCCAGCCGGAGCCGGAGTCGAACTTGTCATCGGAGCGAAACAGCTCGGCCTGGCAACCGGCGCAGCGGTAGACGCCAGGCTCCTTGGTGTCGACGTAGCGGCCGGTGAACGGGGGCTCGGTGGCCTGCTGACGCAGCACCGCGTACTGGTCGGGCGCGAGCTCCTCGCGCCACTGATCCTCGGTCTTTGCGATCTTGTCCATGCCCATCAGTCTCGGGTCGGGCTCTCCACATTACGCCGTCCGGCTTTCCGGCTACCCTCGGTGCCTGGATCGTGCCCCATCTTCGAACTCCAGAGACGAGCGCCTGTGCCTGACGCCCACCGAAAGACCCGCTACATCTTCGTGACAGGTGGCGTGGTCTCGTCCCTCGGAAAGGGCATCGCGGCTGCCTCGATCGGGCGCCTGTTGGTCGCAAAGGGCTTCACGGTCGGCATCCAGAAGTTCGACCCCTACATCAACGTCGACCCCGGCACGATGTCGCCCTACCAGCACGGCGAGGTCTTCGTGACCGAGGACGGGGCGGAGACCGACCTCGACCTGGGCCACTACGAGCGCTACACCGACTCCAATGCCTCGCGCGCGTCCAACGTCACCGCGGGCGGCATCTACAACTCGGTGATCCGGCGCGAGCGCCGCGGCGACTACCTCGGCGGCACCGTCCAGGTCGTCCCGCACATCACCGACGAGATCAAGCACCGCATCAAGCTGCTCGGTGAGACCAATGACGTCGACTTCGTCATCACCGAGATCGGCGGCACGGTCGGCGACATCGAGTCGCTGCCGTTCCTCGAGGCGATCCGCCAGTTCCCTGTGGACGTCGGTCGCCGCAACACGATGTTCCTGCACCTCACGCTGGTGCCCTACATCGGCCACGCCGGCGAGCTGAAGACCAAGCCGACCCAGCACTCCGTCAACGAGCTGCGCCGCATCGGCATCCAGCCCGACATGCTGCTCTGCCGCGCCGAGGACGAGCTCGACGTCGACATCCGCAAGAAGATCGCGCTGTTCGCGTCGCTGCCGCTGGAGGCCGTGGTCTCCGCAGTCGACGTCGACAACATCTACAAGGTGCCGCTCTGGTACGCCGAGCACCACGTCGATGACTTCATCTGCGAGTACTTCGGCATCGAGGACGCGCCGCCGGCCGACCTCGAGGCCTGGGCCGCCCTGATGTCCAGCGCCGACCGCGCCACGCAGTCGGTCAAGATCGCGCTCGTCGGCAAGTACGTCGCGCTCGAAGACGCCTACAAGTCGGTCACCGAGGCGCTCAACCACTCCGGCTATCTGCACGAGTGCAAGGTCGAGGTCGACTGGGTCGACTCCGAGACGCTGGAGACCGACGAGGTCGCCCAGCGGCGGCTCTCCGACGCCGACGGCATCCTGATCCCTGGCGGCTTCGGTGGCCGCGGCATCGAGGGCAAGATCCGCGCCGCGCGCGTCGCTCGCGAGCGCGGCATCCCGTACCTCGGCGTCTGCCTCGGCATGCAGATCGCCGTCTGCGAGTTCGCCCGCCACGTTGCTGACATGCCCGGCGCCAACTCGACGGAGTTCGACATCGAGACCGAGTGGCCGGTGATCGACCTCCTGCCCGAGCAGAAGGAGGTCTCCGACCTCGGCGGCACGATGCGCCTGGGCGCCGACCCGGTCAAGGTCCACAACGGCACCGCCGCGCAGCGGATCTACGGCGAGGCCGTGATCTACGAGCGCCATCGCCACCGCTACGAGGTGTCGATCAGCCTGCGCAAGCGCCTGGAGACCGCCGGCCTGATCGTCTCGGGCACGTCGCCCGACGAGCGGCTCGTCGAGATGATCGAGCTGCCCGATCATCCGTTCTTCGTGGCCTCGCAGTTCCACCCCGAGTTCAAGTCGCGCCCCGAGCGGCCCGCGCCGCTGTTCCGTGACTTCGTCGGCGCCGCGCTGCACCGCGCGCAGGACGAGCACCCTGAGGGTGAGGTCCGCGCCTCGCGCTCGGCCGAGGTGGAGGCCGAGCCGGCCGAGTCGCGGTGACGCTCACCGCGCCCCGCGCCAGCGATGCGGAGCGCCGACGGCTCAACGACCTGTTCGCCGAGCTCTGCGCGATCCCGTCGGTCTCCGGCCAGGAGGCGGCCATCTCGGCGCGGGTCGTGGAGCTACTCGACGCGGCAGGGCTCGCAAGCCAGATCGACGCGGCCGGCAACGTCCTGACGCGCGTGGGGGACCCGGACGCCCCGTGCGTCCTGCTCTGTGCCCACCTCGACACCGTCCCGCACGGCGACATCCCGATCGAGCCGGTGATCGTCGACGACGGCTGGGAGAACGCCAACGACGCGATCCTCGGCGCCGACAACAAGGCCGCGGTCGCGGGGATGCTCGTGGCCGCCGAGCGCGTCGCAAGCGGCGGCGGGCCCGCCTTCGAGCTGCTCCTCACCGTGCGCGAGGAGACGGCGCTGGCCGGCGCCCAGCAGTTCGACGTCTCCCAGCTGCGTAGCCCGTTCGGCTACGTCTTCGACCACGCCACGCCGATCGGCGAGATCGTGATGGCCTCGCCGACCTACTTCCGCCTGGAGGCCGAGTTCCGCGGCCGCGCCGCCCACGCCGGCATCCGGCCCGAGGACGGGCGCTCGGCGATCGTCGCCGCGGCGCGCGCCATCGCCGCCATGCGCCACGGTCGCCTCGATGAGGAGACCACGGCCAACATCGGTTGGATCGAGGGCGGCAGCGCGGGCGCCACCAACATCGTCGCGCCGCGCTGCACGCTGCTGGCCGAGACGCGCTCGCTGGATCCCGCGAAGGCCGAGGCGGTCGTCGCCGAGATGGTCGACCACTGCCACGACGCGGCCAACGAGCCGCTGTGCGAGGCCGATCTCGACGTCACCGTCGAGCGACTCTTCGAGGGCTATCGCCACAAACCGTCCTCGCCCGCGGTCCTCGCCGCCGAGCGTGCGCTGAATGCCTGCGGCTACACGCCGCGCACGATCGTCTCCGGTGGTGCGTCGGACGGCAACGCCTTCGAGGCCGCGGGCTTCCACACCGTCTGTCTCGCCAACGGCACCGAGCGCAACCACGAGCCGACCGAGCGCGTGAGCGTCTCGGCGCTGGAGTCGATGCTCGACGTGACCTACGCGCTCCTGGAGGCCGTGCCGTCGCGATGAGCCACGACGACCGCACCTTCGAGCGCATCGGTTCAGAGACCCGCTTCGCCGGCCGGATCATCACCGTCACCGACGACACGTACCGCTACGCCGACGGCAAGACCGCCGACCGCGAGACCGTCCGCACCACCGGCGCGGCGGCGATCGTCGCGATCGACGACGAGCACGTCTGGCTGGTGCGCCAGCCGCGCGAGGCCGTCAACGACCCCGACAGCCTCGAGGTTCCCGCCGGCCGCCTGGACCAGGACGGCGAGACGCCGCTGGAGTCCGCTCAGCGCGAGCTCGCCGAGGAGATCGGCCTGCAGGCCGCGCGCTGGACACCCCTGAAGGCCTACCGCTCCTCGGTCGGCTTCACCGACGAGGTCGTCCACCTCTTCCTCGCACAGGAGCTGACCGAGGCGATCGGCGACCACGACTCCGGCGAAGACGAGCGCATCGAGATCGTCCGCTGGCCGCTGAGCGACCTCGCCGGCGCGATCGATGCCGTCAGCGACTCCAAGACGCTGATCGGGCTGCTGCTGCTCGAGCGCCTGCGTACGCCGCGCTGATCCCCGCGGGTACGGGTACCACCACACCTCGGTCGCGGGTCGTGACCTTCGTGTCGGCGGTCGCGTTCCGAAGGCATGATCCGCTCGAAGCTCCTCCCGCTCGCCCTGGCCGTCTCGGTCGTCGCACCCACCGTTGCCACGACCGCCGCCCAGGCCGCCGTCAAGAACCCGCAGGCCAACCAGGCCTTCAAGAAGGGGATCCGCGACGTCGCCCGCCTCGAAGGTGACGGCACCAAGGCCATCAACATCAAGATCAGCTGCAAGCCGGTCGCCCACGTCAACGACAAAGGCGCGTGCATCGGCTCGTTCGAACTGACCAAGAACGGCAAGACCGCTCACTACGTGCTGACCAAGAAGGCGCGCACGTTCCGGATCTCGCCGGGCGCGATCGAGTACCGCGTCGCCTCCAAGGCCACCAAGAAGGTCGCCGGCCTACCGGGCCAGACCGACCTCGCCGGCTTCTTGCAGTAACCGTGCACATAGGGGCCAGACCCCAAAGCGAAACTGCAACGGCCTGCGGGATCAGGCCTCGCCACCTGCAACGGAACCGCGACGGTCCGGGAATCGCCTTGCACGGCGAGGACCGGGCCGTCTGGCCCCGAACCACGTGGCATGGCTGTTGCCCCGGCACCACCGCATACCCGCGCGCTCGAGCACCACGTGCTCGACTTCCTCGCCTACCTCGAGTTCGAGCGTGGCCTGTCGCGCAACACCTTGGATGCCTACCGCAGCGACCTGCTGCAGTTCGGCGCCTATCTGCGTGAGACGGAGACCGACCTCCTCGTCGCTCAGCACTCCGACCTCGCCGGCTTCCTCGACGCGCTCGCCGCCGGGACTGACGAGCGCCCGGCCGCCCGGCCGGCGACCCTGCAGCGCAAGGCCGCGTGCCTGCGCTCCTTCTACCGTCACCTGCGCCGCGAGGGCGCGCTGGAGCACGACCCGACGGCCGACCTTCGCGCGCCGCGCAAGAGCCAGAAGCTGCCGCAGGTGCTGTCGCGCGGCGACGTCGACCGCCTGCTGCGCGCGCCCAAGGGCACCGATCCCGGCGCCCTGCGCGACCGTGCGCTGCTGGAGCTCATGTACGCCTGCGGCCTGCGCGCCAGCGAGGCGATCGACCTCGAAGTCACCGACGTCGACCTCAAGGCCGGCGTCCTGCGCGCACGCGGCAAGGGCTCCAAGGAGCGCCTGGTCCCCGTCGGCCGCGAGGCGATCACAGCCGTGCGGCTCTACCTGGAGCGCGGGCGCCAGATGCTCACCGCCGCCACCGACGACCGCCACCTCTTCGTCAACCGCCGCGGCGTGGGCCTCACCCGTCAGGGCCTCTACAAGATCGTCCAGCGCCACGCGCGCTCCGTCGGGCTGGAGGACCGCATGAGCCCGCACACGCTGCGCCACACCTTCGCGACGCACTTGCTCGCCGGCGGCTGCGACCTGCGCGCGGTGCAGGAGATGCTCGGCCACGCCGACATCGCCACGACCCAGATCTACACCCACCTCTCCGCCGAGCGGCTGAAGGACGTCTACTTCAGCGCCCACCCGCGAGCAGGCGGGGGCGGCGGCGCGGCCGGATGAACGTCCATGCCGACACCACGGCGTGTCACGATGGTCTGTCCATGCGTCGCCCAGCTTCCCTTGCCCTGACGGCCGCGGCAATCGCGGCGCTGGCCGCTGCCGGTTGCGGCAGCGACTCGTCCACCAAGACGAACACCACGAGCGCCGCCGAGTCCGGGAGCTTCCCGGCCCAGGGCATCAGCTTCACGCCGCCCGCCGACTGGTCGGTCGACCAAGGCACGGGCCACCTCGTCGCCACCGCGCAGGCCGGGCAGGCGACGGTCGCCGTCTGGCGCTACCCGCGCGGCGAGAAGCTCCCCAAGAGCAAGCTGGAGCTGCAGGCCGCACGCGACGCGCTGATCAAGGCCTCCTCCAATCGCGACGTCACCTTCGAGCAGATCAAGACCGCCGCGACGACGATCGCCGGCGAGCCCGCCGTCCAGATCCGCGCGCGCCAGCACATCGCCGGTCAGCCGCGCACCGTGCGCTCGACCCACATCTACGCCAACGGGGCCGAGATTGTGGTCGACGCCTACGCGGACGCCGACAGCTTCCGCAAGGTCGACGCGGACGTCTTCCGGCCGCTGCTGCGGTCGCTGCACGTCTCCGAGCCGCAGTGAGCCGGCGCCGGGCCGCCGTCGTCGTCCTCGACGCCTGCGGCGTTGGCGCCCTCCCGGATGCCGCCGACTACGGCGACGCCGGCACCGACACGCTCCCGCACGTCGCCCAGCGCGTCGGCGGACTGAAGCTGCCGACGCTCGGCCACCTCGGGCTGGGCAACATCACCAGCATCCTGGGTGTGCCGCCCTCCGCGGCGCCCGTCGTCCACGGTCGTCTCCATCCGCTGGGCCCGGGCAAGGACTCGACCACCGGCCACTGGGAGTTGATGGGGGCCGTGACGCCCGCGCCGCTGCCCACCTATCCGGACGGCTTTCCGCCGGAGATCGTGGCGCGCCTGGAGCAAGCCACCGGCCAGGAGTTCTGCTGCAACAAGCCCTACAGCGGGACCGCGGTCATCGATGATTTCGGGGAGCACCACCTGCTGACGGGTGAGCTGATCCTCTACACCTCGGCCGACTCGGTCCTGCAGATCGCCGCGCATGAGGATGTCGTGCCCGAGATCGAGCTGCACGATCTCTGCGCCCAGATCCGCACCGTGATGGTCGGCCCGGACGCCGTTGGCCGCATCATCGCCCGGCCGTTCACCGGAACGCCCGGCCACTTCGAGCGCACGACCGGGCGCAAGGACTTCTCCGTCGATCCGCCGTCGCGCACCTATCTCGACGAGCTGCACGCAGACGGCGTGGCCGTCCACTCGGTCGGCAAGGTGCACGACCTCTTCGCCGGCCACGGGATCGACCAGGCCCACAAGGGCAAGACCAACACGCAGGCCCTGGAGGCGACCGGCGCGCTGCTGGCCGAGCTCGACCACGGCCTGATCTTCACCAACCTGGTCGAGACCGACCAGCTCTACGGGCACCGCAAGGACGTCGAGGGCTTCCACGCCGCACTGCGCGAGATCGACACCGCCGTCGGCGGCTGGCTGACCCTGCTCGGCCCCGACGACCTCCTGATCCTCACCGCCGACCACGGCGTCGACCCCGACACCGACCACAGCGACCACACGCGCGAGTACGTGCCGCTGATCGCCCTCACCCAGGACTCCGACGGTCACCGCCACGACGGCCCGATGGCCGACGTCGGCGCGACGGTCCTCGCCTGGCTGACCGGTCGCGAGATCGAGTCGTTGCCCGGCGTGCCGTTCCTTTAAGCGCCGCCGCGCCGCCTACCCTCCAGGGCAGCGATGCCCGAGCTTCCCGAGGTCGAGACGATCCGTCGCCAGCTTGCGCCCCACGTCGAGGGGCGGGTGCTCCAGCACGTCGAGATCCTCGACGCGCGCTGGTCGCTGCCGCGCGCGCCGGCCGAGCTCATCGACGCGGTCCAGGGCCGGCGCGTCGAGCGGCTGAGCCGTCGCGGCAAGTACTTCATCTTCGAGCTGGCCGACGAGGTCTTCCTGCTCGTCCACCTGCGGATGACCGGCAACCTGCTGCTCGACCCCGCGCCCGACACGCCGTATCAGCGCGTGATCTTCACGCTCGACGACGGCCACGAGCTGCGCTTCTGCGATCCGCGGCGTTTCGGCACCGGTGAGCTGGCGCTGGGCCTCGACGGGCTCGAGGCGTTCTTCGACGGCAAGCTCGGGATCGAACCGCTCGGCGACGAGCTGACCGGCCCGCGGCTGAAGGCGCTGGCACGCGGGCGGCGCGCGCCGGTCAAGGCGTTCCTGCTCGACCAGCGCCACATCGCCGGCGTGGGCAACATCTACGCCGACGAGGCGCTGTTTCGCGCGCGGATCCATCCGCTGCGACCGGCCGGCCAGCTCAGCACCAAGCAGTGCACGGAGCTGGTCGACGCGGTCAAGCTCGTCCTGGCGGCGGGCATCGACGCCGGCGGCTCGACGATCGATGACTTCCGCCACCCGGACGGCGTCGCTGGTGCGTTTCAGAACGACTTCCTCGTGCACCTGCGGCGTGGGGAGCCGTGCCACACCTGCGGCACGACGGTGATCAAACTGGTCGCGGCCGGGCGGGGGACCTACGTGTGTGAGTCCTGCCAGCCCCGGCCGCGGGTCAGGCGGCGGCCTTGAGCAACTCGGCCAGCCGCCCGGAACGGTCCGCAGCGATCGTCTCGTGGAACCCGCCGATGAGCTCATCGCCGACGAGGACCTGGGGGAAGCTCATCATGCCGGTGCGCTCCAGAAGCTCGGTGCGCCCGACGGGATCCTTCGCCAGGTTGACCTCGTCGTACGCGATCCCGCGTGCGTCAAGCAGTTGCTTGGCGCGGAGGCAGAACGAGCACGGGTCCGTGGTGTAGACGGTGACTACGGCCATTACTTCATCAAGTGTAGCGAGGGTCTTTTGGGCGGCTCGCTGAAGACGGAGGCTGTCGTCCTGCGCTCGATGCGCTACGGCGAGGCCGACCGGATCCTCCATCTCTACACGCCGACGCGGGGCCGGATCTCGGCGATCGCCAAGGGGGTGCGCAAGACGCGCAGCCGCTTCGGCGGTCGCCTGGAGCCGTTCTTCCGGCTGCGGCTGGTGTTGCACGAGGGCCGCTCAGACCTGCTGACGGTCACCAGCGCCGAGACGGTCGAGGGCTACGCGCGGCTGCGCGACGGCGGTTCGACGCTGGAAGCGGCGGCGCGCGCCTGCGACGCCGTCAACCGGCTGTTCGGGGAGGCCGAGCCGAGCGAGCCGGTCTTCCACCTGCTCTGCAACGAGCTCTCGCTGCTGGACGGCGACGCGGCCTATGCCGGGCATGCCAACCAGTTGGCGTTCCGGCTCAAGCTGCTCGTTGCCGCCGGGCTCGCTCCGCAGCTGGCGGCGTGCGCTGCGTGCGGGGAGCGCGACCACCTCGTCGGCTTCTCGGGCGCCGCCGGCGGTGTCGTCTGCGCGGCCTGCGAGGGCGGTGGCTTCCCGCTGGCGGCCGAGGCACACACCTTCCTCACCGATGCGCTGGCGCGTCCGCTGGCCGATGCGCCGCAGGGCACGCCGCGGGCGCTGCGCCAGGCCGAGCGGGCAATAGCCGAGACGGTTGAGCATCACGCGCACGTCCGTTTGCGCGCCGCGTCGCACGGATAGGGTTGCCCGCCATGAGCGCCGCCAAGTGGGTGTATGAGTTCTCCGAGGGCTCGCGCGAGATGCGCGACCTGCTGGGTGGCAAGGGGGCCAACGTCGCGGAGATGACGCGGGTGCTGGGCGCCGAGCGCGTGCCCGCCGGGTTCACGATCACGACCGAGGCGTGCGTGGCCTACATGAACGCCGGGCAGACGTTCCCCGAGGGGCTTGACGAGCAGGTCGCGACGGCCTTGCACGCTCTGGAGCAGCACGCCGGCAAGAAGCTCGGCGATGCGGCTGATCCGCTGCTGGTCTCGGTGCGCTCCGGCGCGCGCGAGTCGATGCCGGGGATGATGGACACCGTCTTGAATCTGGGGATGAACGACGACTCGGTCGTCGCCCTGGCGCAGAAGACCGGCAACGAGCGCTTCGCGTGGGACTCCTACAGGCGCTTCGTGCAGATGTACGGCAACGTCGTGGTGGGCATCGAGGGCGAGCGCTTCGAGGACGCGATCAAGGCCATCAAGCAGGATCGCGGGGTGTCGCTGGACACCGAGCTGGACGTCGACGCGCTGCGCGAGCTGACCGCGACGTTCAAGGCCTTCTACGACTTCCCGGCCGATCCACAGCAGCAGCTGGCGGGCGCGATCCGGGCGGTCTTCGACTCCTGGACCGGCAAGCGGGCGATCGAGTACCGCCGCATCAACCACATCCCCGACGACTGGGGCACGGCGGTCAACGTCCAGCAGATGGTCTTCGGCAACAAGGGGGAGACGTCGGGGTCGGGCGTCGCGTTCTCGCGTGACGAGGTCACCGGCGCGCCCGAGCCGTCAGGCGACTTCCTGGCCAACGCCCAAGGCGAGGACGTGGTCAGCGGCGTCCGCACGCCGCGCGACATCCGGGAGCTGAAGGCGTGGCAGCCCGAGGTGCACGAGCAGCTGTTCTCCATCTTGCGCCAGCTCGAGCAGCACTACGGCGACATGCAGGACACGGAGTTCACCGTGGAAGAGGGCAAGCTGTACATGTTGCAGACGCGCAACGCCAAGCGCCCGGCTCAAGCGGCCGTGCGCTTCGCGGTCGACGCTGTCGGCGAGGGGTTGCTCGACAAGGCCGGGGCGCTGGCGACGATCGAGGCCGAGAAGCTCGACGCGCTGCTGCACCCGACCTTTGACCCGGACGCCTCCTACGAGGTGCTCGCCCGCGGCGTCGCCGCGTCGCCGGGCGCGGCCAAGGGCGCGATCGTCTTCTTCGCCGACGACGCGGTCGCCGCGGCGGCCGCAGGGCGCGAGGTGGTGCTGGTGCGCCAGTTCACCGAGGCCGAGGACGTCGCGGGCTTCCATGCGGCCCAAGGGGTGCTGACCTCCGAGGGCGGCAAGGCGTCGCACGCCGCGCTGGTCGCGCGCGGCATGGGCATTCCGGCCGTCACGGGCGCCGGCTCGCTGGAGATCGACGTCCACAAGGGCGAGGTCAAGCTCGGCGGCGAGGTGGTGCTGCGAGAAGGCGACCTGATCGCCATCGACGGCACGACCGGCTCGGTGACCACCGACGACGTGGTGTTGATCGACCCGGTGATGAGCGACGAGTTCCGCACCATCTTGGCCTGGGCCGACGAGTTGCGCCGCCTCGACGTGCGCACCAACGCCGACACGCCCGAGGATGCCGCCAAGGCCCGCGAGTTCGGCGCCCAGGGCATCGGCCTGTGCCGGACCGAGCACATGTTCTTCGGCGAGGACCGCCACGCCAAGATGGTGGAGGTGATCCTGGCGAGCTCCGACGAGGAGCGCCGCGCCGGGCTCGCCGAGCTGCTGCCGTTGCAGCAGGCCGACTTCGAGGGGATCTTCGCGGCGATGGACGGGCTGCCGGTCACGATCCGGCTGCTGGACCCGCCGCTGCACGAGTTCCTGCCCAAGCTGCACGACGTCGAGTCCCAGCTGGAGCGGGCGCGGGCGGAGCGCTCCGGCGAGCTCGCGTCGCTGGAGCGGACCTTCGAGCGCGTGCGCGCGCTGCAGGAGGTCAACCCGATGCTCGGCACCCGCGGCGTCCGGCTCGGGATCCTCTACCCGGCGATCTACGAGATGCAGGTCGAGGCGATCTTCCAGGCCTTGGTCGCCTCGCGTGGCGCCGGGGTCGACGTCCACGTGGAGATCATGGTGCCCTTGGTCGACTACCGGCGCGAGCTGGAGCTGCTGCGCGGGCTGATCGAGCGCGTCGGAGCGTCGCACGGGCTGGAGCGGGGGAGCGACTACTCGCTCGGGACGATGATCGAGCTGCCGCGTGCGTGCCTGCGCGCCGACGAGATCGCCCACGAGGCCGACTTCTTCTCCTTCGGCACCAACGACCTGACGCAGACGGCGTTGGGGTTCTCGCGCGATGACATCGAGGGCCGGATCCTCGCCCGCTACATCGAGATGAAGGTCTTCGACCGCTCGCCGTTCGAGACGCTCGACAGCCCGGGCGTCGGCCAGCTGGTCCGGATGGGTGCGTGGCTGGGGCGCAAGACCAAGCCGTCGTTGAAGCTCGGCGTCTGTGGCGAGCACGGTGGCGATCCGGACTCGATCGACTTCTTCCATCACTCCGGCATCGACTACGTCTCCTGCTCGCCCTACCGCGTGCCGGTCGCGCGCGTGGCGGCCGCCCAAGCGGCGGTGCGCGACACCGATCCGGGTCTCAAGACGCGGTGACGATGGCGCGGGCCGCCGCGTGCGAAACTCGCAGGCGTGGATGTCGCAAGCGCACCCGGCCGCGTCGCTGCGGCCTTCGCCGCACGCCAGCAAGTGTGGGAGAACGAGCACCTCTCGCCGCTGGCCGCGCGCTCCTACCCGGCACGGCGGCAGGTCTACGAGCCCGACTGCGGGCTGCGCACGCCCCTGCAGCGCGATCGCGACCGCATCGTGCACTCCAAGGCGTTCCGGCGGCTCAAGCACAAGACGCAGGTCTTCGTCTCGCCCGAGGGCGACCACTACCGCACGCGCCTGACGCACACGCTCGAGGTCACGCAGGTCTCACGCACGGTCGCGCGGGCGCTCGCGCTCAACGAGGATCTCACCGAGGCGATCGGGCTGGGGCACGACCTCGGCCATCCGCCGTTCGGGCACATCGGCGAGGCGGTGCTGGACGCGTGCATGGCGGCGCGCTTCGGCTCGGGCTTCCGCCATTACGAGCACTCGCTGCGCGTCGTCGACGTCCTGGAGAAGGACGGCCAGGGGCTGAACCTCTCAGACGACGTTCGGGACGGCATCCTCGGCCACTCAGGGCGTGCCGAGCCACCGCAGACGCTGGAGGGCCAGATCGTCCGGATCGTCGATCGCATCGCCTACATCAACCACGACATCGACGACGCGATCCGTGCGGGCGTGCTGCGTGAGGCCGACCTGCCGCGCGACGCGATCGCCGTGCTCGGCGACACCGGCTCGCACCGCATCGACGCGCTGGTGCACGATCTCGTCGAGCACTCGGCCGAGGCCGGCGCGATCGTCCAGGGTGACGAGGCGGGCGTCGCGATGGACGAGTTGCGCGGCTTCATGTTCGATCGCGTCTACCTCGGCGAGCGCCAGCGCGGCGAGCACGAGAAGATCGACCGGCTGCTACGCACGCTCTTCGACCACTACGCCGCCGACTCGTCGCGGCTACCCGACGGCGGCGGCGTGTCCGGGGCCGATCTCGGCCAGCGGATCATCGACTACGTCGCGGGGATGACCGACCGCTACTGCGTGCGGATCTTCGAAGAGCTGACGATCCCGGAGTCGTTCGCGCTGTGAGCCTAAGCTCCTAGTAACCGCCCGATGCCCCGCTACGCCGACAGCGACAAGGAGAAGGTCCGCGAGGCGGTCGACCTGATCGACCTCGTCTCGACGCGCACCGAGCTGCGCCGCGCCGGCCCCGGGCGCTACATGGGCCGCTGCCCGTTTCACGAGGAGCGGTCGCCGTCGTTCAGCGTCGACACCGGCAAGGGCCTCTACCACTGCTTCGGCTGCGGTGTGGGTGGCGACGCGTACAAGTTCGTGATGGAGACCGAGGGCCTGGACTTCACCGGCGCCTTGGAGTCGCTGGCGCGGCGGGTCGGCATCGAGCTGACCGTCGAGGACGAGGACCCGCAGGCGGCCGAGCGGCGCATGGCGCGTGAGCGGCTGATGGAGCTGCTGGAGCGCGCGGCGGTCTTCTACGAGCGCTATCTGTGGGACTCGGCCGAGGCCGCGCCCGCTCGCGCCTACCTGCTGGAGCGCGGGCTGACCGAGGAGACGCTCAAGACGTTCCGGGTGGGCTACGCGCCGAGCACGTGGGACAAGCTGATGCAGGCTGCTCGCGCGGGCAACTACACCCACAAGGAGATGTTCGACGCCGGGCTGGCTACGCGCGGCGGCAAGACCGAAGGGCGGCTGTATGACCGCTTCCGCCGCCGGATCATGTTCCCGCTGCAGGACATGCGCGGGCGTGTGCTCGGGTTCGGGGCGCGCGCGCTGGGCGCCGACCAGCAACCCAAGTACCTCAACTCGCCCGACGGCGAGATCTTCCACAAGGGCGACATCGTCTACGGCGCCCACCACGCCCGCGTCGCGGCGGCCAAGGCCGACGAGGTGATCGCGGCTGAGGGCTACATGGACGTCTTGGCCTTGCACCAGGCAGGGATGAGGAACGTCGTCGGCGTGATGGGGACGTCGCTGACCGACAAGCAGGTCGGTGAGCTGGCCAAGCTCGCCAAGACCGTGCTGCTGGCACTGGACGCCGACGCCGCCGGCCAGGAGGCGATGCTGCGCGCGCAGCGCGTCGCGGCCTCCTCGTCGCTCTCGCTGCGCGTCGTGCCGCTGCCCAAGGGGCTCGACCCGGCCGACGTCGTCCAGCAGCAGGGGGCCGATGCGACGCGCGCGCTGGTCGAGCGCTCGATGCCGTTCGTGAAGTTTCAGGTCGAGCGCGAGCTCGAGCGCGCGGATCTGACGCAGGCCGAGGGCAAGGACTCCGCGATCGCGGCGCTCAAGCCGGTCTTCGGGACCCTGCCGCCCAGCGCGCTGCGCGAGGAGCTCCTCGCGCACGTGGCCGATGTGGTGGACCTGCCGCCGTCGATGGTCTCCTCGTGGTTGCCGGTGGCGGGTGAACGACTGCCGGGCATGGGCGCCGGTGGCGGGGGCGGGGGCCAGGGCCGCGGGACCGGCGCGCCGCGCCGCCGGATGGAGGAGCCGTCGTCCCTTCGGCGTCCGGGCGGCCCGAGTCCGCTCGCGCGCGCCGAGCGCGACTTCCTGGCCCAGTGCATCGCGATGCCCGACGACGCTGCCGAGATCCTCGTCAACCTCGACGACGCCGCGTTCAGCAACGACCCGATGCGCCGCGTCCTCGCCCATGTCCGCGAGCACGTCCACGCACCTCAGGACGGCATCCCGGACGACGACCAAATGCTCGTCGGAGCGATCGCCGAGCTCGTCCATCGCGCCGCCGACCTCGCGCCGTCCCGTGCCGCCCTCCAGGGCCAGCTCGCCAACATCGAGCTCCTGCGCATCGACCGTGAGATCGAGGCCGCCAAGGCCGCGGGCCGCGGCGGTGTCGCGGGCCTGCGCGCCCGCCGCGACATCCTCGAGGAGCGCCGCAACGCCCTCATCGCCCAGGCGATGGACGAGACCGCACCGACCGCCTGAGAACGACGAAACCCGCCCTCTACGGGCGGGCTTCGGAAGCTCCGGGGGTGGGACTCGAACCCACAACCCTTCGATTAACAGTCGAATGCTCTGCCTGATTGAGCTACCCCGGATCGGGCACTGCGCTACCCGGCAAGCCGGACTCTTCTGATCTTACGGGAACATCGGCGAAGCCGCGTTCGACTTCAGCGTGACAGTTCGCGCACAACAGCACGCACTTTCGAGCTTCTGCTCGGGCCGCGTCCAGTGAGCGAGTCACGCCTCGGCCACTGATCTCGAAGACCTTCGACGCCGGGTCGAGGTGGTGGAACTGCAGAGCACCTGGATACCGGTCATAGCCGCACAGACCACAGGCTCCGCCAGCCTCTTTGATCAGCTGGCGCTTGATTCGGCGCCGGCGCTCTGCCACGTGGGCTGAACGACACGAACCGCAGCGGAAGCCGTCTTGACGGCCGACGTGACGGGTTGGTCCGTGGATCGGACAGGTCAAGATCGGCTCCGACTCGCCGGCCGCACGAGCGGCAGCCCCTTCGGCCAGTCGCACCGCAGCGGTTGTCTGCAGGCCGAGCCGGCCAAGCACGTGTCGAATCGCGGTGGGGCTGCGGTCGAGTTGTGCGGCGATCTGCCGGATCGAGGAGCCCGATGCAACCAGTGCACGGACGGCGTCGGGATCGATCGGACCTCGTGCCGCATGGCGCGTCGTATGCGCCGATGTCAGCCCGTGCTTGCTCGCCCAGTACGACACCTTCGACGGCGAGCATCCGACCTCGCGCGCGACCGCCTCGTATGACGCTCCTGCCTCCAGCTTCCGTGCCAGCCACTCCCGTTCCACGACACGAACACTAGTTCGTGTCTCGGACGAGTCCTTCCACCAGCTCCGCCGCCCGATCCGCCGGATCGCGTGCGGCGGCCCAGGCCGCCAGCTCGCGTGAGCGTGCGCGCAGGCGGTCGTCGGCGAGGGCGCGCTGGACGGCGAGGCGGAGGCCGCGGGCGCTGATGAGGCGGCGGGGGAGGCGGACGCCGGCGCCGGCCCAGGCGACGCGTGCCGCGTTCTCGTTCATGTCGCCCGCGGCGGGGCAGGCGACGACGGCGCAGCCGGAGGTCAGCGCGCGCATCAGGGTGCCGTGGCCGGCGTGGCAGACGACGACGTCGCAGTGGGGCATCGTGCGCGAGTAGGAGACCCAGTCGACAAGCCGGGCGTTGGCCGGCACGTCGAAGCCGTGCGTCTCGCCGCGCTTGTTGGTCGAGGCGAGGACGCGGACGGGAAGCTCGGCAAGGCCCGCGAGCGCGGCGCGCAGCATCACGCCTTCGCGGTCCTGTGCGGTCGACGGCGCCACCAGGACCAGCGGCCACGACGGATCGCCCGCAGGCAGCTCGACGTCGCCGAACGGTGGCTCCCACTGCAGCGGCCCCACCACGTGCGTCGCGGGCTCGGGCCCATCCGGCCGCGGGTACTCGAGCTGCGGGAACGTCGCGACCAGCGCCAGCTCGCGCGAGATCCCGCCGTGGACGTGATCGAGCGGCCCCAACCCGAGCCGCGCACGCGTCTCGTTGAGCTCCACCCGCCCCAGCTCCAGCCCGCGCGCGACCAGCGGATCGAACGCGTCCCACATCCGGCGCCCGAGCGCCGTTCGCGGCAGCCGCGCGCCCACCGAGTACACGGGGAACCCGGGTGCGCCTCGAGGGTCCACGTGCGGGATCACCGTCGCGCACGGCACGCCCTCCAGCTCGGCGGCGAGCATCGGGGCGAGCGTCAGGATGTCGCTGACGACGACGTCCGGGCGCTCGGCGCGCACCAGCTCGCGCGTCACCGAGGTCGCTCGTCGCACCGCCTCATACGGCTTCAGCGGGCGCTCCAGCGTGGGGAAGACGTGGTACTCCGGCGCCGGAGCGAAGCGCAGTCCCTCGCGCTCGATGTCGGCCTGCCAGCGCGTCCAGGTCTCGACCACCACATCATGGCCACGCGCCCGCAGCGCCCGGCCCAGGGCGATGATCGGGAACGCGTGGCCCGCGTCCCCGAACGCGCCCAGCAGCGCCCTCAGACCACGTCCTCCGCCAGCTCGGCGACCAGCCGCAGCTGCTTGATGCGCTCGTCGCGCGTCCACGCCATCGGGGAGACGCCGAGCGTCCCGACGCCCGCGTCGGCGTAGGCGCGCAGCCGCTCGCGGACGCGATCGGCCGGCCCGACCAAGGACACCAGGTCGATCAGCTCGGTCGGCAGCGCGGCGGCAGCTTCCTCCTTGCGACCCTCCAGATACAAGTCCTGGACCTTCTTGGCCGCGTCCTCGAACCCGTAGCGCTGCACGAGCGTGTTGTAGAAGTTCTTCTCGCGCGAGCCCATGCCGCCGATGTACAAGGCCATGAACGGGCGCATCGCGTCGCGCGCGCCGTCGACGTCGTCCTCGGTGATGTTCACGTTGACCGTCGGCGCGATGTCGAAGCCGTCGAGTGATCGGCCCGCGCGGGCCGCGCCCTCCTCCAGGTTGGCCCGTAGCATCGGCAGGTGCTCGGGGGAGAGCAGCGTCGGCATCCAGCCGTCGGCCATCTCGCCGGCCAAGGCGGTGTTCTTGGGCCCGATCGCCGCGAGGTAAATCGGCATCCGCTCCTGCACGGGCGCGATCGTCAGCTTCAGCGCCTTGCCCGGCCCGTCGGGAAGCGGGAGGTCGATCGTCTCGCCGTGGTACTCCAGGCGCTCGCGCGCCAGCGCCATCCGCAGCACCTCGATGTACTCGCGGGTGCGCTGGATCTGCTTGCCGAAGCGCACGCCGTGCCAGCCCTCGGAGACCTGCGGGCCCGACGAGCCGATCCCCAGCAGCATGCGGCCGTCGGAGAGCTGGTCGATGGTCGCGGCGGTCATCGCCGTCATCGCCGCGCTGCGTCCGGGCATCTGGAAGATCCCCGAGCCAAGCTTGATCGTCGTGGTCTGGCCGGCGAGCCAGGACAGGATCGTCGCGGCGTCAGAGCCGTAGGCCTCAGCGGTCCAGACGCTGTCGTAGCCGAGCCGCTCGGCCTCCTGGACGATCGAGAGCTGGTCGGCGCTCGTCAGCCCGAGACCCCAGTAGCCGATGTGGACACCCAGCTTCATTGCAACGTTCCTTTCAACAGGAGGACATCGCCTTGGCGTCGCGAGCGCCAGGGCGTAGCCTGAGGGCCGCACACCTTATGCGAGCCCGAACGCACACGCCGATCGACGACTTGCGCCTGGCCATCGACTGCCTGCCCCTGCGCACGCGCGAGGCGATGCTGGAGGGCATCCGCGCCAACGAGATCATCGTCGGCGCCTACAGCGACCGGGCCGGCGGGGTCTGCCCGATGCTCGCCGCCCACCGCCATGGCGGTCGCACGAGCTTCGTGTCGTTCGCGCACGCGTGGGATCGCTTCTCGGGCGCCAAGCGGGCGCGTCGCGCATCGGCCCGCGAGCTGCGCGTGCTCGAAGACCAGCTCCAGGCGTCGATCCTGAGCGAGGCCGATCTCGGCGCCGCGATCGCCGAGCACCAGTCGATCGCCCGCGACCGCCGCTCGCGTGAAGCGCGCCGCATCGGTCGCGGCTGGCTGACCGACCGTCGCGCCGAGGCCGACGCCGAGCGCGCGCTCAGCGAGGCCGAGCGCCGCCGCCAGCTCGTCAAGCGCTGAAACCGCGCGTCAGTCCCCAGGCCGGATGAACTGGATCTCGGGGATGATGCAGGCGGGGGAGAGCTTGAGCAGCAGCCGCACCGCTTCGGCGATGTCGTCGGGCGTGATCATGTCGGTGGCCGCGACGGTCTGCTTGACGAACTCCGTCATCGGGGTGTCGACGAAGCCCGGGCACAAGGCGGTGGACTTGATCCCCTCGCCCGACAGCTCCTTGTGCATGGCCTCGGTGAAGTTCACGACCGCGCCCTTGGTCGCCGAGTAGACCGACAGCCACGGCTGGCCGCGCTTGCCGGCGATCGAGGCCGTGTTGATCACCAGCGCCGTGCCGTGCTCCTTGGCCGCGGCGCGCAGGAGGTCGACGGTCTCGCGGTAGAACAGGATGATCGAGCGCAGGTTGACGCCGAGCTGCATGTCGAGCTTCTTGGTGTCGATCTCGGCGACCTGCGCGCCGATACCGACGCCCGCGTTGTTGACCAGGACGTCAAGCCGTCCGAAGCGCTCGCGATGGGCGGCGACGACGGCCTTGACGCCCTCCTCGTCGCCGAGCGGGCCGGCGACGGTCTCGACGTCATAGCCCTTCTCGCGCAGGCCGGCCGCGGCGGCTTCGAGCTTCTCCGGGCGGCGCGCGGCGATGGTCAGCGCATAGCCCTCCTGACCGAGGACGTCGGCGATCGCCAGCCCGATCCCGCTTGATGCTCCGGTCACGATCGCTGCACGCTGCTCCGACACGGCTCGCTCCTCCATCTCCGCTTAACACGACTCCGACGCGTGGTATCCAATCAGCCCACTAGCCTTCCCGGCGCCTATGCCTCGCGTGACGCGGTTCTTCTCCCGCCTGCTCCTGCTGTTGCTCGCCTTGTCTGTGCCGCTGGCCGCGGTCGCGGGCTGTGGCTCAGGCGATGACGGCGGCGACTCGAACGCCAACACCCCCGCGCAGCCCGAGCCGGCGGCCAAGCGCGAGAAGTTCCCTCCGACCCAAGGCCGCACGCTGCCCGACATCATCGGCAACCTGCCGAGCGGCCCCGTGCTCGCGCCGAGCGTCTCGGTGCTCGACAAGGGCACCAACCGCGTCGGCTTCGCCCTCTTCGACACGGCGGGCAAGCAGCTCTCGGGCGCCGATGTGGCGCTGTACATCGGCAACACCGATGGCTCCGCCGCGCACGGCCCGTACACCGCTCGCAGCGAGTCGTTGAAGGTCTCCCCGCAGTTCGAGAGCAAGCAGACGGCGACCGATCCGGACTCGGCACGCGCGGTCTACGTGGCCGATGTGCCGTTCAAGCGCAACGGGAAGCTCGCGATGCTCGCGATCGCGCAGCTCGACGGGCGGCTCGTTGCCACCAGCCCGATCTCGATCCAGGTCGGCGGCAGGAAGATCACGCCGCCCGCCGTGGGCGAGAAGGCGCCGGTGATCCACACGCTCACGCCCGCCGACGTCGCGGGCGACGTGGCGAAGATCGACACGCGCATCCCGCCGGCGCCGTCGTTGCTCAAGGACGACTTCGCCGACGTCGTCGGCAAGAAGCCCGTGGTCATCACGTTCGCGACCCCGCAGCTCTGTCAGAGCCGTGTCTGCGGCCCGGTCGTCGACGTCGTCGACGAGGTCCAGGCCAAGGTGGGCGACAAGGTGTCGTTCATCCACCAAGAGGTCTACGAGGACAACGAGATCAACAAGGGCCTGCGCAAGCAGCTGCAGACCTACAGGCTGCAGACCGAGCCTTGGACCTTCGTGATCGACCGCAGCGGCATCGTCTCGACGCGCTTTGAGGGCGCGTTCTCGGCAGGCGAGCTGGAGCGCGCGGTCGCCAAGGCGCAGGCGGCCGGCTGAGGCTCAGCCGGTCGCCAGGCGCGGCAGCTCGATCGCCGGGCAGCGGTCCATGACGACGCGCAGCCCGGCATGCCGGGCGCGCTTGGCCGCCTCGACGTCGATCACCCCAAGCTGGAGCCAGACGCCCTTGGCGCCAATAGCGATCGCCTCGTCGACGTGGGCGCCGGCCGCCTCAGAGCGCCGGAAGACGTCGACGACCTCGACGTGGAGCTCTGGCGGGATGGCTGAGACCGTGGGGTAGCACCGCTCGCCGAGGATCTCTGACGCGCTCGGGTTGACCGGCACGATCGTGAAGCCCCGCTGCTGGAGCATCGCGGCGATCCGGTGCGAGTCGCGCCCCGGATCCGGTGAGCACCCGACCACCGCCCAGGTCCGCGTCGTGGTCAGCAGGGCGTGGATGTCGTCATCCATGACAGGTGAGGCTCGGAGGCACAGTGTCGTGCCTACCCGCCGTGTCCCCATTAAGATCGCGCCTGACGGGCCGGTAGCTCAAATGGCAGAGCAGTGGGCTCATAACCCATCAGATGGAGGTTCGACTCCTCCCCGGCCCATCCTCAGAAGAGGCGCAGCACTTCCCAGCGCATGCCGGCCGGCGCGGGCGCTGGCACGGGCGGCGGTCTGCGCCGGCGCCGGACCCGCGGTTGGCGCGGGGTATGGAAGAGCGCGATGCGGCGCGGGTCGTCGAGCCACTCGAGGTGCTCCACCTCGCCGGGCGACCACGAGCGGGTCGGCAGCGTGCGGCGCCAGGCGTGGGGTGGGCTCAGGCGCTCGGCGCGGTGCTGGAAGGCGGTCGTGGCCTCGGCATCCAGGACGCGGTCCTCGCGGTACCAGCGCATCGGCACGCGCCAGCCGTGCGGGTTGGGCGACAGCGCGTCAGGCGCGCCGAGCAACGTGGCGAGGAGCGTGTCGGTCCAGCCGCGCTGGCGCTTGAGATCGCTGGCCCTGATGAGTCGGTGCGCGAAAGCGCCGTCCACGTGGTCAACGGTAGCCCAACACACGACGGCCGCCCAAGGCGGCCGTCGGCGACGCGGTGCGGCAGGAGAGCGATGGGGGAAGCGCTAGGACTTGATGAAGCCCGTCCCCGTCACGATCTTCAGCACGGCCTTCTCGCTGCGGGCCGGGTTGAAGCTGTTGGGGGCGGGGGAGTCGGTGCCGCCGAACTTGTACTTCAACAGCGCCGCGACCCAGGCGGCGTGTTCGGCCTCGACGGAGTGGATGGCCAGGGCGGCCGTGAGGATCGGCAGCTGCTTGATCGAAGGGCCGGCACCTGCGTATGCCGACACGCCGACGGGCTCGACCGTCGCGGCGGTCTTCAGGAAGGTCGCCTGGTTGGTGACGGCGGCGCCGAAGTCGAACGTCGGCGACTTGACCGCGGCCTTGCCGAGCGCCTTCTTCAGGGCGGCGACGTGTGCGGCCTCGTGGGCGGCGACCGTCTTGGCGAAGTCCAGCGCGTCGGGGTCGGTGATCGCCCCGCCCTCGACCGCGGCCTTGTAGAACGCCGCCTCGAGGTACTCGAGCGTCAGCGCGTAGTTGGCGATCTTGACGTCGTTGGCCGCTGACTTCTTCTTGGTGGAGAACGTGATGCCAGCCGCCTGGGCGGGCGACAGCATGCCGTTGAAGAGGACGCCGCCGGCGACGAAGCCGGCGCCGGCGATGCCACTGCGGCGCAGCATGTCGCGTCGCGTGCCATCCATGTCCAGCGCGCCGGCCTCGTCGGCCAACTCGCGTAGTGCCCCGCTGCGGTCGATCTGCTCCAGGCTGATGTGTGAGGTCATACGGCCCCTAGCGCGGGGGATCGGCGATCAGATCACCGCCGGCGCGCCAACCCCGGGCGGCGGTGTCAGTGCACGATGCTGTTCGCAAACCGACCCGGGCGCTTCATCGGGCTCCCATTCGGCCGATGCTCTGGGGGAGCGCATGCAAGCCGTCTCTGCCACCCGCGTGGTCCGCGGGCTCGAGTCGATCATCGATGCGGTGGCCGGTGTCCTGGCCGAGCAGTCCCTGGACGCCACGCTGCAGTCGATGGCCCGCGCGCTGCGCGGCATCGTGCCCTACACGAGCCTGGCGATCTATGAGGTCGACGCCGACCGTCAGCTCCTGATCCCGGTCTTCGCCGAGGGCCTGTTCGTCGAGGAGACGCTGGCCGACCCGCCCGCGCTCAACGACTCGATCACCGGCAAGGTCGTGCGTTCGCGCCAGATCGTGCACCTCGAGCCCGGCCATCCGTGGTTCGGCCGCTACATCATCGCCGACACGCCACAGGACCTCGAGGCGATCGTCTTCTGCCCGCTGATCGTCGCCGACCACGTGATCGGGACGCTCAACGTCTGGCGTGAGGACTCGGCGCCCGAGCTCGCCGGGACGATCCCGACCTTCTCGCCCGAGGAGGCGCAGCTGATCAAGCGCTTCGCCAGCCTCGCGGCGCTGGCTTATGACAACGCGCGGCGCCGCGAGCTGCTCTCTGAGCAGGCCCGGACCGACGAGCTGACCGGCCTCTTCAACCGTCGCCACTTCCACGAGCGGCTGGCCGCCGAGCTGGCCCGCGCACAACGCGACGTGACCTCGGTCGGCTTGGTGCTGCTCGACGTCGACGACTTCAAGCGTGTCAACGACGTGCACGGCCATCCGGTCGGCGACCAGGTGCTCGTCGCCTTCGGCGAGGTCCTCGCGGCCCACGTCCGCGCCGGTGACGTCGTGTGCCGCACCGGCGGTGAGGAGTTTGGCGTGATCCTCCCCAGCGCCGACGAGCGTGAGGCCGCGCGCTGTGCCGAGCGCCTCGTGTCCGCGGTGCGCGACGCCGTGTGGTCGATCGCCGGGCCGATGACCGCGTCGGCCGGTGTGGCCGTCGCCCCCGACGACGCGGGGACCGTCGCGACGCTCTTCAAGGCGGCCGACGAGCGCCTGCTGATGGCCAAGGCCGACGGCAAGGACCGCGTCGTCTTGCGCGCTCAGGTGCGCTGACCGCGGATCCGGGCCCGCGCCTCCTCCGGCTCCATGCCGGTGGTGCGTAGCAGGTCGGCGGCCGTCGAGCGCACCTGCCCGACGATCACGCTGACCGACAGGTTGGTGGTCTGATCGAGCACGGCGCTGGCGTGGCGCGCGGCCGCGACGGCGGGCTTGACGACCGCATCGACGCGCCGCGGATCCTCCAGCCACGGGGCCAGCGCGAGCACCGCTTGGCGCAGCTCGCCCAGCGCGTCGGCGACCGCCGGCGGCACCCGGTCGCCGGTGTCGATCGCCCGCAGCACGCCACGCGCCAGCACGCGGACGTTACGCACGGCGAGGTCGATCTGACCGCCGCCTTCGCTGTAGATCGCCAGCGGTCCGCGCTGCACGCGCCGCGCCGGCGCGGCGGCGGCGGTCTCGCGCCCGATCGTCAGCGCCTCCAGGAAGCGCTGGGTGGAGGCGTCGATGTCGCGCGCGCGGCGCATGGCGGCGATCGCCCGGTCGCGATCGCGGTCGACGAGGGCGCCCGCGATGTCGTCGAGCACCGCGGCCAGCTCGTCGAGGACCGGCGCCGCCTCACGCCGGACCAAGGCCATGGGGTCGATCGGTGCGATGACGAAGTTCAGCAGCAGCGCCACCCCGCAGCCGATCAGCGCGTCGGCCGCGCGCGTGAACGACAGGCCGTCGGTCGGCGGCTGCAGCGTCACGACGAGGATCGCCGACACCGCGGCCT
Organism: Baekduia sp.; assembly: GCA_040509415.1. Taxonomy (GTDB): domain Bacteria; phylum Actinomycetota; class Thermoleophilia; order Solirubrobacterales; family Solirubrobacteraceae; genus Baekduia. The sequence goes on along the minus strand of JBEVLC010000286.1, from coordinate 7,836 downwards.
GGGTGACCAGCAGCGGGCCGCCGCCGAGGAAGACCGCGATCGAGGTGGCCAGGAAGACGATCCCGATCAGCTGCCAGGTGCCCGAGCCGATCTGGAGGACCAGCACATCGGCCAGCGCGATCCCGAGCGGCACGCCGAGCGACAGCTCGATCGCGCGGTTCAGCCGCGACCCGACCGTCAGCCCCAGCGTGATGATCGCCGCGACCGGCGCGAAGAACGCGCCCTCCTCGCCGACCAGCTTGGTCGCGATGTACCACGCGGCCCCCGCGGCGATCGCGCCCATCAGCAGCGTGGGGGCCAGCCGTCGCAGCCGCGCCACGCGCGCCCGCCACGTGACCCGTGACCGCTCGGCGGCCGCCTCGATGACCTCGCGTCCGCTCACGTCTGCGCTCTACCCAAGCAGAACCCGGAGACCGATCGGATGCGTTTTTGGAGGACTCCACCTCCGGAGTGTCGAAAGACCGGTCGCCCATGAAGAGGACGTCCGCGACCATCACCGCCCCGCCGCACGAGGCGCGTGGCCACCAGACCCTTTCCGCCTACATCCAGGCGCGATTCGACGAGTTCTCGCGCTCCCAGAAGGATGTTGCGCAGTACATCGTCGATCACCTGGACGAGGTCGCGTTCCAGACGGCGGAGGAGCTCGCGCGCCGCGCGAACACCTCCAGCTCGACGGTCGTGCGCTTCTCGCAGGCGCTGGGCTTCGAGGGCTTCCCCGAGCTCCAGCACTCCGCGCGGGAGGAGTACCGGCGCAAGGTCGCCTCCGGCCAAGTCGGCGGCGCGGCGACGACGTCGCCCGAGCCACTGTTCTCGCTCGACCAGAACGAGTTCGAGACCGCGATCGCCGCCGATTATCAGAACGTCGAGGAGACGGCACGACGTGTCTCGCGCTCGGATGTGGAGGCCGCGATCGACGCGATCGTCTCCGCCGATCGCGTCCTGGTCTGTGGGACCGACCAGATGGCCTTCTTCGCGTCCTACTTCCGCCACCTCTTGATGTTGTTGGACCTGCGGGCCGAGATCGTCGCCTCGCCGTCGCAGGAGGCGCTCAGCCGCCTCGGTCGCATCGACGAGCGCACGCTGGTGATCGGCCTGTCGGCCGGCCGCCCACACCCGCTCGTCGTGCGTGCGATGAAGCTCGCGCGCCACCGCAAGGCGCCCACGCTCGCGGTCGTCGACGCGACGCTGTCCGAAGTGGCCAAGCTCGCCCAGACCACGTTGTACTACTCGAGCAACTCACCCGCCTACGTGCGTTCGCACACGGCGCTGCTGTCCACGATCCAGGCGCTGGCGTATGGCGTGTACAGCCGCGATGCCGACCAATACGCCGATCGGATCAAGGCCTTCAGGCTGAAGTAGGTCGCGAAGTAGGTCCCGCCCACCCGGCTCTATCATGGGTCGTCAAATGCGAGACGAAGCAACGTTCCGGGTCAAGGCCGGTCTGGCCGAGATGCTCAAGGGCGGCGTCATCATGGACGTCGTCGATGCCGAGCAGGCCAAGATCGCCGAGGATGCAGGTGCCGCGGCGGTGATGGCGCTGGAGCGCGTCCCGTCAGACATCCGCCGCGACGGCGGGGTGGCGCGCATGAGCGACCCCGCGATGATCAAGGGCATCCAGGAGGCCGTGACGATCCCCGTCATGGCCAAGGCGCGCATCGGCCACTTCGCCGAGGCGCAGGTGCTGGAGGCGCTGGAGGTCGACTACATCGACGAGTCCGAGGTCCTGACGCCGGCCGACGAGGCCCATCACATCGACAAGTGGGCGTTCCGGATCCCGTTCGTCTGCGGGGCCACCAACTTGGGTGAGGCGCTGCGGCGCATCGGCGAGGGCGCGGCCATGATCCGCTCCAAGGGCGAGGCCGGCACCGGTGACGTGGTCGAGGCCGTGCGCCACATGCGCTCGATCACCGGGGAGATCCGGCGGTTGGGCACCTTGGATGAGACCGAGCTGTTCGTCGCGGCCAAGGAGCTCCAAGCGCCCTACGACATCGTGCGCGGCGTCGCGCAGAACGGCAAGCTGCCCGTGCCGCTGTTCAGCGCCGGCGGCATCGCCACGCCGGCTGACGCCTCGTTGATGATGCAGTTGGGCGCCGAGTCGGTCTTCGTCGGCTCGGGGATCTTCAAGTCCTCCAACCCGGAGGCGATGGCGCGCGCGGTCGTCGAGGCGACGACGCACTACGCCGACGCCGAGCGCGTCGCGGCGGCCTCGACGGGGCTTGGCGCGGCGATGGTGTCGCTGGAAGCGCGCAAGCTCGACGAGTCGCAAGTGCTCGCCAACCGAGGCTGGTAATTGGCTCCGCTCGTCGGCGTCCTGGCGCTCCAGGGCGGGTTCGACGCGCACCTGAAGATGCTGCGCGACCTCGGCGCCGACGTGTGCGAGGTCCGCGTCCCCGCCGATCTGGATGGCCTTGATGGGCTGGTCCTGCCCGGCGGCGAGTCGACGACCATGACGCTCGGGATCGCGCGCGAGGGGCTGGCCGGGCCTTTGGGCGAGGTCGTGCGCGCTGGTGTTCCGGTCCTCGGCACCTGCGCCGGGCTGATCATGCTCGACCGCGACCATCTCGGGCTGATGGACATCGTCGCCCGCCGCAACGCGTTCGGCCGCCAGATCCGCTCCTTCGAGGCCGACCTCGACTTCCCCGACTTCGACGAGCCGGTCCACGCCGTCTTCATCCGCGCGCCGTGGATCGAGGAGCACGGCGACGCTGTCGAGATCCTCGCCTCTGTCGACGGCCATCCGGTCGCCGCGCGGGAGGGCGCGATCACCGTCGTCGCGTTCCACCCGGAGTTGAGTGGCGAGCGTCGCGTCCACGCGCAGTTCCTCGAGCGCGTCCGCGCCCGCGTGGCGTAACGCCAGTCAGATCACTGCGGCGTGTGGTCGGCCGTCCGGCGGTCGGGATCGAAGCGCGCTGTGCGCTTCGGCGGCGGCATTGCGCTCTCGGTCACGACGAGCGGCTCGACGAACTGCAGGAGGTAGTCAGGGCCACCGGCCTTGGAGCCGGTGCCAGACAAACGGTTGCCGCCGAAGGGCTGGCGGCCGACGACCGCGCCGGTGATCGCGCGGTTGACGTACAGGTTGCCGACCGGCGTGCGCGCGACGACGTGCTCGACCGTGTCCTGGCTGCGGGAGAACAGGCCGCCGGTCAGGGCGTAGGGGAGCATGTCGATGCGGTGGCAGGCGTCGTCGATCGACAGCACACGCTCGATCGTCAGCAGTGGTCCGAGCACCTCGTCGCGCAAGACGGCGGCGCGCGGGTCGACATCGGCGACGACGATCGGCGGGCAGTACCAGCCACGCTCTGGGAGCTCTTGCGCCGGGTGGTGGGCGACGACCTGGCCCGACGCCGCCGCCTGCCGGGTGGCGTGGGCGATTCGCGCCTGGGCGCGGCGGTCGATCACCGGGCCGACGACCGTGTCGAACGCCTCGGGCGCACCGACCTTGAGCGCCTCGACGGCAGCCGACATGCGCTCGATGAGCTCATCTGCGATGGCGTCATGCACCAGCAGGCGCGACGCCGTCGAGCACTTCTGGCCGGCATATGCGAACGCCGAGTGGATGATGGGGGCGATCGCGCTGTCGAGGTCGGCGTCTTCGTCGACGATGATGCAGTTCTTGCCACCCATGTCGACGATGGCGCGCTTGATCTGGCGCTGTCCGGGCACGACGTCGCCAGTCGCGGCGAGGATGTCGAGGCCGGTGCGGCTGGAGCCGGTGAACGCGATCGTCGCCACGCGCGGGTCGCGGATGAGCGCGGCGCCCGTCTCGGCATTGCCCTGTAGGAGTCCGAGAGCGTCAGGCGGCACACCTGCGTCTCGCAGCGCCTCGACGAGCACGAACCCGCACAACGGTGTCTGCTCGGCAGGTTTGAAGACCACCGCGTTGCCGGTCGCCAGCCCGGCGGCGACCATCCCCGCGGGGATGGCGATCGGGTAGTTCCATGGCGCGATCGCCGCGACGATCCCACGCGGCACGTAGTGCAGGCTGTTGCGCTCGCCTGGAACTTGGAAGAGCGCGCGCCCGCGACCCAGCGCGACGGCACCGCGCGCGTAGAACTCCAGGAAGTCGATGGCCTGGCAGACGTCGGCGTCGGCCTCGGCCCACGGCTTCCCCGCCTCGCGCACGCAGAGGGCGGCGAACGTGGCGCGGCGCTCGCGCAGCCAGGCCGCAGCGCGCGAGAGGACGACGGCGCGCTCGCGCGCCGGCACGGCTGCCCACTGCCGATAGCCGCGCTCGGCGGTGCCGACAGCGGCCGTGACCTCTGCCGCGGTGGCGATCGGCGCTGTGGCGACGACGCGCTCAGGATCTGCCGGGTCGGTCGAGACGATCCGCTGCCCATCTCGACGTTCCTGCCCGATCCAGATCGGTGCCGGGAGTGGTAGCCGCTCGTCCAGCCACGAGAGGCCCTTGCGCAGCTCGTCACGGTGCACGGCCTGGGTGAGGTCCAGCACCGGCTCGTTGTGGAACGGCGACAGCTCAGTCACACGGCATCGAGCACGACCTGCGCGCCCCCGTTGTGGGCCGGCGCGGGCAGTCGTGCACACGCGACCGCGAGGACGACGTCCTCGGCGATCCGTGGAGCATGCCACCCGCGCATGTCCGCGAGCGTACATATAGGCAGGTTTAGGGGCGTTACGCCCGTTCGTCAGGGCGAGCTGGTGGCGGTGCCGGTGGCGTCCGTCGTGGACTCGCCCGCGGCCGGCGTGTCGGTTGCGGCGGGCGTGGCCGAGGATGCCGTCGGGGTGGCGGTCGCCGGCTTGGCCACCTTGAGGCGGATCGGCAGCGGGGTCGTCACCGGCGCCTGGACCCGCGGGGCGAGCGGCTTGGAGATCGTCGCGGCGCCGTCGTCGCCGTCGAAGAAGCCGGCCATGGCGGCTGCGCCCGTGGCGAGCGCGAGGACGAGCAGCAGCGGCAGCAGGATGACGAGCGGACGCGGGCTGCCGCCGCGGCGCGTGTGGCCGCCGGTCAGCAACGGGGCCTCGGCGGCGACCGGCTCGGGCGCGAGGGTCGCGTCGGGCAGCTCGTGGTCCCACTCGGTGGTCTCGCCGAAGTCGTCGTCGGCGGCGAGGTCGTCCTCGTCCTCGGCTGAGAGGTCGTCATCGTCCTCGGCCACGAGCTCGTCCTCGGTCGCCGCGACCGTGTCGGCCTCGGCCTCCGGCTCGGCTTCGGCCTCGGGCTCCTCTGCCGGCGCCGGCACGGCGACCGCGATCGGTACCTCGTCGTCGAGGTCGGGCAGGTGCGGGAACGCGCCGTCCAACGCGGGACCGGCAGGCGTGCCGGCGGCCGGGGCGGGCGCGATCTCGTGGCCGTGCTCGGGGACCGCGCGCAGCGCGTCGAGCAGCACCGACGACGTGTCGGTCCCGAGCGTGTCGACCGGCGGGTCCTGGTAAGCCAGCTCGGCGCGGCGGAAGATCTCGGCCAGCGCGTTGCAGCGCTCGCAGCGATCGAGGTGGCGGGCGATGCGCTCCAAATCGGCCGGACCCAGCGCGCCGTTGGCGCGCGCGGCGAGCATCGTCGGCACGTGCACGCACGTCTCGGTGCCGCGGCTGCGCAACTTGCCATGCGGCGGCGGGCCCGAGGGCTGGCGCGCCATCGACGCCGCGGCGTGGCGCGTGGCCCCGCGCAACAGCGCCTCGGGATCGAGGCTCTTGAGGTCGTGTGCGTCGCGCACCGCGGCGCGGAAGCGCGCGAAGGCCTCGGCAGCGGCGCGATCGGCGGCCTGCGGGCCGCAGACCTGCGTGCAGAACGCGATGACCGCGGGACCGCGACGGTCCACCAGCGCCTGCAGCGCGGCGGGGTCGCCGGCGCGCACGCCTTGCGGTGTCACGCCCTTGTCCGACGAGGCCTCCATCGCCGCGGAGCCTAGACGGCCGTCCAGCGGCACGTAGTCCAATCCCTCGGTTACAGCCATCCCCAGAAGGGTGCCGGGTGCGCAAACCGACCTGGACGGATGGTCCCCCTACGGGAGGCGGACGGCGCTGCGCACGACGGTCTTGATCTGGGCGATCGGCGTGCCCGGGCCGGCGCCGTCGGGGCGGGCGGTCCAGAGCGCGACGGGTCCTACGTACCGCGGGTCGGTGCCGAGCCGGACCTCGTGGGCGGCCTCGGCGGGGCTGACGTCCTCGACCGGGCCGAAGGTCGCGTCGGGTCCCAGCGTGGCGGCGCGGACGATCCCGTCGGAGTTCTGGCCCGCCACCGGCTGGACCCAGGCCAGCGTGATCGCGCCGCCGGCGGTGAAGGCGACGTCGGTGCCGCGCAGGCCGCCTTGGGCCGGCGCGGCGGGCTCGGGGGCGCCGAAGGTGGATGCGCCGCGGGTCCGGAAGAGGACGGGGCGTGGGCCGTCGACGGTCGTCGCCGTGGTCGCGAGCGCCCAGCCGCTGGCGGCCTGGACGAGCGCGGGCATGCTGGAGCCATCGGGCAGGATCGTCTGGGCGGGCAGGAAGCGCCCGCGGCCGGTGAGCATCGCCGTGCCCTCCAGGGCGGTCCGGCCGGCGACGCCGTCGCGCCGCAGTTGGTGGCGGCGCCAGATCAGGCGGACCTGACCGCGCTGGTCGATCTTGGTGAGCAGCCGCCACTGCGTCCCACCGTCGGCGCGCGCGACGCGCTGCTGGCTGCCCCAGCTGTGGCCGGGGCGCTTGACGCGGGCCAGGACGTCGCCCTGGCGGACGAAGGCGATGGCCTGGTCGCCGCGCTCGCCGACCGCGATCGCGACCGTGTCGGCGCGGCCCTTGCCCGAGAGCGTGAACGGCCTGCCGAAGCGGCCGTTGCGGCGCTCGATCGCGCGCACGATCCGGCGCGTGGCGCCGGAGCTCGTCTTGGCGACCTCGATCCAGGCGACGAGGACGGTGCCGCGGCTGTTGGCGGCGATCTGGGCCTGGCCGACGACCGGCGCGGTGACGAGGGTCCGGGTGGCGCCGAAGCCGCCGCTGAGCGGGGCGAACGCGACGTTGAGGCGGTAGCGGATGGCGCCCGTCGGTCCCGGACGGCCGGGAATCCCCTGTTGGGCGAGCGCGACCGCCTGCGTGTGGGCGAAGGGAGCCAGGCCGACGAGCCCGTCGGGTGCGGGATGCTCGGGCGCGAAGGCCTGCCCGGGCGCGCGGTTGGCCGCCGACTCCCCACCGATGGCGTCGTTGCCGACGGTGTCCTGCCACGGCCAGCCGGCGACGAGCGTGCCGTCCAAGCCGGTCGCGGTCAGCAGCGGGCCGGCGAAGGTGTGGGGCGCAGAGACGGTTTGGGGCGCCGACCACGTGGCCGCGCCGGCGCTGGGGGTGACGGCCGCGAGCAGGAGAAGGGAGAGGAGGAGGCGACGCATGTGCATCATCAACGTAGGCGAGCGGCCGGAGGTTGCGGCGATGGACCGGCCGTCATACTCAGACGACGATGCGCATCGCCCTCGCAGCCGACGAGCGGACGGGTGTCGCCGACGCGCTCGCCGCGGCGCTGGCCGACCGCGGGCACATGGTCGTCGCGGCGCATGGCGCGCTGAGCGAGGCGGGGCGCGACGACTGGGCTTGGTGTGCGGAGGCCGCCGCGCGCGACGTGGCCGAGGGCACCGCCGACCAGGCCATCGTGTGCTGCTGGACCGGCACGGGCGCGTCGATCGCGGCCAACACGGTGCCGGGCATCCGCGCCGCGCTCTGTGGCGACGCCGCCACGGCGCAGGGCGCACGGCGCTGGAACGACGCGAACGTCCTGGCGCTCTCGCTGCGCACGACCTCGGCGGCGGAGCTGGCGGAGATCCTCGACGCCTGGTTCGCCGCGGCGCCGAGTGCCGATGCCGACGATGCCGCCAACGTCGCGCACCTGGCCGCGATCGAGGCCCGGCGCTGACCGTCGCG
>JBEVLC010000285.1:0-3636 GCA_040509415.1 Baekduia sp. | reverse complement strand
CCCCCCCCCCCCCCCCCCCCCACCACTCTGTGATCTGCTAGGCGCCGAGGTCGAGCGTGAGCGCCGCGGCGCGATCGCCCGACACCGCCGCGACCGTGGTCGGCAGCGCGTCGACCAGGCGCAGCAGGATCGGCGCCGTGTCCTTGCGCGGCTGGACGATGACCAATGCCTTGCCCTTCTCGTCGGTCGTCCCGGCGCCGGTGCCCAGCGTTCGGTAGCGCAGCTTCAAGGCCTTGCGCTTGGCCTCGCTGATCTGCACGCGGATGAAGACCGGCCGCTTCGGCGGCCCGGCGACGTTGACCTCCAACCCGCGCTGAAGCGTCGCGCTCGACGGCACCTTGATGGTAAACGGCGTGGCTTCCAGCATGAGCCGCTTGACGTCGGCCTCCGCCTTGGCCTTCCCGGCCAGCGCCGCGTCACGCGCGGTGGTGAGCTCGGTGATCTTGGTCTGCAGCGGGCCGGTGACGCTGGCGGCGAGCGCCGCGCTGGAGGTGACGACCGTGTCGGCGGGCATGAAGGTGCCGCCGATGCCGGCGCAGGCGGTGGCGAGGTTGGTCGACGCGGTCAACGCGACACCGGTGGCGGCCTTGACCTTGCTCACCCAGCTTGCGGGATCGTCGCCGAGACCGGCCGACGTCGCCTGGAACGGGATGTAGCCGTAGTGCGGCTCAGCGCCCTGCCAGCCGAGCACGACGGCGTCGGTGGTCAGCGCGGGGGCATCGCAGGTGGCGTGGGACTGGGCGCCCGTGGCGCTCTCGGTGATCCAGCGCGCCGGCGCGAACAGCGACCGGTAGGCGCTGGGCAGGACGTCGAAGCTCAGCACGCCGTGGTCGGCCTTGCCGTTGCTCTCGCGCAACGCGAGCGTAAAGCCGTTCTCGCTCACGAGGTACTGCTGCTGGTCGGCGAGGTCGGCCTGCGTCCAGGAGGCCGTCGGCGTCTGCCCGGCCGGAACGACCTTGGCAGTTTGGGTGAAGACCGACGGCGCGGCCAGCGCGCCGGCGGGTGCCACGAGGGCGGTGGTCGCGATGGCCGCCAGGGCCGTTCGTGCCCGCCGGCGGCGAGATGGGTGAATCATGTGGTTCTGCTCCCTTGTTGGTGTAGTTGAAGATCAGTCGTCGCCGGGCCGGGCGATGCGCGCCGCGGCGAGCACGGTGTCCAGCAGCGAGGTGGCGTCCGCGCTGCGGGCCAGCGGCTTGAGGGCGAGCACGTCCTGGACGGTGCGCAGCAACCCATAGGGGTCGATCTCGGTGTCGTCGGTGGCACCCGCGGTCGCGTAGCGCGAGACGACGAGCGCGCCGTTGCGGACCGGCGCCTCCGGGCCTTCCGGCGCCGCGGCGCCGCCCGCGAAGGTCACGAGCAGCAGGCCGCCGTCGGCGTAGGCGGGCGAGGCCAGGATCCGTGGAACCCAGGTAGCCAGGAACGCGTCGGCCGCCGCCAAGCCGCCGGGGCTGCCATCGGCGCACGGCGAGGCCGTGCCGTCGTTGCAGAGGTTGGGCACGATGTAGGAGAACGCCGGCGTCGTCTTGGCCTTGGTCAGGTCCGTCTCCAGTTGCGCCAGCGGGCCGTCGAAGGAGTCGCACCCGCTCAGGTCCAGCAGCGAGTGGAAGTAGACGAACGGGTTGTGGCGCGTGGCGTAGCCGTCCCCGGGCCGCGCGACCACGGTGTCATCGACGGCGCCGGAGGCAGGCCGGCGGCAGGAGGTGCGTGGCGGCTGGCCCTTGTCGAGGTCCTCGACGTAGGCGCGCCACGTGCTTCCGGCGGCGGCGAGCTGGTCGGCGACGGTGATGACCGTGTTCGGGTACGCGCAGCCCTTGGCAGTGATCTCACCGGCCTTGTTGGGCTTGGCGGTCTGCGGGAGCTCGGTGTACGTGGGGCAGCCGGTGCGGGTGTCGTCGTTGGGCGGCTGGCCGCTGATCAGCGCGAGGTGGTCGGGCAGGTCGGCGCGCCCGAGCGAGCGGGCGCCGGCCAGCAGGGTGCCCTTGGGTCGCAAGGTGCCGTTGAGGTAGGTCGCGACCGAGCTGGCGCCGAAGGTGGCGTCGAAGCCGCGGCCGGCGAGGACGATCTCGAAGACGTGCTTGATGTGGGTGGGGCGCGGCTCGTCGGCGGCGGGTGTCTCCGTCTTGGCGGGCTCGTCGTCGGCCTTGGGCGCAGGCTCCTCCTCGTCTGCGTCGTCGTCGGGAGCCGTGGTCGCGGGCGTCGCTTCGTCGCCGGACTCTGCTGCGTCCGCGAGCTCGTCGCCGTCGTCCAGTACCTCGGGCAACTCGGCCTCGTCGTCCTCCTCGGCGGCGGCCGCAGGCGCGGAGGCCGGCAACGCGACCGTGGTCGTTCGCGCCACGCGCAACGCCGCGGTGACCTCCGCGCTCTGCCCAGACGCGCCCACGCCGCCGGCCAGGATCGCGGCGGTCGCTAGCCCGGAGACCAGGGCGAGCAGCGCGAGCTGTCCACGCTCGCCCATCAGCCGCCGGACCCGTTGACGTGGTGCTCGGCCGTCCCGCCCGCGGCGGGCGGCAGCGGCGGCAGCGCGACCAGCGCGGTGCCGCACGCGGAGCAGAACTGCGCCCCGTCATGGAACGGCGTCCCGCAGCTCGGGCACGCACCGGCCGGCGCGAGCGACGTGTCGCCACGTCGCAGCGCGAGCTCGACGGACTCCAACTCGGCGTCGACGCGCTGGAGCTCGGCCGCCTTGCGCGTCAGCACATCGAGTTGGACGTGATCGCGGATCGCCATCTCGTAGAACGCGCCGCCCAGATCGGTCTGCAGCAGGGCGAAGCGCTCCGTGAGGCGCTCGCGCTGGGCGACCAGCTCGCGGTGGCGATCGTCCATCGGCACGGGCACGGCAGCCTCACGGCGGGCGCGCGCGACCGCCTCGGCGGCGGGCACGAGTCCGGCGGGTGGTCCCTCGCGCCGGCGGCGCAGCGCGTTGGGCAGGTTCAGCTTCACGGGATCACGATCTGGTCGGGCAGGTTGCGCTGGGACTCCACGTACGCCTTGCCCTTGGACTCGTTGATGCGCTTGACGGCCTGCTTGCTCTCGCTGAGCTGCTTGCCGGTGACCTTCGACCCCTCGAGCTGGCGCGCGCTGCCCGCGGGCCCGGTCGCCAGCACCCGCGCGCCGTCGCTGGTGCGCTTGCCGCCGCTGCTCCCCTGGTTCTTGGCGGCGGACTTTTTGGAGGACGACGCCGTCGTCTCCCCACCGGCAGCCGTCGGCGTCGCGGCACCACCCACGGCGCCGGTGACGTTGACCACCGGCGCGCGCTGCGCCTTCAGCGCGTTGACGATCAGCTCATCGCTCGGCGCCTGGCTGCGCCCGGCGAGCACGCCGAGCGCCGCCGCCAGCGGGATCAAGGCGAGTGCGAGCGTGCCGAGGCTCGTCGGTCGCCGCGGCGCGGGGGCGGTCGCGACCGGCGTGCCGGCACGCGCGCGGCGGGTCGCCTCGGCGAGGTAGCGGGCCGCGGGATCGTCGCCGTGCAGGCGGCGCGAGCCGCACGCCACGCAGTAGCGCTGGCGTGGCTCCAGCGGCGCCTGGCACTGGTCGCAGGCCTCCCAGGGAGAGGCGGCCGCGAAGGGGGTGGGTGCGATCTGGGTCATCGATTCCTCATCACTCGAAGATCGTGGGAAGGACATGGACCTGGGTCTG
>JBEVLC010000284.1:0-18188 GCA_040509415.1 Baekduia sp. | reverse complement strand
CGATCAGTCCGGACGAGCGGACCGCGGATGCGTCCAGGCGCGCCATGGAGCTCGCGTCCATCTCTTGCGGCTGCCAGGAGTCCATCAGCTCGAGCGTGGCGTCGAGGTCATCGACGTCGAGCGCGCCCGAGACGTAGGCGCGGCCGAGGCCGAGCTGGCCGGGCGCGCGCAGGGCGTGAGCCAGCGCAGCCGGCGACGTGATGCGGAAAGTGGTCTGCGAGGCGCCGTTGGTGGGTGCCAAGGTGCTGCCGTCCCAGAACGCGATCTCGAAGGGACGATCAGGCAAGGCACGCCGCAGCTCTTCGCGAAGCGGAGCAGGACGGGAGAAAGCCATGCCCCGTACGCTAGCCAAGCTGTCTAGACTCGCCCGATGCCTCAGGCTGTTAGGGATCCCGAAGAGTCCATCGTCGACCCCACAAGCCCGGACTTCGTCCAGCCCGTGGAGCGCGAGTGGCTCGACCGGCTGGCCACCGGCACAGTCACCGTGGTGCCGTTCTTCGCGCTGGGATACGCCGCGTGGCACTCGTGGCAGGGGCTGCTGCGTTGGAGCGACGTGGTGATCTTCGTCGTCGCCTACGTCCTGACCGGCCTCGGCGTGACGGTCGGCTTCCACCGCCTCTTCACGCACCGCTCCTTCAAGACCGGCAAGCCGCTGCGCGCCACGCTGGCGATCCTGGGCTCGGCCGCGATCGAGGGTCCGGTGACTGCCTGGGTCGCCGACCATCGCAAGCACCATGACTTCTCCGACCAGGTCGGCGACCCGCACAGCCCGCACGTCGAGCACGGCCATGGCTTCCGCGGCGCGCTGCGCGGCCTCTTCCACGCCCACGTCGGCTGGCTCTTCATCCACACCCACCGCGGCGCCAAGGAGCGCTACGCGCGCGACCTGCGCGCGGAGCCGATGATGATGACCATCGACCGGCTCTTCCTCGTGTGGGCACTTGGCGGCCTGGCGCTCTGCTTCCTGGCCGGCTGGGCGCTGGGCGGCTCGGTTCACGCGGGCCTCACGGGCCTGCTGTGGGGCGGCGGCGTGCGGATGCTCGTCGTCCACCACGTCACCTACTCCATCAACTCGATCTGCCACTTCACCGGCCGTCGCGGCTTCGAGACGCCCGACGAGTCGCGCAACGTCTGGTGGCTGGCGCCGTTCACCTTCGGCGAGTCGTGGCACAACAACCACCATGCCTTCCCGACCTCGGCGCGCCACGGTCTGACGCGCTGGCAGTTCGATCTCTCCGGGCTCGTGATCAGCGGGTTGGAGAAGCTCGGCCTGGCGTGGGACGTCGTGCGCATCCCGCCCGAGCGCATGGCCGAGAAGGCCGCGGTGCCCGCGCCCGCCCAGGCATAACGGCGGCCGCTAGGCCACCGGCTGTAGGTGCCGATAGGGCTCTTCGCCCCGCAGCGAGCGGATCACGCCCGTGACGACGTTCTCGTCGTTGATGGTCTTGCCGTCGGTGACGGCGTCGACGACGCCGCGTTTGCGCTCGACCAGCTCGGCCATCGTCTCGTCGATCGTCTCGGCGGCCAGCAGGTACCAGGCGGTGACCGAGTCGGTCTGGCCGATGCGGTGCGTGCGGTCCTCGGCCTGGTCGTGCAGCGCCGGCGTCCACTCCAGCTCCAGGAACGCGACGTTGGAGGCGCGCGTCAGCGTGATGCCCTGGGCAGCGACGCGGGTGGCGCAGACGATCAGCTGTGGGCCGCCCGGCTCCTGGAACTCGCGGACGGACTCCTCGCGGGCCTCGATCTTGTCGCGGCCGAAGAGGTGCAGCGCGTCGGGGAAGCGCTCGAGCACCGCCTCCTGGATCTCACGGTGGCGGGCGAAGACCACCAGCGGCTCGCCGGAGGCGAGGAAGTCGTGGATCCAGGCCAGCGCGGCGTGGAGCTTGCCGCGTGCGGCCAGGCGCTGCAGCGCGCCAAGCTGCGCCAGGCGCTCGGCTCGCAGCGTCGCGGCGATCTTCGCGTTGAGGTCTGAGAGCTCCAGGGGCTGGGAGCGCAGCCACTCGACCACGTCACGCTCGGCGACGCGGTACTCGCGCTCGTTGTCCAGCGACACGGGCACGACGACGCGGCGCTTGGCCGGCAGCTGGGGCAGCACCTCGCTCTTGAGGCGCCGCACGAAGCACGAGCGCCGCAGGTGCCAGTGCAGCCGCTCCTCGGTCAGCACGCCCTGGAACTGGCGCGAGAAGCGCGCGCCGGAGCCGAACTCGTCCAGCCGCCCGATGATCCGCAGCTGCGAGATCAGCTCCTCGGCGTGGTTGAGCACCGGCGTGCCGGTCAGCGCGACGCGCAGCCCGCCCTTGGCGACGGACTCCGACAGCCGCCGCACGGCCTGCGTGCGCTTGGCGCGTGGGTTCTTGCAGTAGTGCGACTCGTCGACGATGACCGCCTTGGCACGCAGCCGCGCGAGCGTCTCGTAGTGCTTGCCGACGACCTCGTAGTTGATGATGGTGATCTCGGCGGTCTTGGGGACCGCGACGCCGCCCTCGACGATCGCCACCGAGCGATGCGGCAGCCACTTGCGCGTCTCGCGCAGCCAGTTGAGCTTCAGCGAGGCGGGGCAGATGACGATCGCCGGGTAAGCGTCGTCGGCCTCCATCGCCGCCAGCGCCTGGACGGTCTTGCCCAGGCCCTGCTCGTCGGAGAGGAAGACGCGCCGGGCGTCGAGGACGTAGCGCACGCCGGCCCACTGGAAGGGCTGCAGTTCGCCGCCGAGCCGGTCGACGATCTCGGTCAGCGGCTCGGCCTCGGTCGCGCGCGAGCGGCGGATGGCGGCGGCGGCCTCGGCCGCCTCCTCGCGCAGCTCCTCGAGCGCGTGCTCGGCCGGCGCGTCGACCGCGACGCCGTGCGTCGTCAAGAAGCCGTCGAGATGGTGGACGACCCACGGGTCGAGCGGCAGCGAGCGGCCACCGTCCGAGGTGCCGGGCAGCCGCTCGAAGGCGTCGCCGATCGACGGATCCCACAGCGTCTCCAGCAGGAACGCCTCGCCCTCGACCGAGACGTTGAGCGCCAGCCGCGCGGGCGGCGCCTCGCCGCCGTGCTCCAGGGCCAGGACGCAGCGCAGCGCGGCGCCGTCGAGCTTGGCGCCGCGCGCCTCGCCGAGCGCGGTCGCGCCCGCCTGGGTCAGCGGCGCCAGCAGCTTGCCGTCGACCTCGACCGACCCCTCCAACAACGCCTCGGGCACCGTGCCCGCGCGCGTGTCGAGCACCCACCAGCCGCGCCCGTCGTAGCGCGTCGTGCGCACGCGGCCGACCCAGCGCTCGCCGACGCCCTTGAGCCAGATGTCGACCTGCGCGCTGGTCGTCAGCTCCGGGAAGCGCTTGAGGACCTCGGAGACGTGGACGGCCGCCCAGTCGTCGATGGGCGCCCACCACTCGCGCGTGTCCCAGTCGAACCGGCGATGGGGGATCTGCCGCACGACGGCGACGATGTGCGGGTCGTACGGAAATCCGAGGACGACGATCGGCTTGCCGTCGGGCCCTCGGCGTAGGTCGACGTTCGGGTCGCCGGAGGCCAGTTCCACCACCTCCAGGCTATCGGCCTCGCCGCGAGAATCGCCCTCCGGGCGATTGCTCGCAAGGCTGAGCGCCTTCTAGGCGATCAGCCCGGAAGGGATGAGCCGGCGAAGAGGAAGAACCAGATGGCGAACAGCACCAGCGCGCAGCTGACGCTGATCGCCATGACCTGCTCGAGGACACCACGGTCGTTGACCGACTTGCGCTCGCCGCGCATCGAGCGGTTCCACTTCGCGTGCTCGCGCGTGTCGCGCGCTCGGCCGGTGATCCGCATGTGCGCTCGGTTGACCATGCCGAGGAACTTGCCGATGACCACGGCGGTCAGCACCACGCCGACGAGCACGAGCAGGTAGGGCCCGAGGCTCGGCTGGGTGGAGTCCGTCATCTGCGACGCGATCCAAAGCCAGACGACGGGGGAGACGAGCCAGACGACGACCGAGCCGAGCGCCATGACGATCACGAGGACCGCGCCCGCCACATGGCGTTGGGGTGGTCCGGCGGATGACGGTCTGGCGTGGGCGGTCATAGCCCAACCCTTTGTACCCGTTTCTAGGCTCCCGGTGCGCTGGCCACGCCACCGTGGGCGAAGCGCGCTCCGCGGTCCTGGGTCGGACGCGCGGGCGCGGTCGACGAGCTATCGGTCCCGCCCGCCCCGTCGTCGCCGGTGCGAGCCACGCGGGCCACGCCCCAGGCCAGCGAGGCCATGAAGATCAGCGACAGGGCGAGGACGACCAGGCAGGCGGCGGTCCACAGCCAGCCCGGGATGTCGTCCTTGCGCTCGCGCTGCAGCAGCTCGTGGTCGGACACGAAGGTCCGCGTGAAGCTGGCCGTGGCCGGGACCAGCTTGGCCCCGG
This sequence comes from Baekduia sp., assembly GCA_040509415.1. GTDB lineage: Bacteria > Actinomycetota > Thermoleophilia > Solirubrobacterales > Solirubrobacteraceae > Baekduia. The sequence goes on along the minus strand of JBEVLC010000284.1, from coordinate 13,822 downwards.
GGATCGCCGCGTCGGCGGGCATGTAGATCGGGATGCCCATGATCGTGCGGCCGTTCTGGACGCGCAGCACGGTCTTCCAGTCGCCGTAGACCGGCGCCGGCGTGCGGAAGCGGTAGACGCCCTGGCTGACGCGCTCGAGGCGATCGACCTTCATGCCGCCGTCCTGCCAGGAGGTGACCGTGACCCAGGCGGCGTCGTCGGCCGTGTCGCGCGGGGTGAGCTTGACGGTGCCGACGACGTGGCGGTGCGCCGCGTCCCCGCCATCGTTCTGCAGGGCGACTGTCGCGGTTTGGCCGGTCGGCGCGGAGGTCGACAGCCCGAAGGCGGTCAGCACGGCGATCGCGGCGAACGCGCCGATGGTCGCGGGGCGTGCGACGCTCTGGCTGGGCAGCTGGAAGCGCAGGCCCGCGCCGAGCAGCCCGCCGAGCACGCCACCGGCAACGCCGGCGATCGGGGCGACGATCATCGCCTCCGGGACGATGCCGTCGCTCCACACCAGCGGGAAGGTCTCGCCGATCCACAGCCACTCGGCGGCAAGGCCGACCGTGCCGGCGGCCAGGCCGCCCAGCACACCGAGGAGGATCGGCTTCTCACGGCCGGTGGCGAGCGCGATCGCCTCGATGCAGAGCGCCTCGGCGAGGTAGAGCGGCATCGCGGGCGCGCTCTCGCCGAAGACGTCGCCGACGATCAGGCTGATCGCGCCGCGCACCACGATGAACATGAGCGCGGTGGCCAGCGCGCCGCCCTTGCCGATCCAGATGCGGCCGGCGGTCAGCGCCATGCCCGCCGACAGCGCGATCAACATGGGGTGGAAGACCATCCGGAACTGCGGGACGCCGAAGTCGAACTCGCCCTGGAAGGTGCTCAGGCCGATCAGCAGGCCGCCCATCATGCCGACGCGCCGGGTGGCCACCAGGAACTGCGAGCCGCGCAGGCGGTCGGTGGTGATGCCGCGGAAGCGCATGCCCTCGGCGAGCAGGATCGCCTGGCCGATCAGCGTGAGGCCGGCACCGCCGAAGAGCATCAGATGCGTCGGGCCCCAGAGCGTGACGTCCTGGCCGAAGAGGCGGTGCCACATGTCGTCGAGGGGGAAGCCGAGCAGGGCGAAGCCGCCGCAGGCCGCGGTCAGCACGCCGCCGACCGGGACGTACCAGTCGCGCGTGATCTTGATGGCGGCGGGCCCGGGCTTCTCCTCGGGGAGCGCGAGCGCGAGGCAGCCGGCCGCGAAGACGCCGTAGAGGCCGATGAGGATCAGGTAGTGCGCCGGGTTGGCGAGCGGTCCGGCGTCACGGCCCTGGTCGATGTGCAGGGAGATGTCCCAGTACATGCCGAGCAGCGCGATGAGCAGCGAGCCACCGGCCAGGCCGGCCGGCAGGGCCGACCAGGCGGGGAGGCCGGAGACCTTCTCGGAGAAGTTGGCGAGGCGGCGCAGCGGGCCGTTCTTCTGGCTCTTGCGGTAGCCGAGGATGGCCCACAGGAGGGCGGCGGTGGCGATGCCGGCCCCCACGGTCGCGATTGCGACCTGGTCGATGGCGGCGCCCCCGGCGGGGTTGGCGGCAGCCGGAGCCGACGCGGCCATGAAGACATGCGAAAGTGCCATGAGACGATGTTACACCGATCCATGTCACATCAAACGCGGTACGATCATCCTGTGTCCGATGTCACGGAGGCACCCGAGCGCGCGACCGACGATGGGGATCTGACCATCGACGAGCTCGCGCAGCGCACGGGGATGACCGTCCGCAACATCCGGGCCCATCAGTCGCGCGGTCTGCTGCCCCCACCAGATGTGCGTGGCCGCACCGGGTACTACGGCCCGAACCATCTCGCCCGCATCGAGCTGATCCGCGAGATGCAGGGCCAGGGCTTCAACCTGCAGGCGATCCGCCGGTTGGTCGACGCCGCGCCGGGCTCATCTGAGGAGCCGCTGCGCTTCCTGCGCGCGGTCGCCGAGCCCTACACCCAGGAGCAGCCCGAGGTGCTGACGCGCGACGACCTCGCGCACCGCTGGGGCTCGACCGACCCGGGGCTGCTGGAGCGCGCGGTCAAGTTGGGGTTGTTGCGGCCGCTCGGCGACGGATCCTACGAGGACATCAGCCCGCGGCTGACCCGCGCGGGCAAAGAGCTCGAGGCGCTCGGCGTCCCGGCCGACGTGGGGCTGGAGCTGGCGACGACCATCCGCCGCCACGCCGACGGCGTCGCGCGCGCCTACGTCAAGCTCTTCGTCGAGCAGGTCTGGAAGCCCTTCGAAGAAGCCGGCGCGCCCGAAGACCGCTGGCCCGAGGTCCGCGACGCGCTCGAGCGCCTCCGCCCGCTGGCCGCCGACACCCTGCTGGCGATCTTCGGCGTCGCCATGGCCGACGCCTCAGAAGAGGCCTTCGGCCGCGAGATCGAGCGCCTCCAGCGGCGCCGGCGCTCGAAGCACTGAAGCACGTCGAGGGACGATTGAACCACCGAGGGCGTGGTTGAGTCGTCCCTCGAGGCGCAGTTGTGCCGCGCTCAGTCTTGGCGGCGCGTGATGCGGATCTCGGTCGGCGCGATGACCTTGATGACGACGTGTGCCGCGCGTGTGGGCGTGCCAAGCGTGAGGAACTCGCGGACGTAGCCGATGTGACCGCAGAAGGGGCAGAGGAGCGGAGAGGCGGGCCCGAGACGGGCGCCCGCGGGAGCGACGGGCGCGTCGCAGGCGGGACAGGCGAGCGTGCCGACGGCGAGCGTCGAGGTGCGCTGCACCCGGCGGATCTCCTCAGGGCCGCCGAGGCCGCCGACTGGGTCGGAGCCTTCATCGGAACCGCCGATGCGACGGAAGAAGCTCACCGCTCCCAGTCTCGAACCGCTACGCGGCGCGCACCGCGGGTTCGGCGCCCGCGGCGACGTCCGCGCCGTGGGCGTGTTGGGCGATCGCGCCGAGGATCTGCGGCCAGGCGGCGCGCGGCAGGTCGTGGCCCATCCCCGGGATCGTGATCAGGCGGGCGCCGTTGATCGCCTTGGCGGTCGCGCGGCCGCCCGAGGGCGAGACGAGCTTGTCGGCGTCACCGTGGATGACGAGGGTCGGCGCCTGGACGGCGCGCAGCTCGCGTCGGCGGTCGCCGCTGGCGATGATCGCGCCGAGCTGGCGGGCGGTGCCCGCCGGGCTGGCGCCACGGTCGAAGCTCAGGGCGATCATCGCGCGCAGCTCGAGCTCGTCGCGCTCGAAGCCGGGCGAGCCGATGATCGACCACGTCCTGGCGCCACGCTCGATGAACGCGTCGCGGTCCGCGGGCGCCTTGCCGAGCAGCACGGGGTAGGTCTTCAGCGCGGGCTGGCCGCTGAAGCGCGCGCCCGTGTTGGACATGATCGACGTCAGCGAGCGGGTGCGCGACGGATGGCGGGCGGCGACGGTCTGGGCGATCATGCCGCCCATCGAGACGCCGACGACGTGGGCGCTCTCGAGCCCCAGCGCGTTCATCAGCCCGACCGTGTCGAGCGCCATGTCGGCCAGTTTGTAGGCCGGGTTCGGGATCCGTCGCAGCGCGAGCTCGGTTAGGCCGGGCACGTGGGCGCCGTCCAGCCGTGTCGAGCGGCCGGTGTCGCGGTTGTCGAAGCGGATGACGAAGAAGCCGCGGCTTGCCAGGTCCTCGCAGAAGCGCGTGTCCCACGCGATCATCTGCGTGCCCAGGCCCATGATCAGCACGATGGGCGGGGCCGAGCGGTCGCCGAAGGTCTCGTAGCAGAGGGTGATCCCGTTGCCGACGTCAGCGAATTGCTCGTCCATCACCTGATGGTACCGACCGCAACGATCGCGTCTACGCCGCGAGACGCGCGTCCGGACGCCCGAGATCGTCCCGCCCGCCCGCGTCGTGCAGCGCCAGCTCGGCCGCCAGCCCGGCGGCCAGCGGCACGAACAGATCGACCAACGCGGGGTCGAAGTGGCGGCCGCGCTGGCGCTCGATCTCGGCGATCGCCTCGTCCAGCGTCCACGCGTCCTTGTAGGGCCGGCGCGAGCGCAGCGCGTCGAAGACGTCGCAGATCGCGCAGATGCGCCCCGCGAGTGGGATCTCCTCACCGCGCAGCCCGGCCGGATAGCCCGTGCCGTTCCAGCGCTCGTGGTGGGTGCGCGCGATCTCCTCGCCGAGCTGGACCAGCGGCGACGGCGAGCCCGCCAGCATCGACGCCCCGATCTCGGCGTGGGTCTTCATGATCTCCCACTCCTCCTCGTCGAGCCGCTCGGGCTTGAGCAGGACGCGGTCGGGGACGCCGATCTTGCCGACGTCGTGCAGGACCGCGGCGTGGCGCAGCGTCTCGGCGTCGGTGGCGCTGAAGCCGGCGGCCAGCGCGAGGCGCTCGCAGAGGATGCCGATCCGCTCGACGTGTGCGCCGGTGTCCTCATCGCGCCACTCCGCTGCGTGGGCGAGGCGACGGACGACCTCGAGCTGGGTGTCGTGCAGCTCGGCGGTGCGCTCGCGCACGGCCTGCTCCAGCACGGCGTTGTGGAGCGCGACGCGGCGGCGCTCCCGGCGCTCGGTCAGGTAGCTGGCGGTCACGGTGCCCACAGCGCTGAGCGCGAGGCCCGCGAGCGGCGCGACCACCGGGATGATCCAGCCTCCGAGGAACGCGAGGTAGGCGACGCCGAGGTAGGCGATCGCCAGGACGGGCGCGGTCAGCACCGACAGCGTCTTCAGGCGCAGCGCGGCGGCCGCGGGCGCGAGCGCGAGCAGCAGGATCGCGAGCACGCCGGCCCAGCCGGGCGCGCTGCGCAGCGGCAAGCCGTGCAGGACGGTCCACAGCGCGTTGGCCTGGACCTCGGGGCCGGACATCAGCTCGTCGCGGACCGTCGGCGTCGGGTGGACGTCCTGCTCGGTCGGCGCGGTCATGCCGACGATGACGACCTTGCCGCGCACGGCGGAGGCCGGCAGACGGTGGTCACGGACGTCGGAGAAGTGGTAGGTCGGGATCGTCCCTGGCGGTCCGCGGAAGTCGATCCACGCGCCGCCGTGCTCGAAGTCCCGCGGGTCGACGCGATGGCCGAGCGAGCGGGCGGTCGCGACCGCGAGCGTCGGGACGCCGTCGGCGGACGCGCGCACGCGGGCGATCTCCCCGCCGGCCAGGATCGGGAACGTCGCCATCGCGGCCTGCGCACCGACGCGGGCGAGGTTCTCGTCGCCCCCGAGGACGTTGGTGGCGCCGTGCTCGTTGGTCTCGGTCGTCGCGAGGACCGTGCCGGGGAAGCGGCCGATCGCGTCGTAGAGCGCGCCGTCCTCGGTCGGGCTCGTCGCCTCGGTGAACTGGACGTCGTAGATGACCTTGCGCGCCCCGAGGCGGCGCAGCTCGTCGAGGACTTCGGCGTGCCACGAGCGCGGGTAGGGCCAGCGCTGCTGCTTGGCGTAGTCCGAGAAGGTCGCGGCGTCGATGCCGACGACTGCGAGGTCGTCGGGCCGGTCGGCCGGACGCAGCTGGAAGCGCAGCGCGACGGTCGTGTCCTCCAGCGAGCGCGCCGCGTGGGTCGTCCAGGCCACCAGGCCGCAGGCCGCTGCGACCAGGCCCGCCAACAGCACGGCGCGGGCGTGTGCCGGCGAGCGGCGCAGGGTCGGGGCGGGAGGACGGGCCACGGCGGATCAGGGGGCCATGCGCGCCAGGTGCTGGTGGCCGCGGGTCACGACGGTGGTGCGGCCGCTGCGCAGGTCGCGCACGGCGACGGCGCCGGCGACGACGCGGGTCAGCGTGCCCGCGCAGGTGTCCTGGGTGAGCCAGCGGGTGCCGCGGACGGTCGCGACGCTGCCACGGCCGCGGGTCTGGAAGCGGCCGCGGTCGTCGCTGCCCCAGAGGGAGCGCGCCGGCTTCTTCTTGGTGGCCTTGCGCTTGGCGGCGGCTGCACGAGCGGTCGCCTTGTTGGTGGCCTTGCAGTGTGAGAAGTCCCCGCCGCGGAGGACGAGCTGCACCATGCCGCGGGCGGTCGCGGTCTGGCGGACCTCGAACTCAGAGCCCCAGAAGTAGCCGGTCTGCGTGGCGCCCTTGGCGTTCAGCGCGGTCTTGAGCTCGACGGTGCCGTCACGCGCGTCGATGACGGTGCCGGTCGGCACGACCTTGGCGGCGGCGAGGTCCAGCGGCGCGCCGGCGGGGCTCGTCGCGGTGACGGTGCCGCGGACCGCGGCGACGCCGAGCGTCTTGCCGAGCGACGGGGTGACGGTGGCGGTGGCGACGCCGGGCGCGACGGTGGCGCCGTCGTCTGCGGAAGGAACGGTGCCGGTGTCGCCGTTGGCGTCGTCGCGGGTCTTGCCCGAGGAGGACGAGGACGGTGACTTGGAGGTCGTCGTCGTGGTCGTGATGGTGGTCGACGTCGAGGGGCTTGCGGATCCCGAGCCCGACGAACCAGAGCCCGACGAACCAGAGCCCGACGAGCCGGAGCCCGAGGAGCCAGAGCCGCCCGTGTCGCCGGAGCCGTCGTCCGGGCTGGTGGTGATCACCGTCGCCGTGGTGAAGCTCACGTCGCGCCCGTAGGCCGTGGTCAGCCCGCTCGTCGCCACGGCGCGCACGTGGTAGGTCGTGTCCGGCGCCAGGCCGGCGACGGAGAGGGTCAGCGTCTGGTTGACGCCGAGCAGCCCGGTGGCGACGGCGGCCGACGTCGTGCCGTAGCGGGTGGACGTGCCGTACTGCCAGACGACGTTGCCGCCGAGCGCCGAGACGCTGACGGTGGCGCGCAGCGTCGCCTGCGTGGAGGTCACGTCCTGCGGGTCACCGGTGGTGACCGAGAGCGCCAGCGCGTGAGCGGAGGCGGGCAGAGCGAAGGCGGTTGCCGCGGTCGCGAGGGTCGCGACGGCGGCACGAGTCATCCATGACGGGCGCACGTCTAAAGGAATCGGCATCGCTGAGCGGACATGGACCAGCGACTGCCCGATCGACCAGTTCAAACACGATAATGGCCCTGTTTCTGGACGAACGTCTGAGCGCGGACGTCGCTCAGCCCGCGGTGCCGTGTCCGTTGACGAACATCTTGAGCCGCTCCTTGCCGCCGGACTCGATCGGCGCGCCATGGGCGAAGAGCAGCGCGTCGAAGTCGTGGTCCAGCAGCGCGCGCAGCGCGCTCGTGACGCCCTCGCGGACGCCTTCGGGATCGTCGCCCATGAGCGAGTCCGGGACGAAGGCCAGCTCCCCATTGCCGTTGCGGATCACCGCGTCGGCGAACAGCAGGACCCCGGGGCCGGCCGCGATGTGGAACGCGGTGTCCTCGGGCGTGAGCGCGCCGACTTGGAGGGCGAGGACGCCGGGCGCGACCGCGTCGCCGAAGTCGAACGGCTGGACCTCGGGGCCGCCGTCGGCGAACTCGTGCAGTCCGAGCCGTTGGGCGCGGATCGGGCAGTCGAACGCCGCGGCGAGCTCTTCGGCGTGGCGCAGGTGATGGCGGTTGGAGAGCAGGATCGTGTCCGGCCGCCCGTGGCGGCTGATCTCGTCGATGCCCTCGTCGGGAACGCGTGGGTCGAAGAGCGCGGCGCCCTCGACGTAGTAGTGGGAGTGCACGGGCTGACCGATCCCCTCGTGGAAGGTCGTCCAGTGCAGCACGCCGGGGAGCACTTCATCCATGGGCGTCGCCTTACCCGCAGAGCGGGCGATCAACCGCGCGAACGCCGCTCCCTGGGGCGCAAGTCCAGGCCAACAGTCAGGACCGGTGCGCGGTCCAGCGCGGCGTGCAGGGCCGGCTCGTCGGGATACGGCGCGGCGGTCAGGAGCCGGCCCTCGACGCGGACGTTGAGGCGGTCGCTGGTGAACGGCCACGGATCCAGGGTGAAGGCGTCACGTTCGTAGCACTTCCGTTTTGGGGTCTGACCCCGCGGCGGAACTGCGACGGCGCCAGCGCGGTCGAGGGTGAAGCCGTCGATCACGTGCGGCGCCTGGTCGCGGCAGAGCGCGAGCGAGAGGCCGTCCCAGATCGCCAGCAGCGCCTGGTTGCGAGCGAGTTCCTCCGGTGTGGCGCCGACCTCGGCCGCGAGCCGCGCCTGCAGTGCGCGCTGGCCGTCGAGGTAGTCGGCGACCGCGCGGGCGATCTCAGGGTCGTCGGTGTTCGGCGGGAAGCGCTCGTAGAGGCCGGTTCCATGCAAGGACACCAACAACGCCGCGTAGCGGCTCTGGCTGAGGACCCGCGTGGGCGCGGCCGTCCAGAGCGCCAGGTGCGTGCGACGATCGAGCTCGAAGAACTGGCGCGGCAGCCCGGTGTCAGGATGGCGCTCCGGGCGCAGATCCCACTCGGCCATCCCGATGTCGTGCTGCAGCGCCCCGAGGCAGACCTCCTCGAACGGCGCCGCGACGGGGAAGCGGGCGTTGCCCCAGGCCCGGGCGAGCTGCCCGGACAGCCAGGCGTGCGATGCCTGGCCGATCGCTAGGACCGCGTCCCCATCGCGGCGAAGGATCACCGCCGGTCGGTGTCGTCCTCGTCGAGCTCGGAGACGCGCTCCTCGTCGGCCTCGCCGTCGATGGCCGTGCGCTCGTCGGACTCGACCTCCGGCGTGAAGGCGTCGCCGATCGGGTCGGCGCGGCCGTCGCCGTGGGTGGCGTTGTCGATGAGCTGCTCCTCGGCCAGCTCAAAACCTTCTGACTCGCCGCCGCCGGCCTCGGCGACCGCCTCGAAGGCCTCGTCGCCATGGGCGTCGTCCAGGCGCGGGCCGCCGATGGAGCGCGCCTCGGCGGCCGCGGCGGCCTCCTCGGCCGCGACGAAGTCGTCGTCGGTGTGCACCACGGGGGCCGGAGCGGGCGACGCGGGCGCAGACTTCGCGATGCCCGGCGTCGGCATCGAGGACGTGTAGGTGGGTGGCGCGGGAGCGGTCGAGGCGGGCGCGGGGACCGGCGGGGCAGGGGTGGCCGGGCTGTTGGCGCGGCGCAGGCGCCGGAACGCGGCGCCTCCTGCGACGAGGCCACCGAGGGCGAGGAGTCTCTTGGGGATGCGGGGCATGACCGAATGCGTACCCGATCGCGGCCCCCGAAGAAAGGGCTGCAAGACGGACGGACGACTTCCGGGTGCCCGGAGAGCGCCGGTTCCCGCGTCGCCGGCGACCCACCCGCCTGGGCTGGGGATAGGTCCGGGGCGCTGACCACGAGGGCAGTAGAGCGATATGTTCCTGGCGTGTTCACGCCTGTCCAGACGCGTCGAACGTTCGAGGAGGCGGCCGAGCAGATCGCGGACAAGGTCCGGATCGGCGAGCTGCGCGTCGGCGACAAGCTGCCCGGGGAGCGGGCGCTCGCCGCGCAGATGCAGATCAGCCGTCCGACGCTGCGCGAGGCGGTCAAGGTGCTCGTCGAGGCGGGCTTGCTGGAGGTCCGCCGCGGACCGGGCGGCGGGATGTTCGTGGCGACCGACGTCGTCGGCCTCGAGGTCGTGCGCCAGCGTTCGAGCCTGCGCCTCGGCGAGGTCGCGGGCGTGCTGGAGGCGCGTCGGATGCTCGAGCCGCGCGTCGCGCAGCTCGCCGCCGTGCGGGCCACTGAGGAGGACTTCGCGGCGCTGCAGCGATCGATCGACGCCATGCGGGCGCTGGTGGATGCGGGTCGCGCGCTCAAGCAGGAGGACCGCTTCCTGCAGCTCGACGTCCAGTTTCACCTGGCGCTGGCGCGGGCCTCGGGCAACGCGACGGTCGAGTCGTTGATGCGCGTCTTGTTCCGCCAGTTGGAGATCGCGCGCGACATGGCGATGCACCTGCCGCTGGTGCCGGAGTGGACGATCCAGATCCATGAGCGCACGGTCGCGGCGGTGCGCTCAGGGGACCTCCTGGAGGTCGAGGCGGTGATGGACGAGCACGTGGGCCAGCTGGAGAAGACGTGGGAGGAGGAGACCGCGCGGGCGCTCGTGCGGCCCCTGCCCGACTTCCTGCTGCCGGCCAGCTCGCGCACCAAGCCCGCGGCCTAGCCCGGCTGGGCGTTTCGCTCCTGACCAGGCGGTTAGAAGCTCCACGATCGGTGGTAAGGTCAATTGACCCATTGTGGGTCGAAGCCGTGCCCAGCGAGGAGAGGGAGCGCCGGACGTGCCACGCACGACGGAGGGGAGCGCCAAGCAGCGATCGTCGGTCGCGGCGGAGGCCGCGGGATCAGGCCCGGTCTCGACCGCGCCGGTCAAGCTCCATCGCCCGGACGTCTCGCTGGCCGACAAGTACCTGCTCGAACAGGGCACGGTCTTCCTGTCGGGCACCCAAGCGCTCGTGCGCGTCCTGCTCGACCAGGTCCGCTCCGACCGCCGCCGCGGGCTGAAGACGGCGACGTTCGTCTCCGGCTACCAGGGCTCGCCGCTCGGTGGCCTGGACAAGGAGATCCTCGGGCTCGGCGAGATCGCGACCGACCTCGCGCTGCACTTCGCCGCGGGCTTGAACGAGGAGCTGGCGGCGACCGCCGTCTACGGCTCGCAGCTGGCGCCGTCATTGCCGGGGCCGCTGGTCGATGGCGTGACGGGCGTCTGGTACGGCAAGAACCCCGGGTTGGATCGCGCGGCCGACGCGCTGCGCCACGCGAACTTCGCCGGCACGCACCCGCACGGCGGCGCGCTCGCGCTGGTCGGCGACGATCCGTCGTGCAAGTCCTCCACCTTGCCCTCGGCGGCCGAGGCGACGCTGGCGGCGCTGCACATGCCGACGTTCTTCCCGGGGACGCTGCAAGAGGTCCTGGACTTCGGGCTGCACGCGGTGGCGTGCTCGCGCGCGTCGGGGCTGTGGAGCGCGATGAAGGTCGTCACGAACATCGCCGACAGCGCAGGGACCGTGCAGGTTTGGCCGGCGCGGGTGGGCGCGGTGATCCCGGAGGTCGAGGATCCCGCGAACCCGTCCCACCCACCCCAGCCCTACCGCCACGTCCCCAACGGCAACCTGCTCGCGCCGATGTCGATGGACCTGGAGCGGTCGCTGTTCGGCGTCCGGCTGGAGATCGCGCGCCAGTACGCGGCGCTCAACCAGCTCAACCCGGTGACGGTCCCGACGCGCGACGCCTGGCTCGGCGTCGTCGCTGCGGGCAAGGTCTACTACGAGCTCGTCCAGGCGCTGGACGACCTCGGCCTCGACCAGCGCGCGCTGGAGCGCATGGGCGTCCGGCTGCTGAAGGTCGGCATGCTCTACCCGCACGATCGCGAGTCCTTCCGCGCCTTCGGTCGCGGGCTGGAGGAAGTGCTGGTGGTCGAGGAGAAGCTGCCGTTCTTGGAGACCGCGCTGCGCGATGCCCTGTACGGCACGCCCGACGCGCCGCGGATCGTCGGCAAGCGCGACGAGCACGACGCGCCGCTGCTGGCGGCCGAGAGCGACCTCGACGCGGATGCCATCGCTGTAGCGCTCGCGTCGCGCCTGAGTGGCCGGGTGCGGCTGGACTCCGTCGATGCGCGGGTCGCGCTGATCGAGGCGCGTCGTGCCGCGACGGCGCGCACGATCCCGACGCTGGCCCGCACGCCGATGTTCTGCTCCGGCTGCCCGCACAACACCTCGACGGCCAACCCGGACGACACATTGCTCGGCGCCGGCATCGGCTGCCACACGATGATCCTGCTCGCCCCCGAGGGCAAGGGCACGATCACGGGCATCACGCAGATGGGCGGCGAAGGTGCGCAGTTCGTCGGCATGAAGGACTTCACCGAGGCCTCGCACTTCGTCCAGAACGTGGGGGACGGGACCTTCCATCACTCGGCGTCGCTGGCGATCCGCTTCGCGGCCGCCTCAGGCGCGAACGTCACCTACAAGTTGTTGTACAACGACACGGTCGCGATGACCGGCGGCCAGGACGTCGTCGGCCAGCTGAAGATCCCGGAGCTGACGCGCTGGCTCGCGCTGGAGGGCGTGCGCAAGATCGTGGTGACGACCGAGGACCCGTCGCGCTACCGCGGCGTGGCGCTGGATCCGATTGCCTCGGTGCGCTCACGCGACGAGCTGGCCGAGGCGCAGGCCGAGCTGGCGGCGATCCCCGGCGTTACCGTGCTGCTGCACGACCAGCACTGTGCGGCCGAGCTGCGGCGGCTGCGCAAGCGAGGCAAGGCGGCTGAGCCCGTCGAGCGCATCCACATCAACGAGCGTGTCTGCGAGGGCTGCGGCGACTGCGGCTCGAAGTCCAACTGCATGTCGGTGCTGCCGGTCGAGACCGAGTTCGGGCGCAAGACGCAGATCCACCAGTCCTCGTGCAACAAGGACTACTCGTGCCTCAAGGGCGACTGCCCGTCGTTCTTGACGGTGATCCCGGCAGCCAAGGACACCAAGAAGGTCAGCGCGTCCGGCTTCCCGCTCCCACCGGCTGAGGCGCTGGTCGAGCCGGCACTGAAGGTCTCGCGCGACGACTTCTTGATGCGGATGCCGGGTATGGGCGGCACGGGTGTGGTGACCGTCTCGCAGATCCTGCAGATGGCGGCGCTGCTCGACGGCAAGTACAGCTACGGCCTGGACCAGACGGGGCTGGCGCAGAAGGGCGGGCCGGTGGTCAGCGACGTCCGGATCGCGCGCGACCCGATCGAGGGCTCCAACAAGGCGTCGGCGGGCGCGGCGGACCTGCTCCTCGGCTTCGATGTGCTGGGCGCGGCCAACCCGCGCAACCTGCTGGTCGCCGACAGCGCGCGGACGATCGCGGTGGTCAACACGCATGCGGCGCCGACGGCGGCGATGGTGACCGACACCGGCGTGAAGTTCCCCGCCTTGGAGCGCAACGTCGCAGCGATCGGTGCGGCGACGCGCGCTGAGGAGAACGTCTACATCGACGCCGAGGCGCTGAGCGAGGCGCTGTTCGGCGATCACATGCCGACCAACACGGTGTTGATCGGCGCGGCCTACCAGGCCGGCTGCCTGCCGCTGAGCGCCGATGCGCTGGAGCAGGCCATCCGGTTGAACGGCGCGGCGGTGGAGAAGAACCTCGCGGCGTTCGCCTGGGGTCGCGCGGTGGTGTCGGCGCCGGAGGCGGTGCGTGTCGTGCTGGAGGGGGAGGCGGCACCGCCGCCCGCGCCGCTGTCGGGCGAGGCGCTGGAGATCGTCGAGGGCTCGGGCGCGGCCGGTGAGCTGCGGCGGCTGTTGTCGGTGCGGGTTGTCGAGTTGATGGCCTATCAGGGTGTCGGGCTGGCGCGGCGGTACGTGGAGGACGTGGTCGCGGTTGCCCGGGCCGAGCGTGAGCGCGGCGCGCCCGGGGAGACGGCGATCGTCGAGGCGTATGCGCGCGGGCTGTTCAAGTTGCTGGCCTATAAGGATGAATACGAGGTCGCCCGTTTGCATCTCGACGCCGTGGAGCAGGCGCGGGTTCGGGGCGAGTTCGGTGAGGGGTCCAAGGTGTACGTGATGCTCCATCCGCCGCTGCTGCGCGCGATGGGGTTGAAGCGCAAGATCAAGCTTCGCCGCACCGCGGTGCCGACGTTCCGGGTGCTGCGGGCGATGAAGGGCCTGCGCGGGACGCGACTGGATCCGTTTGGCCGTGCGAAGGTGCGCCGCGTCGAGCGTGCACTGCCCGACGAGTACCGGGAGCTGATGGCCCGTGCGCTGGAGCGGCTGACGCCGGTGACGCATGGGGTGGTGGCCGAGATCGCGGAGCTGCCGGATGTGGTCCGGGGCTATGAGGAGATCAAGCTGCGCAACGTGGAGAAGTTCCGCGCGCAGGCTGCGGCACTCGAGCAGCAGCTGGCCCGCGGCGCGCAGACGGGTGGGTTTGCGTTGCCGATGGCGCGGGGGTAGGGGCGGGCGTCTGTGGCGCCCAGTTCGCGGCGTGGTCGCGCTGCGGTGCGTGGTCTGTTGGCACCGAGGAGAGTGAGCGGGGTTGGGGCTTCGGGGCGCTGGCTCGTCATCCGCTTGCGCTCAAGCCGGGGGTTCGCGGTCGAATCGTCGCTCGCCGGGGTCCGGGTCGTTTTCGACGTCACAGAGACGCC
>JBEVLC010000283.1:0-18103 GCA_040509415.1 Baekduia sp. | reverse complement strand
CCCGATGCGCCTCGTGCGGCTGGCGCCGGGCGTCGACGTGCGCATCGTCGCCGACCGCACGCGGATGCGAGGACGGAAAGGGTCAAGGACATGATCATCATCCTGCTGGCTGTGGCGGTCGTGGCCGCGCTGGCGGCCGGCCTCGTCGCCGGCCGCTGGTATGCCCCGCAGAAGCGCCGCCAGCGCGACGGACGGCCCGACGCGGTCGGGCGCATCCTGCTGCCGTTCACCGGCACCACGATCTCGCGACGGGCGTTCGACGCCGCCGTGCGCCTCGCGCGCGTGGAGAACGCGACGCTCATGCCCTGCTACCTGGCGACCGTGCCGCTGAACCTGCCGCTGGACGCCGCGCTGCCCGCGCAGTGCCTGCGGGCGATGCCGCTGTTGGAGACGATCGAGCAGCGCGCGATCGACCAGGACGTGGCGATCGACGGCCGGATCGTCCGCGGTCGCACCTACCGCGATGCGCTGCGCCGGATCCTCGAGGACGAGCACTTCGACCGCGTGATCGTCTCGGCGACGGCGCATCCGACCGGCGGCTTCGGCGGCGACGATCTCGTCTGGCTGCTGGACCGCGCCGACGCCGAGGTGCTGATCCTGCGCCCGGCGCCCGAGGACCACCGCGAGGTGGCCGCGGCGGTCGCCGGGCACTTCTGATGGCGCGGGTCAGCGAGCGATCGTGAACTGCGCCGACGCGGCCGTCGAGGTCTTGCCCTCGGCCAGCGCGGTCACGATCACTCGGTAGCGGCCCGCCGGGAGCGTGCGCCCGCCGAGCTTGCCCTGGAACGGAACGCTGTTGGCCCCGGCCTTGCCGGTGACGTTCAGCGTGCCGGCGGCCTGAGCGCGATCGCAGCGAGGCTTCTTGCGGTTGGTCTTGGTGGCCTTGACGCAGCGGCCGTTGACTCGCCGGCCGGCGACGATCTGCGAGAACGCGAGCCGCACCTGCGCGGCGCGATCGAGCTTGAAGTGGAAGGTCGTGCCGACCGGCAGCCGCGGCCCGCGCTTGACCTTGCGCGTCAGCCAGCGCGTGTTGGACTGCTGGAAGCCGGAGAGGACGGGTGTCTTCGGGGCGGGAAGCGGCGGGCCAGGGGGCAGGTTCGGATCAGGGCCCGGGCCGGGCGGAGGAACCGGGGCCGGATCGATGGTGAACGTCTGCGACGCTTGCGCCGTGTTTCCCGCCGCGTCGGTGCCGGTGACCGTCACCGTACGCTGGCCCGGCGAGTTGTACGCATGGGTGACCGCGGCGCCGTTAGCCGTTTGGCCATCGCCGAAGTCCCACGAGACCGTGACCGCAGACCAGGCATCGAACGGGTTGACCGACATGCCGAAGGTTCCCCCGACGAACACTTTTGCGGCCGTGCTGGCGAAGCTCCCCAACGTGGGGGCGATGGGGTCGAAGACGCTGCTCGAGCCGGACCAAGGGTCTTCGGTCGAGGACCAGACCATCGTCACATGGCCCTGCGGATCGACCCCGGCCGCGGGAACCGCGGTGATGGGCCGCCCGACCGACAGATCGACGCTCGGGCTCCAGCTGGTGCTCCCGGCCACGTGGCGCGTCGCCTGCGCGATCACATCGGTGCTGTTGTAACGCGCCCAGATCGCGGTCACGTTGCCCTGCGGATCGGCCGCCACCCACGGATATCCCACGTCGTAGTCGTCGTCGCCGGACGCCATGGGGGCCGGGTTGCTCCACGACCCCGCGGCCGTGCGGCTGCTGGAAAGCACGGCCGAGCTCGACGGAGAGGACGACAGCTCCCAGATCGCGGTCGCGTTGCCCTGCGGGTCGACCGCCACCTGCGGGGCGCGGCCGTCGCCCAGCTCGACCGCCGGGCTCCAGGAGCTGCCGGCCGTCCGTCGTGCCGCCTGTACGACGTCATCGCCGCCGAAGTGATGCAACCCCCAGACCGCGGTTGCGTTGCCTTGCGCATCGACAGCGAGCTGCGGAGCCTCCGCGGTGACGGTTGCGTCGTCGGAGGAAAGAGCGACCGGCTCTGAGCTCCAATCGCCGCCGGCGGGACGGCTCTTGGTCAGCACGACAGCTGGGGAAAGCGTGCCGTCTCCGAGCCAGACGGCCGTGACGTTGCCCTGCGGATCGACCGCCAACCGCGCTGAGTTGTGAAGGGCGCTTTTGGAGAAATCGACCGGTTCGCTCCAGCCGCCGCTGCTAGGACGACTCGCGGACCGCACGACGAAGGTAGATGTGGCGGTGGAGAACTCAGACCAGATCGCCGTCGCGTTGCCTTGCGCGTCGATGGCGACGTCCAGGTCGCGGTCGTACACCGCGCCTTCGGAGATCACGGTCGGATCGCTCCATTGACCGCCGGCCGGTCGGCGCGAGGCCCGAACGACACCCGTGGACCCACCGATGTCGGCCGACCAGACCGCGACGGCGTCGCCATGGGCGTTGACCGCCACCCGCGGCGGTTGCACCTCGCTCGCGCCGCTGCCAGAAACGGGGACGGATGCGCTCCACTGACCGCCGAACGGCCGGGTCATGGCCCGGATCGTCGCGTCGCCGCCGGAATTCGCGCCGACGCCGACGGCGATCGCGTTGCCGTCCTCGTCGAACCCCAGATCGCCTACCGAAAGCGGCACGTTCTGCGGTGCCAGCCAGCCAGCCGCCGACGCGCTCCCGACGGCGGTCGACAGCATGCCGGCGACCAGCACGAGGGACAAGACGACTGGACGGCAGACTCGGCGGATGCGCATAACGCCAGTGTTTCTACCATATTGATCGCCTGGACCAGAAACATAGATGTGTCGGGAACGGCGCTTTCGTGGTCCGTCAGCCCAATGAGCGCACGACCCGCTCCAGCGCATTCAGCGATTCCTGCAGGCCACCTTCCATCCCCGAGTTGACGTGGCCGTCGCGGTGCTCCTTGGAGGAGTGCTGCACGAGGATCGTCAGCAGCGTGCGCCCATCGGCCTCGGTCAGCGTCAGGGTGTTGACCGACGCCGCGTCTGGCATGCCCTCGAAGACCTCGGTCGAGACGATCCGCTCGTTGGGGACGAGCT
Source organism: Baekduia sp. (assembly GCA_040509415.1). GTDB lineage: Bacteria > Actinomycetota > Thermoleophilia > Solirubrobacterales > Solirubrobacteraceae > Baekduia. The sequence continues at coordinate 15,088 of JBEVLC010000283.1, read as the reverse complement.
CTTGGTACTCGCCGTGGAAGCCGACCTCGAAGCCCTCGCCGACCATCACGTAGCGCCATGCGCCGCCGACCCGCAGGTCGATCTCGGCGAGCGTGACCTCGCCGCGCTCGCCGCTCCACCAGCGCTTGACCAGCTCGGGCGTGGTCCACGCCTTGTAGACCAGCTCCTTGGGCGCATCGAACTCCCGAGTGATGAGGATCTGCTCATCTGCCGGGAGCGTCACCGTCGCGCTACCTGCCATTGCCACCATCTCCTTCGTGCTCGCGTTTGAGGTCTTCCAACACGACGTCCAGCGCGTCGAACCGCTCCGACCACATCCGCTCGTAGTCCGCCACCCAGTCGTGGATGGGCTTGAGCGCCGGGCCGTTGATCCGGTACAGCCGCTGCCGTCCGACATCGCGGACGTCGACAACGCCAACTTCCCGGAGCACCCGCAGGTGCTTAGACACCTGAGGCTGCGTCAGCCCCGTCAGGTCCACCAGGTCGTTGACTGGGCGCTCGCCATCACGCAGGAGGTCCAGGATCTGCCGTCGCCAGGGCTCGGCCACCGCGTTGAACACATCTGCCGTTGTCGCTGCTCGCGCCACGAGGCGGAACCTTACATGCCGATATAGGAATGTGTCAAGCGGTCGCGGCCGAGCGGGCGGGCTTCCTGGTCAAGCCGGCCGGCTGAGCCGAAGCGCCGGCTCGCTGGCGAAGAGGCTGTGGATCACCTGGACCGCGATAGACCCCTCTCCAACGGCTGACGCTACGCGTTTGACGGAGCCGTGCCGAACGTCCCCGGCGGCGAGCACGCCGGGCATGCTGGTCTCGAGCGCGAACGGTCGCCGCTCCAGCGGCCAGTGGTGGTCGTTGGGAAGGTCGTCGCCGGTGCACAGGAACCCGTGGCGGTCGCGCGCGAGGTCCTCCGGCAGCCAGTCGGTGTGCGGGTGGGCCCCGATGAGCGCGAAGAGCGCGTCGGCGGCGACGGTTTCCTCGTCGCCGGTGGCGCCATCGCGGAGCACAAGCTCCCGCAGACGGCTGTCGCCACCTCCGCCGACGATGGTGGTGCTGGTGCGCACATCGATGTTGGGTGTGGCCTGGATTTCCTGGATGAGGTAGTGCGACATTCCCGCCTCCAGCGCTGTGCCGCGCACGACGAGGGTGGCGCGACGCGCATAGCGCGCCAGGTGCAAGACGGCCTGCCCGGCCGAGTTTCCGCCGCCGGCGACGAAGACGTCTGTTCCGCTGAGCGCGTGGGCGATCGAGGCCGGGCCGCCGTAGAAGACGCCGGCGCCGTTGAGCGCTTCGAGGGCGGGGATCTCCAGGCGCCGGTAGCTGGCGCCCGTGGCGAGGATCACGGCGGCAGCGTTGACGCTGAGATCGTCGGTGAGCGAGAGGGTGAATCGCTCGCCTGAGCGACTGAGCGCGGTCGCGCGATGCATGAACACGAAGCTCGCGCCGAAGACGGCGGCCTGTTCGTGGGCCTGCTCGGCCAGCCGACTCCCGCTCACCCCTCGTGGAAAGCCCAGGTAGTTGCGGATCGACGAGCTGGATCTGGCCTGTCCTCCGATCCCGCCCTCGTCGACGACGAGCGTGCGGAGGCCCTCGGAGGCGCCGTAGACGGCGGCCGACAGGCCGGCAGGCCCAGCACCCACGATGACGACATCGAAGTCGTGCCCATCGAAGTCGGTCGGGGCACCGGCTGCCTTCGCGATCTCAGCGTTCGAAGGGTCGCTGAGCGCGCGTCCGTCCGGAAGGATCATGACCGGCAGCTTCACGTCAGGCGATGTCTTTGCGAGGAGCTTGCGCCCCTCGGCCGAATCGGCCAGGCAGAAGGTGTGCGGGGCCGCGCAGCTCTGGAAGGTCTCGCGGAGCTCGTGGGCCCTCCCCGTCCACTCCTCGCCGATGATGTGCACGGTGTGCGGGACCTTGCGCTGCTCGGTCGCCCACTCGAGCAGGAAGGTCGAGACGGTGTGGTGGAACACCTCGTCTGGCCACGCTGCCGGCATCGGGACGTAGTAGTCGATGCGGCGCAGGGCGATCGCGTCGACGATCGCCTCGGCGGTCGGCGGGTCTGCCAGGGCGTCCCACGCAACCATCAGCCCGTACTTCGCGTGCGGATGGAGCTGCCGTGCGCGTTCGAGCACTCCACCGCCGGTCACACCTGCGAGTGACCTGGCCGTCAGCACCAAGGCCAGCTCGGCACCGGCATCGGCCAGCTCTGCGAGATCTCGGAGCGCATCCTCCGGATTGCCGGCGCCCTCGACCCGGTAATCGTGGCCATAGCGTCGGGCGAGCTGGCCCTTGACTTCCTCGAGGGCGGCCAGGTCTCCATCGATGACGAAGAGGACGGGAAGCGACATCGCGAGTGCTGATGGACACTACATCTGAGGGCAGTGGACGTGTGCAACGCGCAAGTTTGACCGCGCGATGTCGTTCGTTCACTAGGAGGAAGCCGGAGGCTGCTTGAGAAGTAGGCTCCGGGCTCGTCGTTTGGCGAAAACTCAAGTTCCGCGGGTCGAGCTATCACACGTCGATGCGTCCACGGAAGCATCGAATAAAGGAATTTCGGGATGTTGACCAGCACCTCGCGGTATCGGCTGCAAGAAATGCGGCGCAGCGTGACGAGCATGCGGCGCGGCCGCTCGCTCGGCATCGTCGCCCTCGCAGGCTTCTGCCTCCTCGCCGGGGTGGCGGCTCCAGCCCAGGCGGCGACCGTCAGCCTGCACGCCGCGCCCGCGGCCGCCGGCGCCGGTGACTGCAGCTCGTCAGCCAACGCCTGCTCGATCGCCGACGCGGTGACCGCCGCGAACGCGGCGTCGGTCGCCGACAGCGTGCGGATCGCGCTGGCGGACGGCACCTACTCGCTGTCGGCGCCGACCCCGACAGCCCTCGTCATCACCTTCGCCGGTCCGAGCCTCACGATCGAAGCCGAGAGCGGCACCCCGGTCCTCGATGGCACGGACACCGTGCGGCTCCTGTCGGTTGGCGCGACGTCGAACGTGACGGTCGACGGGCTCGAGATCCGAGACGGCGGGACGACCGCGCTCGGCGGCGGGATCCAGAACGCCGGCACGCTCACTGTCAAGGGCTCGACGTTCTTCAGCAACCGCGCGGGCAACGGCGGTGCCATCACGAACGACAGCGGCGCCACGCTCGCCGTCCAGGACTCGACCTTCTCGCAGAACACCACCACCGGCGTTGGTGGCGGCGCGATCATCAGCAGCGGGGCGACCACGATCGAGCGCTCGGCGTTGCTCGACAACCACGCGCCGATCAACGGGGGCGCGATCAACGTGCAGTCGGCCGGGACGGTGACCGTCACGAGCTCGACGATCGCCGGCAACACGTCCGGGGGATTGGGCGGCGGGTTCTCGAACCTCGGGACGCTCACCGTCCAGCACTCGACCATCGCCAACAACACCGGCAGCGACGGCGCGGCGATGGCCACCGGCAACGTGAACGTGAAGTTCGCGGCCACCATCATCGCGGCGCAGACCGCTGGTGGCGCGTGCAGCCCCGCCAACACGGCGACCCTCGACGGCGGCTACAACCTCGACACCGACGGGACCTGCGTCTCGGAGACCACGCCGGCGACCGGAAGCCACAACGGACTGACCGTGTACGAGTCATCGACCTACGGCGCGGTGCTCGCCTCCTATCTCGCCGATGCGCTCGCCGACAACGGCGGACCGACGGCGTCGTTCGCGCTGCTCAACAGCCCGGACCCGACGACGACCTTGGCCAACCCGGCGTTCAACATCGTGCCGGCGGACTTCGAGCTGCCCGTCGCGGTCGATGGCGCGACCACGGCGTGCTCGGTGGCCGACCAGCGTGGCATCGTGCCGGTAGCGGGGGCCAGCTGCGCCATCGGCGCCTATCTGCTGCAGCCGACGACGACCGCGCTCACCACGCCGGCGGCGGTGGTCAACGCACCCGTGACCCTGACGGCGACGATGACGCCTGCGGCCGATGGGGGAACGGTGTCCTTCGATGACGGTGCCGGCAACCCGGCCACCGCCCACTGCGCCGCGCAGATCGTCTCGGGTGGCACGGCGACCTGCACGGTCTCCTACGCGAACGTGGGGCAGTACCCGGTCACCGCGACCTACTCCGGTGACGGTGCGGGCAACAACTTCGTGGGGTCGGTGAGCGCGAGCAAGACCGTTGTCGTCGCGGCTGCGCCCCTCGTCGCCCCGCCGGTCGTGGCCGCGCCCGCGCCCGTCGTAGCGAAGCCGGATCGCACACCGCCGACGACCAAGATCCGGCGCGTTTCCACGGCCCGCCAGCCGATCACCCTGCGCGGCACCGCCCAGGACGCGGGCTCCTCGGTCCGCCGCGTCCGTGTGTCGGTGGCCCGCCACGTCGGCAAGCTGTGCCGGTTCCTGCAAGCCAACCGCAAGTTCACCAAGGCCCGGAGCTGCGACAAGCACTCCTACCTCAACGCCAAGGGGACGTCGTCGTGGAGCCTGAAGCTCCCGTCGCTTCCGGCCGGTCGCTACACGATCTGGTCGCGGGGCATCGACGCCGCGGGCAACATCGAGCGCAAGGCCCGCGGACGGAACCTGATCGTGGTGCGCATCCCCGCGCGCTGAAAGGGCGCTACCAGGCCTTCAGCGGGACCTCGCCGAGGTAGCGCGTGTCCTTGGTCAGCACCACCGCGTGCTGGCCAAAGCCGCCCTCGCTGCGCACGATCTTGAGCATGTTCTGGAACATCTCGTCGGCGCTGACGCCCTTGGGCGCCACGAACTTTGCGATCCGCTGCAGGAACGGGATGCCGACCTCGTCGGGCATGAACGGCACGCCGAACTTCGACTGCAGGAAGCCGGCGTGGAGGGCGTCGGCGTCGTCCATGATCAGCGTCGCGCCGTGCTCGGCGAGGTCGGTCACCAGGCCCGCGGCGCGCGCCTTGATGTTGCGGTCGATGTAGCGGTTCATGACGAAGCTGCGCTCCGACGCGCTCAGCGGCCCGAGGATCGGCTTGCCGGCGGCGTCGCGGCCGACGACCTTCATCATTGCCACGGCGTCAGCGTCGACGCCCTGGGCGAGGGCCTTGGTGGAGTTGACCACTGTCTTGGTGTTGACGACCTTGCCGCCCCGGGCCATGTCCTTGACGACCAGCTCGTACTTCTTGACGCGGATGAGGTAGGCGTCGGCGTACTTGCCGGGCGCCTTGACGAGCTCGAACTCGGCGTTGACGAAGCGCTGCAGGCCGCCGGGCCAGGGCTTGTCGTCTAGCGGCACCGTGCCTTCCTTGCCGATGAGCTGCTTGAGCTTGGCGGTCTTCGACCCCGGGGCCGGGTTCTTCCACTCCGCGTTGGCCTTCAGCGCGTTCTCATACTCCTTGATCGCCGCGGCCTTGCGTGACTCCGACAGGTTCTTGAAGCCCGGGATCTCCTGCGGCTTGACCTTTGGCTTCCAGATGCCTGCCTCGCCGAGCGCGTCGGCCGGCATGCCTGCATCGACCATCGCCGCCTTGCCGGTCTTCTGGCCGGTCAGCTCGAGCTTGGCGACGGCGCCGGGCTTGCGCAGCTCGGTCGAGGGCTTGAGGACCTCGGCGAGCTCGATGTTGTTGCCGAAGGTCTTGGCGAAGTCCTCCTCGACGGACTTCAGGATCGCCGCCTTGGCGTCGAGCGTCACCTCCGGCACCCCGCCGACGTTGGGCAGCTTGTAGACGTTGCCGTAGTCGGATGACTGCACGACGGTCGCGCCCTTGGTGTTCTTCAGCGCCTTCTCGCTGTCGGACAGCATCGCGGCGGCCTCCTCGCCGGCCACGCCCACATCGAGCGCCTTCTTGGTGTCCTTGACCGCCTCGATGCCCTTGGCGAGCTTGCCCGTCTCGTCGACGACGTCGGTCGCCTTGGCCATGTTCAGCAGCGCCGCGCCCTTCCTGCCGAGCTGGACGACCTTGCCGGTGGTGGTGACCAGCCGGGTCGCAACGCCGCCGACGATCGTGTCGGCCGCGGCCTCCGCGCCCGCGTTGAAGATCTTGGCGTCGAGCTTGGCCGACTCGCGCTGCCACTTACGCGGCTGGGTGTCGGCGTACTTGGCGATCGCGCGGCGAGCCGCCGCGTCCTGCTCGAAGGGCACCGAGACGGCGTCGGCGAAGTCCTTGGCGCCCTGGTCCATGTTGGCCAGCGAGTAGATGACCGCCTGGCCGTCGTTGAGCAGGTTGCTGGCCTCGTTCTTGGTCCAAGCCGCATACGACTTGGTGTCGTTGACCACGCCGTCGGAGAACGCCAGCACCATCGCCTCGGCTTCCTCGCGCTGATCCTGCGACGCCGAGTTCATGATGTAGTTGACCGCCAGGCCGCTCTCGGCGTAGGCGAGCTTGGCCTGCTTCTTGGCGCCGGTGCCGAGGTCTTCCCACTTCTTGACGTACTTGGCGACGCCCTTGCCGACTTCGGCCTTGAAGGCCTTGTTGTACTCGTCGTAGAGCTCCTCGGCGCCGACGCCGTCGATGCTCTCGTTCGGGAACTGCGCGGCGGTCGCGTTGGGCGAGCGCCCCATGAGCAGCGCGCGGGAGATGTCGAGGTTGTCGACGACGGCCTTCTTGGCGGCGGTGCCGAACCAGCGCTTCTGGTCGGCCGGGTTGAGGACCTTGCGCAGCGTGGCCTGCATCGCCAGGCCGCGCTTGTCCCAGCCCTGGTAGAGCTTGCGCGCCATGCCGAGCATGAGCGAGTCCATGCCCCGGAGACGGGCCCATTGGGCCAGTGCGGCATTGAGACGAGCGGCCTGGGTGACCGTGAGCTTCAGCGAGCCCGTCGCCTCCTGCGGCGTGCCGTCCTCGCTCTTGCCGGTGATCTTGACGATGGCCGCCGCGACGCCGTCGGTGGCCGCCGTCAGCTGGTAGTCGAACGTCGCGCTCTCACCTGGGCCGAGCTTGGCGGGCGACGCGCCCGCGGGCGCCGAGAGGGTGCCGATGCGTGCGATGCTGCGCGCGTCGATGGTCAGCGGCGCGCCGCCCGCGTAGTTGAGGTCCTTGATCGTTGCGGTCGTGCTCGTGTTCTTGAGTGTCACGCGGACGTTGAAGGCTTCCTGCTCGGTCAAGTCACCGTTGTTGAGCGGCCGGCCGTCGGGCGTGCCGGCCGACAGCTCGACCTCGAGCGTGTCGCGGCCCGCGCCGATGCGGTAGATCGGCGCGTCCGACTGGCCCCCGCCCTCGGTCACGCGGCCGATGATGTAGCCGCCGTCGGGCGAGATGTCGGTGGCGGTGACCAGCGGGCCGGTGGCGTTGCTCGGCGCCATCGTGTTGAGATCCACCGCGGTGCCGTCGGGCCGCCACAGCGTGGCGCGCATGGTGACGCCCCTGCTCGACCAGCCCACGACGGTGCCGTCGTCGGCGATCGCCTCGCCCCTAGCCGTGGTGTAGCCCGCAAGCGGCTGCAGGGTGGTGACCCCGCCCAGCCCGGAGCCGACGACCGTGGCGGGCAGATCGTTCATCTGACCCAGGACGACACCCGACGGGGTGATGCCCCGCCGGACCGGGGAGAAGCCGGCCGGTAGATCGGTGACGATCCCGAACGCCGAGACGGTCCGCGCGCTGGTCGCGCACTGCAGCACGACCGTGCCTGCGTCGTTGATCGCCACTGCGGTCTCGGAGGAGGTCGGGCAGCTGCCGGGGATCGCCGTCACCGTTGGCGACCCGGCCGCCGCGGTGACCGTCGTGCCCTCCGACCGGCCGAGCACCACGCCGGCGCCGTTGATCGCTTCAGGCCCCGTGCTTTCCGTCCAGACGCAGGGGCTCGTGTCCCCGACGTGCGGCAGGCCGCCGAGCTCGGTGAGCACGCCGGCGCCCGCCCAGACGGTCCCGCGACCGATCCGTGGCTGTCCCACGAACGTGCAGGAGTACGACGGGTTCGTGTATCCGGTGACGCCGACGATCCGGCCCTGGTCGTTGATGTCGTAGGCAGCCGTCCGTACGAGCGCCTGCCCGGCCGCCGAGGGCGACGGCGGCAGCTCGGTGAAGCCGCCGTTCCAGGTGAAGGGCACGACGGTGTCGTTGGGGTTCGCCAGGTCGGTCGAGCCCATGCCCAGCACGACGCCCGAGCTGTTGACGCCGAGCGGGTCGACGTAACTGTACGGGCGCTCGATCTCGACGTAGTCGGCCGAGGCGGTGGCGGCCGACGAGGCCAGCGCGAGGAGGGTCAGGACCAGAAGACGGCGCACCATAAGCCGCGAGAAGATACGCATCGCGGCGTGGCCGTGGCAGGGCGGAAGCTCCTCCTATGCGCGGTTCTGCGTACTGGTAGGTGCGCTCAGGTCAAGAGCAGGCGGCCGGCTTCTTGGCGCCGGGCGGCAGACACAGGATCGCGACACGCGTCGGCGGGCCGACGGTCCACCGCACGACCGTCGCGATGGAGCCGGGACGGCTCAGCGTCAGCTCGACCCGAGCGCCCTTGCGGAGCTTGGCGCCGCGCAGGCGCTTGGTGATGTCGAGGCGCTGGACGGACTTGGCGATGGTCACCGAGTAGCTCTTGAGCGCGCAGCCCGGCCCGGTGCAGCTGAGTTGGAGGTGCGAGTCGGCCGGCATCGCATCGATCACGAGGCGTGTGACGGCGACTCGGCCGTGGCCGAGGCGCTTGAAGCCCGCGCTGGCGTGCGGCTGGAAGCGCTCGAAGCCCGCGTCGGCGCCGGAGCAGTCCTCGTCGATGCGGTTGCCGGGCTTGTCGGTGGCGCCGCGGTGGATCGCGGCACTCAGGTCGTCGCAGTCGACGCTCTGTGGGTAGCCGTCGCCGTCGTGGTCGACGGGCGGTGGCGGCGGTGGTGGCGGCGGCGCGAGGCTCGTCGTGATCGTCTGGTCGGCGCCGGTGACCGTGCCGATCACGTTCGTGGCCACCAACCGGTAGTGGTACGTGCTCGACGGTCCCAGGCCGGTCAGGCTCGCGCTCGCCGCGACGGGGTCGTCGCCGTCGCCGATGGCCTGCGGCGCTGTCGACGAGCCGTAGGCGGTGGTCGTGCCGTACTCGAAGTGGATCGTCGTCGCGGCCCCGCGTGGGACCGCTTCGCCGTTGATGTCGGCGGTGGTGGGCCGGACGGCGGTTGGGTCGTCGGTGGTGGCCAGCGGGCTCTGGAAGACGACGCGGCCGAGGCGGAAGCTGTTCCACTCGTAGAGCCAGACGGTGCCGTCGGGGCCGGCGGTCATCCCCATCGGGCAGGCGCTCCCCGGGAACGTTCCGTCTGGCGAGATCGTCACCGCACCTGTGGGCGAGATGCGCACGACGGCATCGGGATTGCAGGTGGTGGCCCACAAGTTGCCGTCGCGGCCGTAGGCGATGGCGTTGGCGCTGAACGCGGGGCCGCTGTTGCCGAGGAACCCGGCGAACGTGCCGGCGGTCGTCATCCGCGCGATGCCGCCGTTGGTCAAGAAGTACATGTCGCCGCCCGGCCCGACGGTGAGCTCCTCTCCGCGCTCGCGGACGAGCTGCAGCCCGGGCGGCAGCTGGAACTCGGTCACCGCGCCATTTGGGGCGATCCGCCCGACGCTGTCGGTCCCGAACTCGAGGAACCAGATGTTGCCGTCGGGTCCCGCGGCGATGGTCTGGGCGTTGGCGCCCGTGCTCAGCCCGCCGAACTCCACCACGGCGTTCGTGGCGGGATCGAGCCGGCCAATGCGGTCGACCGCCGGCATGGTGAGCGGGTCGCTTGGGAAGTCCGGGGGGCCCGCCTCGGTGAACCACAGCCGTCCGTCGGAGCCACGCGCCCAGTCCGACGGGAGCTGGCCGGACACGAGGGCGGGCAACAGCACCGTCGTGGACCCTCCCGGCAGGGTATGGGCGATCGGCGGATCCGTGGCGCCGGTGTTGCTCCACAAAGAGCCGTCCGGGGTAGCGATCGCCCGCGGCCACGCATTGCCGCCCATTGCGAGCACGCGGTCGGGACCCAGCGGCACGACCTGGAACGGGTCCTGCGCATGCCCGAACGACATGTCCACCATGATCGCGGCCGCATGGGCGACCGGCAGCAGCACTGCGGCCGCTGTCGTCGCGGCGATCAGCAGGTGCCGCCTCAGCATCGCTTGTCCTTCTTCGCACCCGGGGCGAGGCAGGTCACCGTAGGCCTCGGCGGCGGGCCCACCCGCCAGCGGATGACCGTGCCGATGTTGCCCGGCAGCGTGAGCCGCAGCTCGAGCACGGCACCGGGTCGCAGGATCGACCCCGCGAGGCGCTTGCGCAGGTCGAGCTCGTCGGTTGCCCGCCGCACGGTCGTCGCCCAGCGGGCGAAGCGGCACCCGCCACCGGTGCAGCGCAGCGCGACGCCGGCGCCGGCGGGGAGGTCGTCTACGACGAAGGCGGTCGCGCGCGACCAGTGCCCGCGCTTGCTCTTGAAGGAGGCACCGACGTGCGGGAAGAAGCGCGGCAGCGGCTCGTCAGCGCCCGAGCAGTCCTGATCGATGCCGTCCCCCGGCGTCTCGGGCGCTCCTGGGTGGATCGCTGCCCGGCGGTCGTTGCAATCGATGGCGATCGAGTAGCCATCCCCGTCGACGTCGGTTGGCGGTGGCGGTGGCGGCAGCGGCAGCGGGTCGGTCGTGAACGTCCGGTCTGGGCCGGCGATGGTGCCGAACCAACTCGTGCTCGCGGCGCGGTAGTGGTAGGTCGTGCCGGGGGTGAGGCCCTCCAGGCGCGGCGCGCGCGACACCGCGTCGTCGCCCTCCCCGACGTCGTACCACCGTGTGGCTTCACCATAGGCAGCGGTCGTGCCGTACTCGACACGCACGCGGCTCATGGTGCCGTGGGGCGTCACCGTCGTGCTGACCGTGGCGCCCGTCTGCGACGTGTCGGAGGCGTCACCGGTGAGGACGATCGGACGGTCCAGGGCGACGCGCCCGACCCGGCCGATGGTGTCCGTGAACCAGACGGTGGTCCCCGGCCCGGCGGTGATCGCGCTGAGCTGGGCGTCAGCGGCCAGGCCGGCGCTGTAGGTAGCGGTGCGCCCGCTGGGCGACACGCGCCCGATGCGCCGCGCCCCCAAACCGGCTGCCCCGTTCACCTGGTCGGTGACCCACGCGTTGCCGTCGGGACCTACCGTCATGTCCTGTGAGAAGGCGGTGGCGAGGAAGCCGGCGCTGATCCGCGACCCGGTCGCACCCGGTGCCAGCACGTAGGCGAAATCTGTCCAGGGAGCGCTATAGGCCGGGAGGGAGTCCCGGCCGAGGAACCAGACGGCCGGTGCCGAGGGGGACGCGACGACCTTGGTCACTGCGCCGCGGATCGGGGTCAGGTCGACGGCGCCGGCGGTCGAGACCCGCGCGATGCCCTCTGTGGAGCTGTCGAACGTGATCCACAGCTGCCCGGTGGTGTCGAGCGCGATCGACGTCGGATCGTCCATCACCGGGAACTCCGTGACCTGGCCCGACGGCGTGATGCGTCCGACCGCGTCCTTCGCATCTCTCTCGGTGAACCAGACGTTCCCGTCCGCGCCCGGCGCCAGGCCGGTGACGGTGGCGGTCGGGGTGGGCAGCGGGAACTCGGTCATGGTGCCGTCGGGCGCGCGCCGTCCAAGCGAGACGGACGATCCGCGCTGCAGCACGTACCACAACGCCCCACCGGCGAAGATGGGCCGTGACGGTCTCGGCGCGCCGTTGGCCGTCAGCGGGTAGCGCGCCGTGACCGCTCCGGCGGGGGACACCTGAAGGACCGACGGCGTGTCCGTCGTCACGTACACGTTGCCGTCGGGTCCGCCCACGATGCCCGTCGGCGTGGCACCGAGTGGGAACTCGTCGATCGTGACGGCTCGGGCGACCGGCGCGCCGAGGAGCCCGAGCATCGTCAACGCTCCGAGCAGACAGGCGCGGGTCGTGCCCCGGCAGGACATGCGGCGTTCATACCGGCCCGACGGTGGACGGCGCAACCGCCGCGCAGCAATGCTGCTCGTTCGACTAGGCTTATCCAACGCGATATCCGAGCCGTCCGAGCGTGGCCAGCGCGGCGCTGACGTCGTGCTCGGCCGCGCGGATGGCGGTTGACGCGGCGGCATAGCGCGTGCGGTGGCCGCCGCGCGCCGCTGAGCCGAGGCGGCCGTACGCCGTCGCGGAGGCCGTCAACGCGCTGCCCAGTCGGTCGTGTGCGGCACGCTCGACGGGCCCAGGCGTCACGCGTCGCAGTGCGGCCGCGGCCGTGCGGTAGGTCGTGGCCGCTGTGCGCGCGGCGCTTGCCTGCGACTTCGGGCCCGTGGCACGGGCGAGCGCGCGACGGGCCGGCGTGCGGGCCTGGTTCAGCCCCAGCAGCATCCGCCTGAGCGCTTTCGCGTAGCCGGCGTCGGCACCGAGGGTCGTGGGGTGGCCGCGCTGGAGCCTGACCGTCGCGAAGATCCGCGTGCAGTCGGAGGCGGCGCTCGACGGCGCGCCCGCCGCGATCGTGCAGGCGAGGGTGACGATCCCGGTCGAGGCGGGCCCGGCGACGATCTCGGTCACACCGTTGACGCCGCGCAGCCGCACACCGGTGTAGCGGTAGGCCGACAGCGCGCCGACGCGCACGTGCTGCGGTGCGGGCAGGGTCCCGGTGACCGCCTTCAGCGCGGCCGGCATTAGGAGTTGCGGTGTGCTCGCGCCGGTCATCCCCGCCGCGAGGCTCGCGCCGCGCGCTGCGCCGAGCGTGAGCGGCGCGCTGAGGCCGAGCACGCGTCCGGTCGGCGTCTTCGCCGGCGTGTGCCACGTCGCCGGGAAGCTCAGCGCGATCCGGCCGTCTGCGGCCGTCGACGAGAGCGGGGGCGTGCCCGCGGGCGCCTGCGCGTTGCCGTGGCCGCCGGTGAGGACGCCCGCCACCGCCGCGACGACCACGGAGCCGAGGACCGCGCCGGCCGCGCGCCGGCGGTGCAGCGGGGCGCCGGTGGTGGCGGGCGGATCGGCGCTCGCCGCTTCGGCATCGGCGATCTCGGTCAGCTCCGGCGGAAGGTGGTCAGGAACCGCGAGCGCTGGGTCGCTCTCAGGGGGCACGAGCCGGCTGCCCGGCGCCATGGTCGGTGGGAAGTCGGCGTCGGTGACCGGCCGGCGGCGCAGGAGGCGCGATGTCGCTTGGCGTCGCTCCCCGTGCTCTGTCTGCGCCTCGGCGGGGGCGGCATCGCCACCGGGCGATGGGAGGGCGAGCGCCGCGCGCGCGGACTCCAGCATGGCGGTCGCCGTAGCGGGGCGGTCCGACGGGCTCTTGGCCAGCCCTTGGGCGACGACGGTCGAAAGCGCCGCGGGGAGCTCCGGGCAGCGATCGGTCACGGCGGGCGGCGGACTGGAGATGTGCGCGAACAGCACCGCCGCCTCGGTGTAGCGTGGGAACGGCACCGAGCCGGTGAGCGATTCGTACAGGATCGCCGCCAAGCCGTAGATGTCGCTGGCCGGCGTGGCCGGCTGGCCACGGATCTGCTCGGGCGAGACGTAGTGGGTCGTCCCCGTCAACCGGCCGGTGCGCGTGAGGGCAGCGGAGTCCGCGAGCGTCTTGGTCAGGCCGAAGTCCGCCAGAAAGGCGTGGTCGCCCGGCCCGATCAGCACGTTCTCGGGCTTCATGTCGCGATGCGTGAACCCCGCCGCGTGCGCGGCGTCCAGCGCGGTGGCGATCTGCCCGAGCAGCGCGACGGCACGGACGGGATCCAGCGTGCCTTCGTTGACGAGCTCCTTGAGCGTCGGTCCCCGCACGACCTGCATCGCGATGAAGAGGTGGCCGTCGGCCTCGCCGGCCTCCAGCACGGCGACGATGTGCGGATGGGTCATCGCGCCCTGCACGCGGCCTTCGCGGCGGAACCGCGCGCGGAGCGCCTCGTCGGCACGCAACTCGTCGCTGAGGATCTTGAGGGCCACGGGTCGATCCAGCGAGAGCTGCGTCGCCTCGTAGACGCGCCCCATCCCGCCCTGGCCGAGCAGGCGCTCGATGCGATAGCCGGCGATCTGTGATCCGGGCTGGAGCATCAGCCGCCGAGAGAGTCGTCGGTGTTGGACACACCGCTGCCGCCTGTGCCGGGCTTCGGCTTCGGCTTCGGCTTGGTCGTGCCCGTGCCCGTGCCCGTGCCCGTGGCGGCGCCACCCGACGTGGCCGCCGGGGCCGGGGTGGAGGTCGTCGTGCCGCTCGCTCCCGCGCTCGTCGTCGTCCCGGTCCCGGTCGACGGGCGCGCGTGGCGGACCTTGATCGCGGGCAGCGCCGCCACTCGTGACAGCGCCGGGATCGTCGGCGTCGCGGCTGGGGCGGGCAGTGTCGGTAGATGAGGGACCGCGCCGGCCGCGGCCGGTCGCTCGCCGCGTGCCACCACGAACGCCAGCGCGAACGCGGCCAGGGCGCAGGCGAACGCGAGCGACAGCAGACGGAGCGGGAGCACCGCGCGAATTGGACCACTTCGCGACCCGTCGAGCAAGGCGAGCCTGACCGATCGACGAGCGTCACGGAGCGCTGAGCTGTACAGCGATGTTGTGGGGTGTGTGCGACTAAGACGCCGCCGGGTGCGCGAGCGCGGCCAAACGGGTGTCGACAGCGCGGCGCACCTGCTCGAGGAATGCCGGCTCGCTCGTGGCGACGAACTGCATGTTGCCCAGGACCATGAACGCGTGGAGCTCGAAGGCGACCTGCTGCGGGTCGGCGCCGGGGTGGAGATCGCCGGCGGCCTGCGCGGTCGCGATCTGCTCGGCGAGCAGCGCGAGCCAGTGGTGGCTGAACGCCATCGCCTGGTCGCGGACGGGGCCCGGGCGCGTGTCAAGCTCGCCCATCGCCGAGATGAAGAAGCACCCGCCGGGGAAGACGCTCTCCTCGACGTGGTCGAGGAAGCCGGCGACGTAGGCCTGGAGTCGGGGGACGCCGGGCGCCGCCGCTGCCGCCGGCTCGATCACGAGCTCCTCGAAGATCGTGCGAGCCGTGTCGATCGTCGCCAGCTGCAGCTCCTCCTTGGAGCCGAAGAGCCCGAACAGCCCGCTCTTGCTGATCCCCACCGCCTCGGCCAGGCGCGCCATCGACAGCCCGTCGAGCCCTTCGACGGTGGCTCGGCGCGCCGCCTCGCGCAGGATCGCGGCGCGGTTGCGGTCGCCGTCGGAGCGCCGGCCGCGCGACGGCGGGGAGGAGGGCTCGGCGGGGGTTCCGGCGGCCATGGCTTGACAAGTTAGCACGACCGGTCGTACTCTCACATAGTTAGTACG
>JBEVLC010000282.1:0-16906 GCA_040509415.1 Baekduia sp. | reverse complement strand
CGCGCCCTCAGACAACGGTGGCGAGCCGGTGTATGCCAGCCCGTCGGTGCGCCGGCTGGCGCGCGAGCTGGGCGTGGGGCTGGAGGGCATCGAGGGCAGCGGACGCAAGGGGCGGATCGTCGTCGAGGACGTGCGCGCGGCGGCGGATGGTGGAGCATCGGTCGGCGCTGGGGCGGCGCGTCCGTCCGGCGGTGACGGCGGGCTCGATCTGCTGCCATGGCCCAAGGTCGACTTCGCCAAGTACGGCGAAATCGAACGCGTGGAGCTGTCAAAGATCCGCAAGATCTCGGCGGCCAACCTGTCACGCAACTGGGTTCGGATCCCACACGTCACCCACAACGACGAGGCTGACGTCACCGACCTGGAAGCGTTCCGCAAGCAGCTCAACAGCGAGCAGTCAGACGTCAAGGTCACGATGGTCGCGCTGCTGCTCAAGGCGGTCGTGGCCTCGTTGCAGGCCTTCCCCGACGTCAACGCGTCGCTGGACGGCGACGCGCTGGTGCGCAAGAAGTACTACCACTTGGGCTTCGCGGCCGACACGCCCAATGGGCTCGTCGTGCCGGTCGTCAAGGACGTCGACAAGAAGGGGCTGCTCGACGTGGCCGGCGAGCTGACCGAGCTGTCGGGCAAGGCCCGCGCGGGCAAGCTCGGCCCGGCCGAGATGGCCGGCGCGACGTTCACGATCTCCTCGCTGGGCGGGATCGGCGGCACGTCGTTTACCCCGATCGTCAACGCGCCCGAGGTCGCGATCCTCGGCGTCGTGCGCTCGGCGATGAAGCCGGTGTGGGACGGCAAGGAGTTCGTGCCGCGGCTGATGCTGCCGTTGTCATTGTCCTATGACCACCGGGTCATCGACGGCGCCGCGGCCGCGCGGTTCGTCGCGCATCTGTCCGGCGTGTTGACCGACCTGCGGAGGGTCCTGCTGTGAGCACGCTCGACGTTCTCGTCCCCGACATCGGGGACTTCACCGACGTCCCCGTCGCGGAGATCCTCGTCGCGGTCGGTGATGCGGTCGCCGCCGAGGAACCGCTCGTCGTCCTGGAGTCCGACAAGTCCTCGATGGAGATCCCGGCCCCGGAGGCTGGCACCGTCAAGGAGCTGAAGGTCGCCGTCGGCGACGCGGTCTCCGAGGGCAGCGCGCTGGTCGTCCTGGAGGTCGAGGCTGCGGCGCCGACCGCGACCGATGGTGGCGGCGCGCTCGCGGAGGCCGTGGAGTCGCCCGCCGACCCGGCAGCACAGCCATCGAGGGACGACTCAAACACGCCCACGGTGGTTAAGTCGTCCCTCGACGCTGGCGCAGGCGCGATCGAGCGCGGGGATGTGCATGCGGGCGTCGTGGTGTTGGGCTCGGGGCCGGGCGGCTATGCCGCCGCGTTCCGCGCCGCCGACCTCGGCCTTAACGTCGTGATGGTCGAGCGCTACCCGATCCTCGGTGGCGTCTGCCTCAACGTCGGCTGCATCCCGTCCAAGGCGCTGCTGCATGTCGCGAAGGTCATCGCCGAGGCCGAGACAGTAGGTGCTCACGGCATCTCCTACAACAAGCCGGAGATCGACCTTGACGCGCTGCGCGCCTGGAAGGAGGGCGTCGTCGCCAAGCTCACCGGCGGGCTCAAGCAGATGGCCAAGGGCCGCAAGGTCCAGGTCGTCACCGGCGAGGCGCGCTTCACCGGACCCAACATGCTGGCCGTGCTCGGCGCCGACGGCGAGACGACGACGGTGTCGTTCGACGCCGCGGTCGTCGCCGCGGGCTCGCGTTCGGTCCAGCTCGCCGGCATCCCGCACGACGACCCGCGGGTTATGGACTCCACCGGCGCGCTGGAGCTCGCCGACGTGCCCGAGCGCCTGCTCGTGGTCGGTGGCGGCATCATCGGCCTGGAGATGGCGACGGTCTACGACGCGCTGGGCTCGCAGGTGAGCGTGGTCGAGCTGGCCGATGGGCTGATCCCCGGCGCCGACCGCGACCTCGTCAAGCCGCTGGCCAAGCGCATCGGCGAGCGCTACGCGGCGATCCACCTGGAGACCAAGGTGGACAAGATCGAGGCCAAGGACGATGGGTTGCACGCCAGCTTCTCCGGCGAGGTCGCCGACGCGGTCTTCGATCGTGTGCTGGTCGCGGTCGGCCGGATTCCCAACGGCGCGTCGCTCGGACTGGAGCACGCGGGCGTGCACGTCGACGAGCGGGGGTTCATCGGCGTCGATGCCCAGCAGCGCACCAACGTCGGGCATATCTACGCGATCGGCGATGTCGCCGGCGGGCCGATGCTCGCCCACAAGGCGACGGCCGAGGGCCACGTCGCGGCCGAGGTGATCGCCGGCCATGCGGCGGCCTTCGAGCCGCGCGGCATCCCGTCGGTCGCCTACACCGACCCGGAGGTCGCATGGGTCGGGCTGACCGAGACCGAGGCCGCTGAGCAGTCGATCGCCTATGAGAAGTCAGTCTTCCCGTGGTCTGCCTCCGGCCGCGCGCTGGCGATCGACGGCGCCGACGGGCTGACCAAGCTCCTGCGCGATCCGCAGACCGGCCGCGTGCTGGGCGCCGGGATCGTTGGGCCGCACGCAGGAGACCTGATCGCCGAGCCGGGCTTCGCGCTGGAGATGGGCGCCGACGTCGCTGACCTCGGCCTCACGATCCACGCGCACCCGACGTTGAGCGAGACCATCATGTTGGCGGCTGAGATCGCCGACGGTACGATCACCGATCTCCCGAACAAGGCCGCGATCCGCGCGGCCAAAGCCAAAGCGAAGTCCTAGGACATGCGCGTCAACCGCACCTTCTGCTTCCTCGACCTCTGTGGCTTCACGGCGTTCACCGACGAGCATGGTGACCAGGAGGCGGTTGCGGTCCTCGGCCACCTGCGCGCGGTCCTGCGGGCCGAAGCTGAGGACGCGGGCGTACGGGTGACCAAGTGGTTGGGCGACGGTGCGATGTTGTCGGGCGTCGAGGCGACGGCGGTGATCGGCTGCGCGGCGAGTGTCCGCGACGTCCTGCTGACCGATGGGCGGCTCGCGCTGCGCGGCGGCGTCTGCGAGGGCAAGGTCATCATGTTCGAGGGCGACGACTACATCGGGGCTGCCGTCAACGTCGCGGCGCGCCTCTGTTCCGAGGCGGCGCCCGGCCAGCTGCTCATCAACGGCGGCGCTGTCGCCGCAGTACCCGCGCATCTGGCTCCGGTCGCGCTTGGCGCGATCACCGTGCCGGGCGTCTCGCAGTCGATCGACGTCTACGCGCTGGACCCGGGCGCTGTCGCCGCCCGTCCGGCTGAGTAACTCACACCGGATCCAGCCGGATGACCACCGACTTGGACGTCGGCGTGTTGCTGACGTCCGCGGTGCTCTCCAGCGGGACGAGCGGGTTGGTCTCGGGGTAGTAGGCCGCCGCGCAGCCGCGCGCGGTCGGGTAGGCGACGATGCGGAAGCGCTCGGCGCGGCGCTCCTCGTCACGCCACTCGGAGACAAGGTCGACGGTCTGGCCGTCGGCGAGGCCGAGCGCGGCGAGGTCGTCCGGGTTGACCATCACCACGCGGCGGCCCGACTTGATGCCGCGGTAGCGGTCGTTGAGACCGTAGATGGTGGTGTTGTACTGGTCATGTGAGCGGATGGACTGCAGGATCAAGCGATCTGGCGCGGTGCGGAGGACCTCCAGCGGGTTGGCGGTCAGCCGTGCGCGGCCCGTGGCGGTGGTGAAGCGGCGCTCGTCGCGCGGCGGGTGGGGGAGCGCGAAGCCGCCGTCGTGGTCCAGACGCGTCTCGAAGTCCTCGAAGCCTCCGATCGTGCGGGCGATCGCCGCGCGGATCAGCCGGTAGTCGCCGGCGAAGGCGGCCCACGGGATGCGCCGCGCTGCCGCGCTGCGCAGGCGCGCGCCGAGCCGCGCGACGATCGCGACCTCCGACAGCAGGTGCGGCGAGCCGGGCGTCAGCGTGCCGGCCGAGGCGTGCACGACGCCCATCGAGTCCTCGACCGAGACGCGCTGCAGGCCGGTGGCCTGCTCGTCGCGCTCGGTGCGCCCGAGCGTGGGGAGGATCAGCGCGCGGCGACCGGTCACCAGATGTGAGCGGTTGAGCTTGGTCGAGATCTGCACCGTCAGGCGCTGAGCGCGCAGCCCCTCGGCGGTCGCGTATGTGTCGGGCGCGGCCGCGAGGAAGTTGCCGCCGAGCGCGAAGAAGACCTGGGTCTTGCCGGCGCGCATCGCGCGAATCGCGTCGACGGTGTCGAGGCCGTGCTCGGCCGGCGGCGTGAAGGAGAACTCGGCGCCGAGGGCCTCCAGGAACGCGGGCGAGGGCTTCTCGTAGATGCCCATCGTGCGGTCGCCTTGGACGTTGCTGTGGCCGCGGACCGGGCAGACGCCGGCGCCCTCGCGGCCGATGTTGCCGCGTAGCAGCAGGAAGTTGACGATCTCGCGGATCGTCGCGACCGAGTTCTTGTGCTGCGTGAGCCCCATCGCCCAGCAGACCACCGTGCGTTGCGAGACCGCGGCGAGGTCGACGACGGCTTCGATCTCGGCGGCGTCGAGACCGGTGGCCTCGGCCACGAGCGCACCGTCGAGGCCGGCGATCTCCGCCGCCCACTCCTCGAAGCCCTCGGTGAAGGACTTAAGGAACGCGTGGTCGAGCGCGTCACGCTCCAGCAGCGACTTGTTGATCGCCTTGAAGAGCGCCAGGTCGCCGTTGACGCGGATCTGCAGGAAGTGGTCGGCCAGCGCGGTGCCATGGCCGATGATCCCGCGTGGGACCTGCGGGTTCTTGAAGCGCAGCAGCCCCGCTTCAGGCAGCGGGTTGACGGCCACGATCTTCGCGCCGTGGCGCTTGGCCTCCTCCAGTGCGGAGAGCATCCTGGGGTGGTTGGTCCCCGGGTTCTGCCCGACGACGAAGATGAGGTCGGCCGCGTGGACATCGTCGAGCGTGACGCTGCCCTTGCCGATGCCGATCGTCTCGGTCAGCGCCGAGCCCGAGGACTCGTGGCACATGTTCGAGCAGTCCGGCAGGTTGTTGGTGCCGAACGCGCGGACGAGCAATTGGTACAAGAACGCGGCCTCGTTGCTCGTGCGCCCCGAGGTGTAGAAGACCGCCTCGTCGGGCGAGTCGAGCGCGTGGAGCTCCTCGGCGACGAGGTCGAGGGCCTCGTCCCAGCTGATCGGCCGGTAGTGCGTGGCGCCGGCGTCGAGCAGCATCGGCTCGGTCAGACGGCCTTGGCGGCCGAGCCAGAAGTCGGGCTGCTCGGCCAGCTCGGCGATGCTGTGGCGGGCGAAGAAGGCGGGCGTGCAGCGGGCCTTGGTTGCCTCCTCGGCGACGGCTTTCGCGCCGTTCTCGCAGAACTCGGCGATGTGCGGATGGCCGGGCTCCGGCCACGCGCAGCCGGGGCAGTCGAAGCCCTGGGGCTGGTTGAGCCGGCGCAGCGTCTGGGCGGTGCGCACCGGGCCCATCTGCGCCAAGGCGAGCTTGGCGGCGTAGGCGACCGCCGGCACTCCGGCGGCTACCCGCTCGGGCGCCTCGACCTCCAGCTCCGGCTCGTCGCCGGCGGGCGCGACATCGTGGCGGCTCATGCGATCCCACCCAGCGTACCGCGGGGTCTGACCCCTCCTGTACCTCTCGAGTACGGAAGGGGTCAGACCCCGGGCGGTTAGGCGCGCGGGCGATCGCGGCGTAGGGTCGGCGGCGTGAGCGGAGGTGGGGCAGCGGAGGCGACGGGCGCCGGTGAGCTGAGCGGCGGGCGGACCGCGTGGGCGCGCAACCTCGCCGCGCCGATTCGCGGCTTCCTGCACGCCGAGACGGGCGGCGCGATCGCGCTCGTGATCGCGGTGGTCGTGGCGCTGCTGTGGTCCAACTCGCCCTGGAGCGACTCCTACACCTCGTTCTGGGAGACGCGCCTGGCGGTCGAGCTCGGCGACCACGGCATCGCGCTGGAGCTGCGCGAGTGGGTCAACCAGGGGCTGATGACGCTCTTCTTCCTCGTCGTCGGTCTGGAGGCCAAGCGCGAGCTCGACCTCGGGGAGCTGCGTGAGCGTCAGCGGCTGGCGATCCCGGTCATGGCCGGGTTGGGTGGCATGGCGGGCGCGGCTGCGGTCTACCTGGCGATCAACGCGGGCGGTGAGGGCGCCGTCGGCTGGGGTGCGGCGATCTCGACCGACACGGCGCTGGCGCTCGGCGCGCTGGCGCTCGTCACGGGCGGACGCGCGATCCGGCTGCGCGTCTTCCTGCTGACGGTCGTGGTCATCGACGACCTCGTGGCGCTGGCGGTGATCGCCGTCGTCTACACCGACCAGATCGACGTCGTGGCGCTCGCGGTCGCCCTCGGCTTCTTCGCGGCCCTCGTGGGCCTGCGCTGGGCCGGACCGTGGCGCACGCCGATCGCCGTGATCGTCGGCGTGGGGATGTGGGTGGCGCTCTTGGAGTCCGGGATCGATCCCGTGATCTCCGGGCTGGTCGTCGGCCTGGTCACCAGCGCCTATCCGCCGTCGCGTGACGACCTCGAGCGCAGCACCGAGCTGACGCGCTCCTTTCGTGAGCAGCCCACGCCGGAGCTCGCCTACTCGGCGCGCGCGAGCCTGACGTCGGCGATCTCGCTCAACGAGCGCCTGCAGTACCGGCTGCTGCCGTGGACGAGCAAGGTCGTCGTCCCGGTCTTCGCGCTGGCCAACGCCGGGATCCACTTCACCTCGGGGCTGCTGTCGGACGCGGTGTCCTCGCCGGTGACCCTCGGGATCGTGGCGGCCTACGTCGTCGGCAAGCCGCTCGGGATCCTTGGCGCGGCCTGGCTCGGCACGCGCAAGATGCTCGGTGGCGGGCGGTTGACGGTCACATGGCCGGCGCTGGCCGGGATGGCCGCCTCGGCGGGGATCGGCTTCACGGTCTCGTTGTTGGTGGCGTCGCACGCGTTCAGCGGTGGGTTGCTCGATCAGGCCAAGATCGGCGTGATGGCCGCGGCGGTGCTTTCGCCGGCGCTGGCCTGGCTGGCCTTCCGGGTGATGGCGCGCTTGCCGGCCGAGACCCGCGCCCGTCAGCTCGGCGCGACGGCCGGGCAGATCATCGACCTCGCCGACGATGTCGATCCCGAGCGCGACCACATCCGCGGCGCGGTCGACGCGCCGGTGACGCTCGTCGAGTACGGCGACTTCGAGTGTCCGTACTGCGCCGCGGCGGCGCCGCGGATCGCGCATCTGCTCGAGCACTTCGGCGACGAGCTGCGCTACGTCTGGCGCCATCTGCCGCTGACCGACGTCCATCCCGCCGCGCAGGTCGCCGCCGAGGCGGCTGAGGCGGCGGGTGCCCAGGGCCGCTTCTGGGACATGCATGACCTGCTGTTGGCTGACGAGGGGAGCCTGTCGCTCAGCGACATCTCTCGCCATGCGGCGTCGCTGGACCTCGACCTCTCACGCTTCTCAGATGACGTGAGCCGCCGCCACTACGCGCCGCGTGTTGCGCAGGACGTCCAGAGCGCCGACGCCAGTGGCGTCTCGGGCACGCCGACGTTCTTCATCAACGGCCGTCGCCATCACGGCGTCTATGACGTCGACACGCTGACGCGCGAGGTCAAGGCCGCGGCGCGCGCGCAGCGCGCTCAGCGCGCGACGATCAGCTCGACGTAGCCGTCGGCGATCTCGGCGGCGCTCAGCCGGCCGCGTGGCCGGTACCACTGGGCGGTGTGGTTGACCATGCCCAGCAGCGCGGCGAGCGAGAGGCGCGCGTCGGCGAGGCGGGTCTCCCCGTCGCGGTGCACCCGCTCCAGCACGGACTCGACGAGGCGCTCGAACTCCTTGCGGTGGTCGCGGACCTGGCGCCATTGGTCGCCGTGGTCGATGACGTGGCGCTCCTGCTGGAAGACGAGCATGTGGTTGCGGCGCTCGATGACGTGCGCGACCCAGAGCCGAACGAGGGCTTGCAGTTGCGAGGTCGCATCGTCATCGCTTGCGGTGATCGCGCGCGCCTCGTCGAGCAGCGGGTCCATTAGCTGGTCGCAGATCGCGATCAGCAGCTGCTCCTTGGACCCGAAGTAGTGGTACAGGCTGCCGGCGGCCAGCCCGAGATCGTCGGCGAGCTGGGGCACCGAGGTCTGGTCGTAGCCCTGGCGAGCGAAGACGCGGGCGGCGTCAAGCACGACCTGCGCCTGGCGGCGGTCGTAGCGCTCCCGCAGGGCGGTGCGGTCGGGCTTGGGCGGCGACATCTGGTTCGATGATAGCGAGCGTGCCGAATGGTCATTCGAAATCCGAATGATCATTCGGTATGCTCGCGAGCATGCTGTTCGATCTCGACGATGACACCCAGCTGCTGCAGCGCACCGTCCGCGACTTCGCGGTGAGCGAGGTGGCGCCCGTGGCCGAGGAGCTCGACCACACCAAGGCGTTCCCCTATGACCTGGTGAGCAAGATGGGGGCCTTGGGCTGGATGGGTATCCCGTTCCCCGAGGAGGTCGGGGGCGCGGGCGGCACGTCGTTGCAGTACGCGATCGCCGTCGAGGAGCTGACGCGCATCGACTCGTCGGTCGCGATCACGATGTGCGCCCACACGTCGCTGGGCACGCAGCCGATCTACCTCTTCGGCTCCGACGAGCAGAAGGCGCGGCTGCTGCCCGACCTGTGTGCGGGGCGCAAGCTCGGCGCCTTCGGGTTGACCGAGCCCGAGGCGGGGTCCGACGCGGGCAACGTCAAGACGCGGGCCGCTCTGGACGACGACGAGTGGGTGGTCGACGGCGCCAAGCAGTTCATCACCAACGCGGGTACCGAGATCTCCGGCCATGTCGCGATCACGGCGCGGACCGGCGAGAACGAGATCTCCAACATCATCATCGAGAACGGCACCGCCGGCTACGAGCAGGGCACGCCGTATCGCAAGATGGGGTGGAACGCGTCGGACACGCGGCCGTTGATGTTCGAGGGCTGTCGCGTTCCCGAGGACAACCTGCTCGGCCCGCGCGGCAATGGCTTCAAGCAGTTCTTGCATATCTTGGACATCGGCCGCATCGGTGTGGCGGCGATGGGTGTTGGCCTGGCCCAAGGCGCGTTGGATGAGGCCTTGAAGTACGCCAAGGAGCGCAAGGCGTTTGGGCAGTCGATCAGCAAGTTCCAGTCGATCCAGGCCAAGCTGTCGGACATGGCCACCGAGATCGAGGCGGCGCGGTTGCTGACCTACAAGGCCGCATGGCTGAAGGACCAGGGCCGCAACTTCTCGCTGACCGCCGCGCAGGCCAAGCTCAAGACAGGCAGGCTGGCGGTGCGGTGCACCGAGGAGGCCGTGCAGATCCACGGCGGGTACGGCTTCATCGAGGAGTACCCGGTGTGTCGCTTCTACCGTGACGCCAAGATCCTCACGATCGGCGAGGGCACCGACGAGGTCCAGCAGATGGTCATCGCCCGCGCGCTCGGCGCCTAGCGGTAGGACACCATGTCGCTCCCGGCGTCGGTCAAGATCCGCGAGGTGGGGCCGCGTGACGGCTTCCAGAACGAGCCCGAGGTGATCGGGACCGACGACAAGGTGCGGCTGGTGGACCTGCTCGCGCGGACGGGCGTGCCGCGGCTGGAGGTGACGTCGTTCGTGCGTGCCGACGTCATCCCGCAGCTGGCCGACGGCGTCGAGGTGCTGTCGCGGATGGATGTTCCTGATGATGTCGACATCACCGTGCTGGTCCCTAACGAGCGCGGCTTCGACAACGCGCTGGCGCTGCGCGATCGCTTCCAGGAGGTCAACTGCTTTCTGAGCGCGAGCGAGTCCCATAACAAGGCGAACGTGAACCGCTTGATCGAGGAGTCGCTGAGCGGGTTGGAGCGGGTGATCGGGCGGGCCGTGGCGGAAGGGCTGCGGGCCGAGGGTGTCATCAGCGTGTCGTTCGGCTGCCCCTATGAGGGCCATGTGCCGCCGGAGCGGGTCTTCGCGATCGCCGAGCGGCTGATCGCGGCGGGCGCGGCGGAGATCGGCTTCGGCGACACGACCGGGATGGCCAACCCGGTGCAGGTGCGGTCGTTCTTCTCCGACGCGCGAGCCGCGCTCGGTGACGAGGTTGAGCTGACCGCCCACTTCCACAACACGCGCGGCCAGGGGCTGGCGAACGTCTACGCGGCGCTGGAGGCCGGGTGCGCGTCGTTCGAGTCGAGCTTCGGCGAGCTGGGCGGCTGCCCGGTGCCCGCGGGCGCGACCGGCAACATCGCGACCGAGGACCTCGTCTCGATGCTGCACGAGATGGGGATCGAGACGGGGATCGACTTGGGGTTGCTGCTGGAGGCCGCGCGAGCGGCGCGTGACGTCCTGGGCCGGCCGCTGGGCAGCCACACGCTGGTCGCGGGTCCCGTGGATTGGCACGACGCGCATGCATGAGCTGAGCCCAGTCCTGATCGCCAATCGCGGCGAGATCGCGATCCGCGTGGCGCGGACGGTCCATGCGCTGGGGCTGGCGAGCGTGGGGGTCGTCACCGAGGCGGACGCCGGAGCTGCCCATGCCGACGCGAGCGACATGGTGGTGTCGATCGACTCGTACCTCGATGCGTCTGAGGTGCTGCGCGCGGCACGGGCGAGCGGCGCGCGTTCGGTGCACCCTGGCTATGGCTTCCTGAGCGAGAACGCGGCATTTGCGCGTGCCGTCGCCGAGGCGGGCTTGGTGTGGATCGGTCCTCCGCCGGAGGCCATCGAGCTGATGGGCGACAAGGGGGCGGCCAAGGACGCGGCGGCCGCCGCGGGCGTTCCGGTCGTGCCGGCTGGCGAGGACGGTGGGTTCCCGGTCGTCGTCAAGGCCGTGGCGGGCGGGGGCGGCAAGGGCGTGCGCGTCGTGCGTGCCGCCGACGAGCTGGAGGATGCGACGGCCGCCGCCAAGCGCGAGGCGCTCGCCGCGTTCGGCGACGATCGCGTGATCGTCGAGCGCTACCTGGAGCGCCCGCGACACATCGAGATCCAGGTGCTGGCGGACGCGCACGGCGCGTGCGTGCACCTCGGTGAGCGCGAGTGCTCGCTGCAGCGACGCCATCAGAAGGTGGTCGAGGAGGCGCCGTCGCCGGTCGTCGACGCGGCGCTGCGGGCGCGCATGGGGGAGGCGGCGGTCACGCTCGCTCGCGCGTGCGGGTATATCGGGGTCGGCACCGTCGAGTTCATCGCGACGGGCGACGCGTCCGAGTTCTATTTCTTGGAGATGAACACCAGGTTGCAGGTCGAGCATCCGGTGACCGAGCTCGTCTACGGCGTCGACCTGGTCGAGCAGCAGCTGCGGGTGGCGGCGGGGGAGACGCTGGCGCTGGAGCAGAAGGCTCTGCTTCCGGATGGTCACGCGGTGGAGGCGCGGCTGTACGCCGAGGACCCCGCGGCGGGCTTCCTCCCTGCGGTCGGCACGGTGCGCGCCTACCGCGAGCCGGCCGGCCCGGGCGTGCGGGTCGACTCCGGCATCCGGTCCGGCAGCGTGATCGGCACCTCGTATGACCCGATGCTGGCCAAAGTGATTGCCCACGGGCCCGACCGTGCGACGGCGCTGGCGCGGCTTGACCGTGCGCTGGCGAGCTTCGCGATCGTTGGAGTGACCACCAACGCCGCGTTCTCACGCGCGCTGCTGGCGCGCGCGGACGTGCGAGCCGGCGAGCAGGACACGGGGCTGTTGGAGCGGGTGCTTGCCGAGCCGCCCGCGGCTCCACCGGAGGATCTGGTGGCGGCCGCGATGATCGCGGCGGCGGGCAGCGCGTCGCCCGCGGGGCCCTGGAGGCGCGCGCTTGATGGGCACGGCGAGGCGCGCGTGGGGGATGGGCGCGTCAGCGTCGGCGACCGCTCGTGGGCGGCGGGTGGGCCGCGAGTTGTCCTCGACGCCGAGGAGGCCGTCGGCGACGGCTTCGCCGGCGAGGTCTTCATCACCCTCGACGGCGTCCAGCGCCGCTACGCCGTCGCCGTCGCCGTCGATGCCGTCTGGATCGCCCGCGATGGCCATCATCTTGAGGTGCGCACCGAGCGCCACACGCGCGGTGGCGCCGGCGCGGCGGCCGGCTCGCTGGAGGCGCCGATGCCCGGCACCGTCCTGCTCGTCCACGTGGCCAACGGCGACACCGTCGCCGAGGGGGATGTCCTGATGGTCCTGGAGTCGATGAAGATGGAGCTGTCGATCACCGCCCCCTACGCGGGCACGGTCACGGGCCTCGGGCTCGCGCCCGGCGACCGCGTCGCGCTCAAGCAGCCGCTGGTGGCGGTCATCGCGGAGGAGGTCGCGGCATGACCGACACCACCACCTACCGCGACGGCCATCTCACGCTGCTCGCCGACCTGCAGGAGCGCCTCGAGCGCGTGCGTGCTGGCGGCGGCGAGCGGGCGCGCGAGCGGCATCTCTCGCGCGGCAAGCTGCTGCCGCGCGATCGCGTCGAGCGGCTCTGCGACCCGGGCGCGCCGTTCTTGGAGCTGTCGGCGCTGGCCGCGGAGGATCTCTACGACGGTGACGCTCCCGGCGCGGGGATCGTGACCGGGATCGGCACGGTCTGCGGGCGCCATGTTGTCGTGGTTGCCAACGACGCGACCGTCAAGGGCGGCACCTACTACCCCATGACGGTCAAGAAGCATCTGCGCGCGCAGGAGATCGCGTTGACCAACCGGTTGCCATGCGTCTACCTGGTGGACTCCGGCGGCGCGTTCCTGCCGATGCAGGACGAGGTCTTCCCCGACCGCGAGCACTTCGGGCGGATCTTCTACAACCAGGCCCAGATGTCGGCGCGCGCGATTCCGCAGATCGCCTGCGTGATGGGCTCCTGCACCGCGGGCGGCGCCTACGTGCCGGCGATGAGCGACGAGACGGTCATCGTCCGCGAGCAGGGCACGATCTTCCTTGGCGGCCCGCCGCTGGTGAAGGCGGCGACCGGGGAGATCGTCACCGCCGAGGAGCTAGGCGGCGGCGACGTGCATGCCAGGACTTCGGGCGTCGTCGATCACCTGGCAGACGATGACGAGCACGCGCTGGAGATCGTGCGGCGGATCGTCGACACGCTGCCTGCGGAGCCAGCGGCGCCTTGGGAGCGTCGCGCGCCGCGGCTGCCGCTTGAGGATCCGGCGACGATCCTCGACGTCGTGCCGACCGACAGCCGGACCCCGTATGACGTCCGCGAGATCATGAAGCGCTTGGTCGACGGTGGCGAGCTGCAGGAGTTCAAGGAGCTCTACGGGACCACGGTCGTCTGTGCCTTCGGCCATCTCGACGGCCACCCGATCGGCATCATCGGCAACAACGGGATCCTGTTCAGCGAGTCCTCGTTGAAGGCTGCGCACTTCGTCGAGCTCTGCGACCGCCGCGCGATCCCCTTGCTGTTCTTGCAGAACATCTCAGGCTTCATGGTTGGCAAGGACTATGAGGCGGGCGGTATCGCCAAGGACGGCGCGAAGTTCGTCACCGCCGTCTCGTGCGCGCGCGTCCCGAAGCTCACCGTCATCGTCGGCGGCTCCTTCGGCGCCGGCAACTACGGCATGTGCGGCCGTGCCTACTCACCACGGTTCCTGTTCATGTGGCCCAACGCCCGGATCTCGGTGATGGGCGGCGAGCAAGCCGCCACGGTGATGACCGAGGTGGGGCAGCCCGAGACCGGCGCGGCGCTGCGCGAGCAGTACGAGCGTCAGGGGCGTCCGACCTACTCCACGGCGCGGCTGTGGGACGACGGCATCATCGACCCTCGTGAGACGCGCGCGGTCCTGGCCCAGTGCCTGGCGGCTTGCGCCAACTCGCCGTTGGAGGATGTGAGCAACGGAGTCTTCCGGATGTGAGCGCCGCGCACCGCGCGGTCGAGGTCAGGTCCCGCTCTTGGGGATAGTGTCGAACCCGTCGCGCGCTTGAGTGGTGTTCCACCCTCCCACAGTCAACCGGGCCTGGATGAACGCCTTGTCGACCGCCGAGCACTTGCTGAGCGTGGGACACGTGGCCCAAGTTCCAGTCGCGCTCGCGAACTCGACGAACGCGGCTCCGGCAGTCCTCCCGACATAAGTCCGGCAGTTGTTGCTGTCTGACAGTGGGTCGAACCCCTTGAGGCCGGTCGTCAGCTCCATCACCCTGGTGGCGAAGGTGCGGAATCTGGGCGTGCCGTTGGTGCTGGCCTGGATCTTGCTGAGCTTGGCGATGAACGGCTTGAACGACTTGCGGCACGACGCCACCGTCGCGGCGTTGTCCGTGTCGATCCCAAGTTCCGCCGAATCGCTGGTCGTGGTTCGCGCCGGTGCGGTCTGCGTGGAGCTGGTCGCGGCCGCCTGGTCTGTGGTGTTGGGCCCTCCCGAATCATCGGCGCCGCACGCGGCCAGAGCCATGACGGCGAGGAGGGCGAGGATGGTGAGGACAGCTCTTGATCGGGACACGCGGCCGCACTCAGCTCTTGGGCATACCGCTGAACCCGACGCGCGCCTTCTCGAGGTTGCTCTGTCCGATCGCCAACCGGGCCTCGATGTACGACCTGTCCGTAGCAGAGCACTTCTTGCGCACAGGACACTTGGCCCAGGTTCCAGTTGCGGCCGCGAACTGGAGGTACGAGGAACTGGCAAATCGGGCGACATAGTCTGAACAGCCCTTGCTGTCCGATTGTGCGCTGAACCCCTGGAGGTCGTTGCCCAACTTAGTCACCCTGGCGGCGAAGGTGCGGTACTTGGGCGTACCGTCGATGCTCTCCTGGATCTTGATGAGCTTCGCGAGGTACGGGTCGTAGCGGTTGTGGCACGCCGCCACCGTCGCGTCGGTCTCCTTGGCGGTCGTTGCTGCGGCCGGCGCTGCCTGCGTGGAGCTGGTCGCGGCTGGCGCTGGCGCCGCCTGCGTGGGACTGGTTGCGGCAGCGTTGTCTGCGGTGCTGGACCCTCCCGAATCATCGGAGCCGCATGCGGCCAAGGCCATGACGGCGAGGAGGGCGAGGATGGTGAGGACAGCTCTTGATCGGGTCACGGCGGCAGACTACGTTC
Source organism: Baekduia sp. (assembly GCA_040509415.1). Taxonomy (GTDB): domain Bacteria; phylum Actinomycetota; class Thermoleophilia; order Solirubrobacterales; family Solirubrobacteraceae; genus Baekduia. The sequence goes on along the minus strand of JBEVLC010000282.1, from coordinate 2,039 downwards.
TGCGCTCACCGCTGTGGGCACGAGCCCTTGCCAGAGCGTCAAATGCCGCCGGAGGTCCACGGCGACGATGGGAGAAGATCATGGACATGAAGCTCGAGGTCGTGCAGGTCCCGGTCACCGATGTCGATCGGGCCAAACGCTTCTACGAGGCTGCGGGCTTCCGGCTTGATGCGGACTTTCCCGTTGGTGACGACTTCCGCGTGGTGCAGCTGACGCCGCCCGGCTCGGACGCCTCGATCATCATCGGCGACGGAGTGACGACCGCGGAGCCGGGCTCGTCTGAGGGGCTGCAGCTCGTCGTCTCCGACATCGAGGCGGCACGCGCCGCGCTGATCGATCGTGGCGTCGAGGTGAGCGAGGTGTTTCACGACGTTGGTGGGGTGTTTCACCATGGCGGCACCGAGGGGCGGGTGCCGGGGCCGGCGCCTGACCGCGGCAGCTACGGCTCGTTTGCGTCCTTCAGCGATCCGGACGGCAATGGCTGGGTGCTCCAGGAGGTCACGGTGCGCCTGCCGGGGCGGGTGACCGGCCCGACCACGTACGGCTCTGGTGCCGATCTGGCGGAAGCCCTGCGACGCGCTGCCGCGGCGCACGGAGAGCACGAGGCGCGCACCGGGGAGGAGGATGCGAACTGGCCGGACTGGTACGCGGAGTACATGGTGCGCGAGCAGGCCGGCGAAGAGCTACCGCTGTGAGCGACTACGACGGCATCGTCGTTGGCGCGGGCTCGCCAGGTGAGCATTGCGCCGGTGCGCTGGCCGAGGGCGGCCTGCGGGTGGCGGTGGTCGAGCGCGAGTTGGCCGGAGGCGAGTGCTCCTACTGGGCGTGCATCCCGTCCAAGACGCTGCTGCGGCCCGGCGAGGCGGTGCAGGGCGCGCGCGACGCGGTGAGCAAGGCAGAGGTCGACGTCGAGGCGGCGCTGGACTGGCGAGACTTCATGGTGTCGGACTACTCCGACGCCGGGCAGGAGCGCTGGCTGGCCGGCGCGGGTATCGATCTGCTGCGCGGCAACGGCCGGCTCGCCGGGCCGGGCGTGGTCGACGTCGACGGCGTGCGTCACACGGCTGAGCACATCGTCGTGGCGACGGGCTCGGAGCCGGTCGTCCCACCCATCCCTGGCCTGCGTGAGCTCGAGGGCGTTTGGACCAACCGTGAGGCGACGGGCATGAAGGCCGTGCCGCGCCGCCTGCTCGTCCTGGGCGGTGGACCGGTGGGCGTCGAGCTGGCGCAAGCGGTGCGGCGGTTCGGTGGCGAGGTCGTGCTGGTCGAGAGCGCCGAGCACGTGCTCGCTCGTGAGCCCGCGTCTTTGGGTGAAGCGCTCGGCGAGGTCTTACGGCGTGACGGGATCGAGCTCGTCCTCGGCGCCCATGCGACGGCGGCGCGACGCGAGGGCGAGGACTACATCTTGGAGTTGGACGACGGTCGTGAGCTGCGGGGTGACCGGCTGCTCGTCGCGACCGGGCGGCGGCCGCGGTCTGGCGAGATCGGGCTGGAGACGGTTGGCGTGGATGTTGAGGATGGTCACGGGATCTCGGTCGACGCTCGCCTGCGCGTGGGCGCGGGCCTGTGGGCGATCGGCGATGTCACCGGCATCTGGCCCCTGACGTACGTCGGCAAGTACCAGGGCGATGTCGTCGCCGCGAATATCCTCGGGGAGCCGCGCGAGGCCAGTTACGACGCCATGCCACGCGTGGTCTTCACCGATCCTCAGGCCGCGGCCGTCGGTGCGACCGAGGCGCGCTTCAGTGCGACGGCCCCGCTCGCCGAGCTCCCCAAGATGGAGACCTACTCGCGCGCCTACGCGGAGTCCAACGGATTCCTGACGTTGCTCAGCGACGGTGAGCGGTTGACCGGGGCCTACGCCCTCGGCCCCGAGGCGGGCGAGTGGCTGCAACAGGCGACGCTGGCCATTCGTGCCCGCGTGCCGCTGGAGATCCTGCGCGACACGATTCAGCCGTTCCCGACGTTCTCGGAGATCTACCTCGATGCGCTCAAGGCGCTGCGCGGGGAGGTCGCGGCGGCGTAGATCGGGAGGGCCG
>JBEVLC010000281.1:0-5706 GCA_040509415.1 Baekduia sp. | reverse complement strand
TGCCTGCACGTCACGGCGGAGACGGCCAACCTCGTGACGACGCTCACTGCCGGCGGCGCGCAGGTCGCCCTGTGCGCCGCCAACCCGCTGGCCACCCAGGACGAGGTGGCCGCGACGCTGGCCACCGAGCCTGGCGTCGCCGTCTTCGCCCGTCACGGTGAGGACCTCGACACGTTCGCCGGCCACGTCGCCGACGTGCTGGACCGCACGCCGCGGATCACGATCGACGACGGCGCCGACCTGCTCGTCACGCTGCACGCCGCGCGGCCGGACTTGTTGGAGGGGTTGCTCGGCGGGACCGAGGAGACGACCTCCGGGCTGGTGCGCCTGCGCGCGATGCAGGCCGACGGACGCCTGGCCTGCCCGGTCCTCGCCGTCAACGAGGCGCGCGCCGAGCGCGTGTTCAATGACCACTACGGCACGGCCCAGTCGACGCTCGACGGCATCCTGCGCGCGACCAACCTGCTGCTCGCCGGCCGCACGGTCGTCGTCTTGGGCTACGGACCGACCGGCCGCGGGATCGCGCTGCGCGCCCGTGGCGCCGGCGCCCAAGTCGTCGTCTGCGAGATCGACCCGGTCGCCGGGCTCGACGCGCGGATGGAGGGTTTCGAGGTCATGCCGTCGCTGGAGGCGGCGAAGCGCGGCGACATCTTCATCACGGTGACCGGCGCGCCCGCCGTGCTGGGGCGCGCGCACTTCGAGGCCATGAAGGACGGCGCGGTGCTCGCCAACGCCGGGCACTTCGACGTCGAGATCGACCTCGCCACGTTGCGCGAGCTCGGCGGCGAGGGGCGGCCCGTGCGCCCGCTGGTCTCCCAGCACATCCTCGCCGACGGGCGGCACCTCAACCTCCTGGCCTCCGGTCGCGTCGTCAACCTCGCCGCCGGCGAGGGCCATCCGGCGTCGGTCATGGACCTCTCGTTCGCCTTGCAGGCGCTGTCGGTCGAGCACCTCGCGGCCGCCGACGGCACGTTGCCCGACGGCGTGCAGCCCGTGCCCGACGACATCGACCGCGAGGTCGCGCGGCTCAAGCTCGCCTCGCTCGGCGTGCAGCTCGATGAGCTGACGGCCGAGCAGCGCCGCTACCGGCGCTCGTGGGAGTAGGATCTCCGCAACCTTCGGACGGTGTGTCCGTTGGAGTGCTCAGCATTCGTCGTTGTCGACGCAGCACGGAGGTCATATGCCGCTCCCATTCCGCACCCTCGCGCAGGGGGCCCTCGCGGCCGCGTTCATCCTTCCCGCCGCCACGGCCCAAGCGCAGACCTTCTGCGTCGGCGCGCCCGCCGGCTGTCAAGGCACGACGTCGGCCACGTTGCAGGACGCGCTCGACGGTGCCGCGGCGCTCCCGGGCACCGACCGCGTCGAGCTCGATGCCGGCGCCACCGCCCACGGCTTCACGATCGTCGCGGGCAATGTGGTGGAGCTCGTGGGCGTCGGCGGCGTGCCGACGATCGTCGCCGACAGCGGCGACCCGGTCATGATCGACGAGCCACAGGCGACCGTCCGCAGCCTGCGCTTGGAGGCCGGCGGCAGCGGGACGCCCGCGCCGATCGATCTGCGCCGCGGCACGATCGTCGGCTCGACGATCGTCAACGAGACCACGGGCACGGCCGTGCGCATGGTCGACGGGGCCCTGCGGAGCACGCACATCACCTCCGGCACCGACGCCGGCGCGGTCGGCGTGCTGGCCGACGGCGGCGACGCCACCCTCCAGGACACGAACGTCGAGGGCACGACCGGCATCGTCGCCGACGCCGCGACCCTCGCACTCACCCGCGTGCGCGTGACGGCGGGCGCTCTCTCCGGCCCGGGCTCCACCGGTGGCAGCGCCATGCGGGTCACCGGTGGTGCGGTCACCGTCGACGACTCGGCCTTCGCGCTCGCTGGCGGGGCCGGCGACGCGACGATCGACGTGCGTGCTCCCAGCGGCGCGACCACCGTCACGCTGCGCAGCGTCACGGTGCATCCGATGATCGGCGACAACCAGCCCGCCATCGCGCAGGGCGTCCGCGCCGAATGCAGCGGCGGCACCGCTGACGTCGAGGTGCGCGACACGGTCGTTACCGCCTACTCGACCGACCTCGTGAGCATCGGTACGGGGTGCGTGATCGACCGCCAGGGCGCTGCCTACGCCACGGCCCAGGCGTCTGGCGGCGCCATGATCGACGCCGGCAGCTTCTTCTTCGACACGCCCGTGCTCGGCCGGGCCTGGGTCGAGCCGACGCCGACGTTCGGCTCGGTCTTGATCGACCACAGCAGCGGCCGGCCGCTGCGCAGCGGCGAGACCGACCTCAACGGCCTGCCGCGGATCGTCGACGGCTGGCGGGACATCGGCGCCTACGAGTACCAGCACCGGGCGCCGCAGCTCACCTTGGAGGGCGCGACCAAGGCGGTCCTCAACACCGTGTTGGACTTCGTCGCCCACGGCGATGATCTCGACCGCGAACCCATCACCCTCGCTTGGACGCTCGACGGCAAGCCGGCCGCGGCCGACGACCTGAGCTTCCCCGAGCTGTTCAAGCACCGCTTCACGTCACTCGGCGACCATGTCGTCGCCGCCACGGTCACCGACTCCTCCGGCCTCAGCACGCGGGTCGAGCGGACCGTGAGCGTCGTGAAGCCCGGCGGCGATCCGCCGACCGTGTCGGTGCCGCCGACCCTGCCGGCGCCGCCGCAGCAACCGGCGCCGCCGGTCGTCACGTCGCCGGCGGGCCCCGCGATCACCGCCACGCTGCTCGGCCGCCGGCTCGGCGCTGGACCGCTGCGGGTCAAGGTCGCCTGCCGGCGTGCGGTGGCATGTGCCGGGACGGTGCGCCTTACCGCCAAGGCCGGCCCTACCACGCTGGCGATCGGCCGCGCACCGTTCCGGGTTGGCGCCAACGGCACGGCCGTCGTTCGCGTCCCCATCAGAGCTGCCGCGCGACGGTCGCTGCGCCGCCATCGCGGGCTGACCGTGCGGGTCGCGGTGCTGCGGCCCTCCGGCTCGCTGTGGGTCGCCGGCAAGGGCGGGCGTGTTCTGCCCTAGCCGGGCGCAGTAGGTTTCCGCGACGTGGATGGGTTGGAGGCAGCGATCGAGAAGATGCGCGCCGAGGGTCTCGGCGACGCCGCGGTGGAGAGCTTCGCGCGCCAGTACGAGCGGCTGCGCGCGGGCGAGACGGGGACCTTGGCTGAGACCGACATCGAGCCGGTCGCCGAGTTGCCCGATGCGCAGGAGCTAACCACGGCGGCGTCGCCCGAGCTGCTGGACCAGGCGGTGGTCATCAAGCTCAACGGCGGGCTGGGCACGTCGATGGGGATGACCAAGGCCAAGTCGCTGCTGGAGGTCAAGGACGGACGCACCTTCCTGGACCTCATCGCCGAGCAGATCCTCGACCTGCGCGCGCGCAGCGGGGCGCGGCTGCCGCTGGTGCTGATGAACTCGTTCGCCACGCAAGCCGACTCGTTGGCGGCGCTGGAGCGCTACGACGATCTCTCTGCCGGCCTGCCGGTCGACTTCGTCCAGAACAAGGTCCCCAAGCTGCGCGCCGACGACCTCACGCCCGCCCAATGGCCGGATGACCCGGCGCTGGAGTGGGCGCCGCCCGGCCACGGCGACCTCTACACCGCGTTGGTGACCTCGGGCATGTTGGAGGCCTTGCTCGACGGTGGCTACCGCTATGCCTTCGTCTCCAACTCCGACAACTTGGGCGCGGTGCTGGACCCGCGGATCCTCGCGTGGCTCGCTGAGAGCGGCGCGCCGTTCTTGATGGAGGTCGCCGACCGGACCTCGTCAGACCGCAAGGGTGGGCACCTGGCCCGGCGGGCGTCCGACGGTGCGCTCGTCCTGCGCGAGATCGCCCAGACGCCCGAGGAGGACATCGACGCCTTCCAGGACACCTCGCGCCATAAGTACTTCAACACCAACACGCTCTGGGTCGACCTGCACGCGCTGCGCGACCTGCTGTCGGGCACGGGCGTGATCGACCTGCCGATGATCGTCAACCGCAAGACGGTCGATCCGGGCGACAAGGGCTCGACCCCGGTCATCCAGCTCGAGACCGCGATGGGCGCGGCGATCGGCGTCTTCGAGGGCGCCGCCGCGCTGCGCGTGCCGCGCTCGCGCTTCGTGCCGGTCAAGACCACCAACGACCTGCTCTCGCTGCGCTCTGACGCCTACGTCATCGGCGAGGGCTGCGCGGTCCACCTCGCTCCCGAGCGCGACGGCGTGCCGCCGTTCGTCGACCTCGACGCCGACCACTACAAGCTGGTCGGCGACTTCGATGCGCGCTTCGGCGCGGGCGCGCCGTCGCTGGTGGCGTGCGAGACGCTGCGCGTCGTCGGCGACGTGCGCTTCGGCGCCGGCGTGGTCGTGCGTGGCGAGGTGACGGTGGAGGGCACCGACGCCGTCCCTGACGGCGCGGTGCTCGAAGGCTAGGCGGAGCGCTCGGCGGTCTTGCCGGCCGCCTCAGCCGCCTCAGCGGCGTCGGCGATGCGCTCCTCGCGCTGCTGCTGGCGCTCGGACTCGTTGAGCGCCCGCACGAAGAGGTAGGCGAGCGCGATGCCCATGACGACCGACTGCTCGATCGCCATGATCGCGCCGGCCAGCGCCTGGTCGTCGGACGGGTGCAGGTTCCAGATCTGCGGGCGGTCCTCGTAGAAGCTGTAGATGGAGGTCGGCGCGAAGGTCAGGAAGATGCCGAGCAGCCCGACGAAGACCTTGGTCGAGGCCATGTACGCGACGGGCGCCAGGCCCGTGAGGTTGCGGCCGCGGACGGGGGAGAGCAGGTGCCACCAGTAGAGGACGCCGGCGCTGATGAAGCAGGTGTGCTCGAGCACATGGACGGCGGAGTGCGACAGGGCCGCGTCGTACAGGAAGGGGATGTGCCAGAGCCACATGACCCCGACGTACAGGCCGATCGCGAAGACCGGATGAGCGATCGGCCCTAGCGCGCGCTCGAGGTCGAGCACCTGCCGGGCGATCGGCCGCAGCAGCACCTTGCTCAGGCCGGCGATCAGCAGGATCGGCGCGAAGTCCAGCAGCAGGACGTGCTGGATCATGTGCATGAAGAACGCCTGGTCGGCGAGCGTGTCGACCGGCGAGATCAGCGCGATCGCCAGGCACAGCACGCCGCCCAGCCACGCCAGCAGCCGCCCGACCTCCGCGCCGCGCGTGTTGCCGCTGGCTCGGACCTGGCGCCACCGGCGCACGTAGCCGACCGTGAGGATGAGCACGATGACGATCGGCCCGGGGGCCAGCGAGAACGATGTGTCGGCCGCGACGGCGAGCACTTCGGCGATTCTGTCACTGCCAGATCGGCACGGAGCGGTGGCATCACGTCACACGACCTCCGGCAGGCTGGGCGCATGGTCCGATCGCTGCTCGTCCTCGTCGTTCCCCCGGTCTGCGTCGCCTGCCGGCGCGCCGGCGATGTGGCGCGCACGGACCCGCTGTGCCGCGCTTGCCGGCAGGCGCTGCCGTGGCTGGGCGCCTCGCGATGCGAGCGCTGTGGGCTGCCGGGGCCGTGCGGGTCGCGCTGCCCGGCTCGGGCACAGGCGTTCTCGGGCGCGTGGGCGCCGGTCGCCTACGCGGGTGCGGTGCCGGCGCTCGTCAACGCGCTCAAGGAGCGCGGCGCGGTCGGCTTGGCACGGTTGATGGCCGCGCAGATCGCCGCCACGGCACCGCCGGGGTGGTGGGCGGGCTCGACATCTGTCGCCCTCGTTCCGGTG
>JBEVLC010000280.1:0-2625 GCA_040509415.1 Baekduia sp. | reverse complement strand
GCTCGGGAGGCGCCCACCGCCTCCGCCATGGCCGCCGTGTCGGATAGAACCCCGCGCGTGACCACGCCCGCCCGTCGGCCCCATCCGCCCACCTCACCCGACGAGGAGCTGCTGGGCACCAAGCGCCGCGCGGTCCTCGCGACGCGCACCGAGGCCGAACGCCTGGAGCGCATCGGCCATGACCTCGAGGCGGGCTTCGAGGCGCTGCGCGAGCTCGGCCCGGCCGTGACGTTCTTCGGCTCGGCGCGCGTCAAGCCCGGCCACGCCTACTACGCCCACGGCCGTGAGATCGCCCGCCGCGTCGGCGACGAGGGCTTCGCGATCATCACCGGCGGCGGCCCGGGCCTGATGGAGGCTGCCAACCGCGGCGCCCAGGACGCGGGCGTGACGTCGGTCGGGTTGAACATCATGTTGCCTTTCGAGCAGGCGCCAAACCCTTACCAGGACATCGCGCTCACCTGCGAGTTCTTCTTCACGCGCAAGATGATGTTCGTGCGCTACGCGACGGCGTTCGTGGTCTTGCCCGGTGGCTTCGGCACGCTCGACGAGCTGTTCGAGGCCTTGGTCCTCGAGCAGGTCGACAAGATCCGTGACTTCCCCATCATCTTGGTTGGGACGGAGTATTGGGGTGGCTTGGTGGAGTGGATCGGCGAGCGGCTCGTCGCCGAGGGCATGGTCGGCGAGCGCGACGCCGCGCTGCTGACGGTGACCGACGATCCCGATGAGGTTGTGCGCGCCGTGTGTGATGCGCGCGATGTGCAGGAGCGTTGAGCGGGGCGCAGAACCCGCAGGGATGTCCTGGACCGCGCGCGTCGCGCTGCTCGCCCTGCTCTGCGGCGGCATGCTCATGCCCGCCGGCCTGGCGCAGGCACGTGTGGCGCTGATCGCCACGCAGACCAACGACGCTGCGCTGCTGGACGTCGCCACCGGCAAGGTGACCAAGAAGGTCGCGCTCCCCGGCCCAACCACCGCGGTGGCGGTCACGCGCGACGGCAAGGTCGGCTTCGCGGCCGGTGGCGGCGCACTGCTGGCCATCGACCTGCGCGGCGGTGATGTCACGGTTGCGCCCTCGGCCGGCACCGCACCCAGCGGCGGGGCGGTCGCCGCCGACACCGGCCCCAAGCAGCTGGCGGGCGGTGCGCCGATCGTCGCGCTCGCCGTCTCGCCTGCCGGCGGCAAGGTGTACGCCATCGCCGGCACGCGCCTGCTGTGGGTCGACGCGCGGACGCTCGCTGTGCAGCGCAGCGTCGCGCTGCACGGCAAGGCGCTCACGCTGGCGATCTCGGGCGATGGCACGCTCGCGGCGATCCCGCTGAAGGGCGATCGCGTCGCGATGGTCGACCTTCAGCGTGGCAAGCTCCTGCGGCGCGTCAAGGTCAAGGGCGCCGCCGGGGCGGCCTTCGCCGCCGGGCGCGCCTGGATCACCACCACCAACGGCCGGCTGCGCACGATCGCACCTGGCGCCAAGAAGCCGGCCAAGGGCAAGGGCATCGTTTTGGGCAAGGGCGCCGGCGGGGCCATCGCGCTCTCGCCCGACGGCAGCCAGCTCGCGATCGGCGCGGCGGCCAACGGCAAGAAGGCCGCGTTCGTCGACGTCGCCACCCGCGCCGTCCACCACCTCCGCGCCGGCCGCGGGCCCGGCATCCCGGCTTGGGCGCCGGACGGCAGCCGCGTCTACGTTGCCGACCGCGGCGCCGGCACGCTCTCGCTCGTCAGCCCCTACGCGCATCGCCGGCTCGGGACCGTCACGCTGCCCGCCGGCCTCAAGGCGCGCGACGTCACCGTCCAGCCCGGCCTCGCGCTCGTGCTCGGCACCGCAGCGGCCGACGTGCTGCTCGGCACGCGCAGCCCGGACCTGCTCGAAGGCCTGGCCGGCGACGACCGCCTCGTCGGCGGGCGCGACAACGACATCCTGCACGGCGGCGACGGCAACGACCTGCTTGAAGGCGGTCCCTACGACGACCGGCTCGCGGGCGGCGCCGGCGACGACCAGCTCAACGGCTCCTCGGGCAACGACGCCATCAACGGCGACGACGGGCTCGACACCGCCGCGGGCGGCACGGGCAACGACCGCGTCCACGGCGGCCCCGGCGACGACCACCTCGACGGCGGGGCCGGCGACGACCGCATCTACGGCGAGGCCGGCAACGACGCCATCGACGGCGGCAGCTTCGGCAACGACCCGCGCCTCTACGGCGGCGACGGCGACGACACGATCCACGGTGGCCGCGGCTCGGACCGCATCATCAAGGGCAACGCGGGCAACGACAAGCTCTACGGCGAGTCCGGCACCGAGCACATCTTCGGTGGAGACGGCGACGACCTCATCGACGGCGGCACGGCGCGCGACCTGCTGGAGGGCAACAACGGCTCCGACACGATCGCCGGCGCCACGGGCGCCGACTACATCGACGGCGGCGCGGGCGCCGACCTCCTCGACGGCGGCGACGACGCCGACGAGATCTACGGCCAGACCGGCGCCGACACGCTCGTCGGCGGGCCTGGCCCCGACATCCTCGACGCGGGCGATGGCGACGACACGATCCGCGCGGCCGACGACAGCTCAGACAGCGTCGACTGCGGCGAGGGCAACGACAAGCTCTACGGCGAGTCCGGCACCGAGCA
>JBEVLC010000279.1:0-5399 GCA_040509415.1 Baekduia sp. | reverse complement strand
GAGGTCGGCGAAGCCGACGCCCTCCGGGGCATGGTCGGCATAGAACGCGCGCTGCTCCTTGGAGAACAGCTTGCGCAGCGGCGCACCGCCGCCGATGACGTCCTGGACCGCCGTCTTCGGCACGCCCTTCAACGACGCCGAGCAGACGTAGCCGCCGGGCACGGCGTCGACCTCGACCATGCACATCGGCGACTCGCGGACACCGCGAGCGAGCTCGGCGGGCACGACCGGCCGCAGCTTGACGACCGAGTCATCGCCCTTCTGCGCGACGCGCCGCGCGCGCACGACCACACCCTGGCGCTCGAGCGTCAGCTCCGGCGTGTCAAAGAACGAGACGAGCCGCACCTGGGCGCCGAGCGGATCCATGCCCAGCGCCTCGATGGCCGACCGCTGGGCCGACTCGGGGATCGTCAGCTTGAGCTCCACGCTGTCGGCGCCCCGCATCAGCGAGAGCATCTCGACGAGCGCGTCGTCGGAGAGCTTTGGCGTCGCGGCGGCGGGCATGGACCGACCCTGAGCGCAGGAGGGGTGAGCGATCATCACCCGCCGGGGGTGACGCCGCTGCGGATACGCTGGCGGCCATGTCGGGCACCGAGAGGCGAGCCCGCCGCCGAGGGCGCTTCGCCGAACGCATCACGTTGCCGCGGGCGATGGGGGCGATCGTGGTCGTGACGACGGCGTTCACGTTGCTGGCGGCGTTGGCCGAGCGCGTGGTCGAGCCGGAGACCTTCACCAGCTACGGCAAGGCCTGGTGGTGGGCGGTCCAGACCGTGTCGACCGTCGGCTACGGCGACATCACGCCGCACACGACCTCCGGTCGCCTGGTGGCGACCGCGGTGATGATCTTCGGCGTCGCGCTGGTGCCGACGGCGACCTCGATCGTCGTGGCGATCCTGCTCGACCGCCACCGTCGCGACTGAGCGGCGACCGGCGCGTTCAGCGTGCGGTCGCGACGATGTTCAGCCGCACGTAGTCGTGGACCGGCTCGGGCCCCAGGCCTTCCACGATCGCGTCGAGGAACGCCTCCTGCAGCTCGGGCGTCAAGCGCAGCAGGTGGCCGCCGAGCGAGACGGTGCGCAGGAACTCGCGCGTCTGCGGTGGGCGTTGCGGCGACTCGTTGAGCCAGACGCGGTCGACGGCGAAGCCCGCGCGCTCCAGGCGCGGCACCGTCTCCTCGGGGGAGGCGTAGTTCCAGGGGCCCGGCCAGCCCGCGAAGGCGGGGGCGAAAGGCTCGCGCGCGATGACCTCCTCGACGACCGCGACGATCGACGCGATGTTGCCGTACCCGCCGCACTGGGCGACGAACGGCGCGCCGTCCTTCAGCGCCGTGCGGATGCGCGCGAAGAGTCGGTCGTGGTCGGCGATCCAGTGGAAGGTGGCGCTGGAGACCGCGGCGTCGGCGGGCTCCTCGACGGTCAGCTCCAACAGGTCCTGCTGGACGAAGCGCGCGCGCTCGCCGCCGAGCTGGCGCTGCGCCTCGGCGACCATCGCGGCCGAGCCGTCGATGCCGATGACATGACCCTCCGGTCCCAGCCGCTCCAGCAGCTGGGCACTGACGCGGCCGGTGCCGCAGCCGAGATCGAGCACTGTCTCGTCGCCGCGCAGCGTCAGGCGGTCGAGGATCTCGGCGCCCCAGCTCTGGTGTGGGGTGGCCACCGCGTGATAGGTGCCCGCGTCCCATTCGCGCGGTCCGTTCGAAGCGCTCATCCACGAGACTGTACGTGATCACAGACAAGCGTGCAAGATCGCATAGGCCGTCGGCGTCCCTTGCCGGCTGGCCGCCCCTAGACTGCGACGCTTCATGAGCCTGAAGGATCGCAAGCGCTTCGAGCCCTCGGAGGTCGAGCCGCGCATCGTCGCGCGCTGGCTGGAGTCGGGGCTGTTCCATCCCGAGCCGGAGGGCTCGCCGGCCGAGAACTTCTCGATCGCGATCCCGCCGCCGAACGTCACCGGCGCGCTGCACATGGGCCATGCGCTCAACGGCTCGGTGCAGGACACGCTGATCCGCCATGCCCGCCAGCAGGGGCGCCGCGCCAAGTGGATCCTCGGCACCGACCACGCCGGCATCGCCACCCAGACGCAGGTCGAGAAGCGCCTGGTTGGCGAGGGCACGACGCGCGAGGCGATCGGCCGCGCGGCGTTCATCGAGAAGACGTGGGAGTGGCGCGCGGAGTTCGGCGGCACGATCATCGAGCAGTTCAAGCGTCTCGGTGCCTCGCTGGACTACGAGCAGGAGCGCTTCACGCTCGACGAGGGCTACGTCAAGGCCGTGTTGAAGGTCTTCGTCGACCTCTACAGCAAGGGCTGGATCTACCGCGACAACTACATGGTCAACTGGGATCCGGGCTCCGGCTCGGCGATCAGCGATCTGGAGGTCGAGGAGCGCGAGGCCGACGACACGCTTTTCCACATCGCCTACCCGTTGAGCGACGGCAGCGGCGAGGTTGTCGTCGCCACCGTGCGGCCCGAGACGATGCTGGCCGACGTCGCGGTCGCGGTCCATCCCGACGACGAGCGCTACAAGGACCTCGTCGGCAAGACGGTGACGCTGCCGCTAGTCGGCCGCGAGCTGCCGATCATCGCCGACGAGTACGTCAAGACCGACTTCGGCACCGGCTGTCTGAAGATCACGCCGGGCCACGATCCCAACGACTTCGAGATCGGGCGCCGCCACGGCTTGCCCGAGCTCAGCGCGATCGGCGAGGACGGGCGCATGACCGACCTCGTGCCGCAGTTCGAAGGGCTGCCGGTCGCTGAGGCCCAGGCGGCGGTTGTTGTCGCGCTTGACGAGATCGGTGCGATCCGGGCGAGGGAGCCCTACACGCATACCGTCCCGTTCAGCCACCGCAGCGGGCAGCGCATCGAGCCGTTGATCTCGCTGCAGTGGTTCATGAAGATGGATGAGCTGGCCGCGCCGGCGATCGCCGCCGTGCGGGACGGCAAGCTGCGGATCCATCCCGAGTCCCAATCGCGCCGCTACGTCGACTGGCTGGAGAACATCCGGCCGTGGTGCATCTCGCGCCAGCTGTGGTGGGGCCATCAGATCCCGGTCTGGTACCGCGACGAGCAGGTCTACTGTGGGGCGACGGCGCCCGAGGGCGACGGCTGGACGCAGGATCCCGACGTGCTGGACACGTGGTTCAGCTCGGCGCTATGGCCCTTCGCGACGCTCGGCTGGCCCGACGAGACGCCGGAATTGCAGGCGTTCTACCCGACCGACGTGCTGTCAACGGCGCGCGACATCCTGTTCCTGTGGGTCGCGCGCATGGTGATGATGGGCATCGAGCTCACGGGGGAGACCCCGTTCTCCGACGTCTACATCCATTCCGTCATCCAGGCGCCCGACGGCCGACGGATGTCGAAGTCCTTGGGTACGGGCATCGACCCGGTGGACTTGATCGACGCCCACGGCGCCGACGGCGTGCGCTTCGGCCTGTTGGCCATGTCCTCCACCCAAGACGTGCGCTTCAGCGAGGAGAAGGTCGCTCAGGGTCAGGCGCTGGCCAACAAGCTCTTCAACGCCACGCGCTTCGTGATCACCAACGCGGCCGAGGGGATCGCGCCCGCTGCTTCGCCGCAGACGGTCGAGGATCGCTGGATCCTCAGTCGCCTCGGCGCCGCGCGCGCCGACTTCGCCGCGCGGGTCGAGGCCTTCGACTTCTCCAAGGCCGCGCTCGGGTTGTATGACTTCGTCTACGGCGAGTTGTGCGATTGGTACCTGGAGCTGATCAAGGGGCGCGAGTTCGACGACATGTTGAGCGCGCATTTGCTCCACGTCCTGCGCGAGACCGTCGTGCTCGCCCATCCGATCATCCCGTTCGTCACCGAGGAGCTGTGGCCGCACGTCGGCGGCGAGGGCCTGCTGGCCGCGCACGTCGCGGGCGACGTGGTGGCGCCGCGTGACCTGGACGCCGAGCGGGAAGTGGAGCGCGTCATCGCCACCGTGCAGGCCGTGCGCTCCTGGCGCGACGCCGGCGGCGTCAAGCCGGGCGCGTTCCTGGCGGCGCGGTGCGACGGCCTCGATGACGAGCTCGTCGCGCTCGTCGCCCGCCTGGCGCGCCTGACGCCGGTCACCGACGACGATCGCGCGCCCGTGGCCGTCATCCCGGTCAGGGGCTGCCAGGTCGAGCTGCTGGAGGGCGTTGACCCGCAGGAGGCCGCCGCCAAGGTCGAGGCCGCGCGCAAGGCGCTGCAGGGCGAGATCTCGCGCGCCGAGGGCAAGCTGAGCAACCAGGGCTTCGTCGCCAAGGCCCCCGACGCCGTCGTGGCCGCCGAGCGCGAGAAGCTCGACCGGCTCAAGGCGGAGCTGGCAGCGTTGTAGCGATGGCGCCGATGCGCTTGGAGGACGCCGAGCGGCTGCTGCTCTCGCTGGAGCTGTTCGGCATGCGCTTCGGGCTGGACCGGATGCGTCGTCTGCTCACGGCGCTCGGCTCGCCGCAGGAGCAGTTCGCCTCGATCCACGTCGTGGGGACCAACGGCAAGTCCTCGACGGTCCGCATGACCGCGGCGATCCTGCGCCGCCACGGGCTGCGCGTCGGCTCCTACCTGTCGCCGCACCTCGTCTCCTTCGCCGAGCGCGTGCGGATCGACGACGCCGACGTCTCCAGCGCCGAGTTCGCCGCCGCGATCCAGCGCGCGGCTGCCGCCGCCGAGAAGGTTGACCGCACGGCGCCCAGCGACGACCACGTCACGCAGTTCGAGCTGCTGACCGCCGCCGCGCTGGACTGCTTCGCGCGCGCCGGCGTCGACGTGGCCGTGGTCGAGGCCGGGCTCGGCGGTCGCTTCGACGCCACCAACGTGCTGCCGTCGTCGGTTGCCGTGCTGACCAACGTCGGCCTGGAGCACACGCGCTGGCTTGGTCCGACGGTCGCCGACATCGCCACCGAGAAGCTCGACGTCGTCGAGGAGCACGCGACGTTGATCGTCGGCACCGACCTGCATCCCGACGCGCTGGCGCTGGCCGAGCAGACCGCCCGCGAGCGTCACGCGACGCTGCGGGTCGCGCCCGCAGACCCCGGCGCGGGGCTGGAGATCCTGGCCCGCGGACCGTTCCAGCGACGCAACTTCACGCTGGCGATCGAGGCGGCGCGGGCCTTCCTGGAAACGCAGGACCGCCAGCTCGACGGTGCCGCCGTGCGGGCCGCCGCGGCCTCCACGCTCGTGCCGGGGCGCTTCGAGGTCGTGGCGCAGCATCCGGACACGGTCATCGACGGGGCGCACAACCCCGGTGGTCTGACCGCGCTGGCCGAGGCGCTGACTGGCTTCGTCGCCGGCCGTCGCCTCGTCGCCTGCCTGGCCGTTCTCGACGACAAGGACGCGACGGGGATGCTGCGCAGGCTGCTGCCGCTCTGCGACGCGGTCGTCACCACGCGCGCGCTGAGGCCGCGCGCGCTGCCGCC
>JBEVLC010000278.1:0-6000 GCA_040509415.1 Baekduia sp. | reverse complement strand
GCCTGATGGGCGACATGGTGCAGTGGTGCACCGAGACGATGCCGCGCTGGCATCCGGTCTCGATCTCGGGCTACCACATCCGCGAGGCCGGCTCGACCGCCCAGCAGGAGCTCGCCTTCACGCTCAAGGACGGGCTGACCTACGTCCAGCAGGCCGTCGATCGTGGCCTCGACGTCGACGACTTCGCCCCGCGCCTCTCGTTCTTCTTCAACGCGCAGATCGACTTCTTCGAGGAGATCGCCAAGTACCGCGCCGCCCGCCGGATCTGGGCGCGCGAGCTGCGCGACACCTTCGGGGCCAAGAACCCCAAGTCGTGGCTGATGCGCTTCCACACGCAGACCGCGGGCGTCAGCCTGACCGCCCAGCAGCCGCTCAACAACATCACCCGCACGGCGATCGAGGCGCTGGCCGGCGTGCTCGGCGGCACCCAGTCGTTGCACACCAACTCCTACGACGAGGCGCTCGCGCTGCCGACCGAGGAGGCGGTGCGGATCGCGCTGCGCACCCAGCAGATCATCGCCCACGAGACCGGCGTGACCTCCACGATCGACCCGCTCGGCGGCAGCTACTTCGTCGAGTCGCTGACCGATCGGATGGAGGAGGCGGCCTACGACTACTTCCGCCGCATCGACGAGCTCGGCGGGATGGTCGAGGCGGTCAAGCAGAACTTCTGCCAGCGTGAGATCGCCGACGCCTCCTACGAGCTGCAGGGCCGCATCGACCACGGCGACCGCGTCGTGGTCGGGGTCAACCACTACCGCGAAGGCGACGACTCGCACACGCCGCTGTTGCGGATCGACCCGGCGCTGGAGCGCAAGCAGATCGACCGCGTCACGGCCGTCAAAGGCCGCCGCGCGTCGGCGCCGGTCGAGCAGGCGCTGGTCGCGCTCAAAGAGGCCGCGGCGCGTGAGGACGTCAACCTCATGCCGCACCTTCTGGACGCCGCGCGGGTCCATGCAACCGAAGGTGAGATCATCGGGGCCTTGCAGGAGGTGTTCGGCTCCTACACCGAGACCCCGGTGTTCTAGGCCGTTCGCCCACCACTCCAGGAGGAGGACCCGTCCCATGAAGAAGCTCATCGCCGCCGGTGCCGCCACGGCGCTGACCGCCGGCGCGCTCGCGATCCCGGCCTTTGCCGCCACCAAGACCGTCCAGGTCAAGGACAACAAGTTCGTGGCCAGCTCGATCACCGTGTCGAAGAACACGACCGTCAAGTGGGTGTGGAAGGGCAAGGCCCCGCACAACGTCGTCGTCACCAAGGGGCCGGCGAAGTTCAAGTCCACGACCCAGGTCAAGGGCAGCTTCTCCAAGAAGCTGACCAAGAAGGGGACCTACAGCATCCTGTGCACCATCCATGCCCCCGGCATGAAAATGACCGTCAAGGTCAAGTAGCGCCCTCTTCGAGATCCAGCTTGAGCTGGCCGCTGGGCCGGAGCCGCTTCACTCGCGGCTCCGAGTCCGGCGCGCCGGCGCGCTTGTACACGGTGACGACGTCTCGGGGCGCGAGTGGCGCTGACGGCCGTCCGTCGCATCGCTCGATGGCCAGGCGGCCGAGGCGGATGCCCGCCACGACGGCATGGAAGCGCCCGGTCGCACCGCGCGCCAGGACCACGTCGCCGACTTCGATCTCTGCCATCGCGCCGCGCAGCCTATCCGTCTGGAAGCGCGATCCTGGCCCCGAGCGCTACGATCCCGCGGCCTCCGGACTGTCACCAGCCGGAAGGAAAAGACCATGTCTGCCGCCGCCACCCAGCGCAAGATCCGCGTCGTCGTCGCCAAGCCCGGGCTTGACGGACACGACCGCGGAGCCAAGATCATCGCCCGCGCCCTGCGCGATGCGGGGATGGAAGTCATCTACACCGGGCTCCACCAGACCCCGGAGCAGATCGTCGAGACCGTGATCCAGGAGGACGCCGACGCCGTCGGGCTGTCGATCCTCTCGGGCGCCCACATGACGCTCGTGCCGCGCATCGTCTCGCTGCTCTCCGAGCAGGGCATCGACGACGTGCTGGTCACCGTCGGGGGCACGATCCCCACCGACGACATCGCGCCGCTGAAGGAGCTCGGCGTCGCCGAGGTCTTCACGCCAGGCGCGCCCACGCAGGACATCATCGACTTCATCCGGTCCGCCGTTCAAGCCTCGCCCCGACAGGGCGTCTAGACGGCATGGGGGCTGGATGCAATGCAGGAGCAGTGCGGTTACCGCGCCCGATTGACTCGTCAATCAACGAAGCGGGTACCATCCCGAACGTACGTCGCCCACAGGAGGCCCTGACACCGTGAAGATCGCCGTGTTGGTCAAGGAAGTCCCGGACGCCGCCGTCCAGAAGCGCATCGACCCCAGCACGGGTCGGTTGGATCGCAGCGGTGAGAAGAACCTCAACCCGTATGACACGCACGCCATCGAGGCTGCGATGCAGATCAAGGAGGGCGGCGCCGTCGCGGTCGACGAGATCATCGCCGTCACGATGGGCCCCGAGACCGCCGTGCGCGCGCTGCACAAGGCTGTCTCGCTGGGTGCCGATCGCTCCGTCCACCTGAGCGACCCGGCCCTGGCCGGCTCCGACGTGGCCGCCACCGGCTACGCGCTGGCTCAGGTCCTCAAGCGTGAGAGCCCCGACCTCGTCCTGCTCGGTCAGCAGTCAGACGACGGCGAGTGCTACACGATCGGCGCCGTCGTGGCCGAGTACCTCGGCCAGCCGTCGCTGACCCAGGTCATCAAGCTCGACATCGCCGGTGACGAGCTCACCTGCGAGCGTCAGGCCGAGTACGGCTACGACACCGTCAAGGTCAAGCTCCCGGCCGTCATCTCGGTCGGCGACGCGATCAACGAGCCGCGCTACCCGTCGCTGAAGGCGATCATGGGCGCCAAGAAGAAGCCGCTGGACGCCGTGTCCGCCGGTGACGCCGAGATCGACGCGTCGAAGGTCGGCGCCGAGGGCTCCAACGTGCAGTGCGGGGACTTCAAGGCCCCGCCGTCCAAGTCCGCGGGCACCATCATCGAGGACGAAGACACCGATGACACCGTCCAGAAGATCATCGCCTGGCTCGACGAGCGCAAGCTCCTGGCCTAGCCGACGGCTGAGAAGAGAGGAACCACAGCGATGAGCAACATCCTGGTCTACGCGCTCCACTACGAGGGCGCCTTCAACAAGAACTCGCTCGGCGCGGTCGCCGAGGCATCCCGCCTGGCGGGCGAGCTCGGTGGCGAGGCCCACGCGGTCGTCGTCGCCCCCGGCATCAGCGACGAGCTGGCCGCCACGCTGGGCAAGTACGGCGCCAAGAAGGTCTACAAGGCCGACGGCCCCGAGGGCCTCGCCGGCCCCGTCATCGACACGCTGGGCAAGCTGTTTGACGGCGGCGACTACCAGTACGCCGTCTTCGGCGGCGGCCTGCTCGGCTTCGAGATCGGCGCCGGCCTGGCCGCGCGCATCGACGCCGGCGTGACCATGGAGGTCACGGGCGTCAACGTCGTCGACGGCAAGCTGGTGGCCGAGCGCCCGATCCTGGGCGACTCGTCGATCTCCACCTCGCGCTACAAGGACAAGGGCATCATCATCGCCCGCCTCAACGCGTTCGAGGTCAAGGAGACCGGCGCCGGCGACGCCCCGGTCGAGAGCGTCGCGACCGAGCTGTCGACCCAGGCCCAGCAGGCCAACATCGTCACCCGTGGCGAGCAGCGCGGCGCCGACGTCGACATCGAGGGCGCGAGCATCCTCGTCGCCGGCGGTCGCGGCCTGGGCAAGGCGGAGGGCTTCCAGCTCGCCGAGGACCTGGCCGCGGCGTTCGGTGGCAACTCCGCCGTCGCCGCCACGCGCGCCGTGGTCGACGCCGGCTGGTACCCCTACGCGGCGCAGATCGGCCAGACGGGCAAGACCGTCGCGCCGAAGCTGTACCTCGCGGCGGGCATCTCCGGCGCGATCCAGCACAAGGTCGGCATGCAGGCCTCGGAGAACATCGTGGCTATCAACAAGGACGCCAACGCGCCGATCTTCGAGTTCTCCGACCTCGGCATCGTCGGCGACCTCAACAAGATCCTGCCGAAGCTCACCGAGGCGGTGAAGGCCCGCAAGGGCTAGCGCCATGAGCGGCTCGAACGGCAACGGCAAGGTCGTGCCGGCGGCATATCCGCCGCCGGTCGACCCGCAGCGGGAGTTCATCAAGCGCACGCTCGATGACGAGGATGAGCGCATCGAGGTCGGTGTCGCCATCGTCGGTGGCGGCACGGCGGGTCTGGCCACGGCCAACCGCCTGCTGCAGTTGCTGGCGGAGGACGCGGCGGGTGGGGGCGATGTCCTCGAGCGTCTCGGGGAAGTCCCCGTCGCCGTCATCGAGAAGGCCAAGGTCTGCGGCGGGCACAACCTGTCCGGCGCGGTCGTGCGGCCCGGTCCGCTGGAGGAGCTCTACCCCGACCTGACGCGCGAGGACTGGCGCAAGGAGGGGTGGGCCTTCGGCGAGGTGCACAAGGAGGCCGTGTACCTCACGCCGAATGCGAAGGTCTCGGTACGGGTCCCGACGCCGCCGCCGTTCAAGAACCACGGCAACGAGGTCATCTCAGTCTCGGCGCTGGCCCGCTACCAGCAGCGCCTGGCCGAGGAGGCCGGCGCGTACGTGCTGACCGAGACGGCGGCCACCCAGCTGCTCGTCGAGGACGGCCGCGTCAAGGGCGTCCGCTCCGGCGACAAGGGCCGTGGCAAGGACGGTCAGCCGCTGGGCAACTTCGAGCCCGGCACGGACATCACCGCGCAGTTCACGGTGCTGGCCGAGGGCTGCTGGGGCCACCTCACCGGTCCCGCGATCCGCGAGTTCGATCTCGCAGGTCCTGAGCCTCAGGTCTGGGAGCTCGGGGTCAAGGAGATCTGGAAGGTCCCCAAGCCGCTGAATCGCCTGATCCACACGATGGGTCCCTGGCCGCTGAAGGCCTCGCCGAAGTACGGCCAGGTCGGCGGCTCCTGGATCTACCCGATGAAGGACGAGAAGACCGGGGAGGACCTGGTCTCGATCGGCTTCGTCGTCGAGCTGGACTACGCCGATGCCACCACGTCGGTCCACGACCTCCTGCAGCTGTTCAAGACCCACCCGTTGGTTCGCAAGATCCTCGAGGGCGGCGAGCGCGTCGGCTGGGGTGCCAAGGCGCTCCCGGGCGGCGGCTACTGGTCGATGCCCAAGCTGACGATGCCGGGTGCGCTGCTCGTCGGCGACTCGGCCGGCATGGTCGACACGCTGGCGCTCAAGGGCATCCACCACTGCATCAAGTCGGGCATCCTGGCCGGCGAGGCGATCTTCGACGCGCTGAAGAACGGCCAGACCTCGCTGGAGTCCTACGAGGACGCCGTCGAGCAGTCCTCGATCGGCAAGGAGCTCTACGAGGTCCGCAACGGCCGCCAGCCGCTGCAGAAGGGGATGCTCCTGGGCGGTCCGGTCTCGGGCCTCGCGCAGGTCACCAAGGGCAAGCTGCCGCCGGGCAGGCTGACGTGGCACCGCAACGACAGCATCCCGATGTTCGTCGGCAAGTCCAAGGACAGCTATCCCAAGCCGGACGGCAAGTACACGTTCGACAAGCTGTCCTCGGTGTTCATCACCGGCAACGCGACGCGCGACGACGCGCCGAACCACATCCGCGTCCAGAAGAACGTCCCGCGCGAGGTCGCCGAGACGTGGAAGTGGATGTGCCCGGCCGGGGTCTACGAGATCCCCGAGGAAGCGCCCGAGCACGGCAACGTCGACGTGATCGTCAACTACACCAACTGCGTGCAGTGCGGCGCGATCACCGCCAAGGGCGGGCGCCTCACGACGCCCGAGGGCGGCGACGGGCCGCTCTACCAGCTGACCTAGAGGACGCGCGCACCGGCAAAGGTCGCAACCTTTCCGCCCCTCGCCTGTTGAGGGAGGGGCAATGCGCCGTTCCCTGCTCATCCTCTGCCTGCTCGCCGCCCTCGCGCCGGCCGCCGGCGCCTCCGCGGCGCCGGGGGCGCGCGTGTCGGTCGACGAGTGCGGCAC
>JBEVLC010000277.1:0-5576 GCA_040509415.1 Baekduia sp. | reverse complement strand
TCGATGCGGTCCGCGCGAGGGCTAGCATCGGCGGCGATGTCGATCGATCCCGTGCCGCATGTGCCCGTCTGCCTCTCGATCGCCGGCTCGGACTCCGGCGGTGGCGCCGGCATCCAGGCCGACCTGAAGGCCTTCGCCCGCTGCGGCGTCCATGGCACGACGGCGATCACGGCGCTGACCGCACAGAACACGGTCGCGGTGACCCGCGTCGCAGCCGTCGAGCCGGCCATGGTCGTCGCGCAGATCGAGGCCGTCGCGAGCGACTTTACGATCGGCGCCGTGAAGATCGGGATGGTCGGTGCCGCAGACGTCATCACCGCCGTCGCCGCCGCGCTCGACGCCCTGCCGGCCGGTACGCCGGTCGTGCTCGACCCCGTGATGGTCGCCGAGTCCGGTGCGCGGCTGCTGCCCGGCGAGGCCGAGCGCGCGCTGATCGAGCTGCTGCTGCCGCGCGCGACTGTCGTCACCCCGAACGTGCCCGAGGCGCGGGCGCTGGCGGGCGCCGCCGCGGCCGACCTCGATGGGGCGGCGCTGGCCGAGGCCGTCCAAGCGGTTGGCGCCAACGCGGTCATCGTCACCGGTGGCCATCGCACCGAGGCGATCGACGTCCTCGTGACGGGCGACGGTACGGCCGTTGAGATCCCCGGCCAGCGCTACCCCGACGGCGCCGCGCACGGCTCGGGCTGCACGCATTCCTCGGCGCTGGCGGCCCACCTCGCGCTCGGGTTCACGCTCGCGGAATCCGCCCGCGCCGCACGGGCGATCGCCGCCGAGGCCGTCCGCTACGGCCTGCGTGACCTCGGCACCGGCCCGGGGCCCGTCAACGTCCTCGGCGTTGGGTTCGGCGACGTGCACGCGGTCGCGAACACCGGCCGCCTCGGCGCGCCCGCCTGAACCGCCAGACGCCGGACGCGCCGCGCTGCACCGCGTCGCGCCCGATGAGCGGCGACGCGCCCAGTCATAGGCCAGGCGGCAGCCACCATGGTCCGCCCGTCTGACCACCCCTCAGCCCTTTGCCATAATCCCGTCGGTGAGGCTGCTGCGCATGAAGCCCGGTCACGGCGAGGTCCTCTTGGCCGAGGGCGACGTCGAGGTCGCGGCCGAGGAGCAGATGCTGGTCGACGAGTTCCGCCGACAGCTCGACGAGGGCATGTGGGCCGCGGTGCCCGTCATCTCGTCGGCCGGCCGTCGCGAGGCGCGGATGGTCAAGGCCTTCGAGGACGTCCCACGCGACGCCGATCGCGTCATCTTCTTCCCACGCGCTGCCGGCGGCAGCTGAGCGACCTGGAGCGACGTCGCGGTGCTCCTCGCCCTCAGCGCCACCCTCATCGTCATCGTGGCCCTGCTCTGGGAGGTCGCGGCGCCGCGCGTCACCGAGGGCTGGGAGCGCCATCGCGCACGGCGCGCCCGCGTGCCCGTCGACGTCTACGACCCCGGGCGTGAGCGCCGCGCCGAGCAGCGCGCGCGCCAGCTGCTGCGCTCCTGCGTCAACGACGAGGAGTGGGACATGTACCGCGAGCTCGGCTTCATCCGGGTCTGGGGCGCCTTGTCGGCCGGCCCCGAGCAGGGCGGCACGCAGGCCACCCGCGCCGGCGCGCCCTACGCCTACATCATCTATCCGCACAAGCCGATCGTGGCCTACCTCCCGCAGACCCGCGAGCTGCTCGCCGAGTACTGCGTGGCCTTCCCGGACGAGACGCGCCCCTACGGCAGCGCGCGCCTTCCGGACTCCGATGACGCGCTGGCCAAGTGGATGGCCTTGACGGGCGACGAGCGCCATCTCGTCGGCCAGGCCAACATGCACCTCCCGGGCCGCCAGATCGATCCCAAGCAGGTCCGTCGCGATCTCTGGCGCCTGACGCAGTGGGAGCAGTCGCGCCTGCGCCGCCTCGCACGCGAGCAGCGCACGGCGACTTCTTAGACCTCCAGGAAGTCCTGCACCAGCGCGTTGAACGCCACCGGGCGCTCCAGCATCGACAGATGGCCGGTGTCCTCGTAGACGACGACCCGCGCGTCGGGGATCAGCTCGCCGAACTTCCAGGCGTCGCGGGCCGGCACGAGCGCATCCTTGGCGCCCCAGACCACGAGCGTCGGCGCCGTGATCTCGCCGAGCCGGTCGCGGATCGGATAGCTGGTCAACGCATCGAGCGCGTCGATGAAGCCCGGCCGGCCGGCGCCGTGCAACTGCTCAGCCACCAGCGGCGCCGGCAACCGGTCGGGATGCGCCGCGACGAGGCCGAGGATCGCTCGCCGCGAGCGCGGGCGGCGCGCGAGCGCGTCGGACTTCGACGCCAGCCAGCCGCTCGCCAGGGCCAGCAACCGCGAGCCGCGCCGCAGCGCCGCCAACGCGTGGTCGTTGCGCAGATACTCGGTCGTCAACCCCGCGGCGCTGACCAGCACGAGCTTGTCGACCCACGTGCCGAAGCGGATCGCCACCTCGGCGCCGACGAAGCCGCCCATCGAGTTGCCGACAACCGTCGCCCGCGCCACGCCGAGCACACGCAACAGCTCGTCGACCGTGGCGGCGTAGCCGCTGATCGTGATCGTCTCGGCCGGCATCTCGGACTCCCCGAAGCCCGGCAGGTCCATCGCGATGCAGCGGTGCGTGCGCGCGAAGTGCGGCAGGTTCTCCAGCCAGTTCTGCCAGCAGCCCGACAGCCCATGGATCCAGACGATCGTGCCCGCGGCAGCATCGCGATCCGCCGCCGGCCCGATGTCGATCACGTTCATCCGCCGGCCGCCGACCTGGACCCAGCGCTGGTGCTCGCGCCAGTCGATGTCGAGCCACGCGCTGCGACCCACCGGTCCGTATAGGTCGAGCGCGATGGTCTCCCGGCCGGCGGTCGTGATCGTCGCCATGGCCCTACGATAGAAGCGCGGGCCGGCGGGGGAGGCGGTGCCGCTGATCGACCCATGCGCATCGCCATCGACATCGACTCCACGCTGCACCACTACTGGGACGTGCTCTCGGCCGCCGCCCAGCGCCGCTTCGGCATCGACCTGCCCTACGAGGAGCAGTTCGACTGGGGCATCACCCGTCTCAAGCCCGAGCAGCTGAGCTGCTGCATCGATGAGACCCACTGCGACAAGGCGATCCTCGCCGGCCGGCCCTATCCGGGCGCTGTCGAGGCCGTCAACGCCTGGGCGCAAGCCGGCCACTTCATCCACATCACCTCGCACCGCGCCGAGCGCGCCCACGCCGCGACCGCAACCTGGTTGACCACCATCGGTCTGCGGTTCGATGAGCTCTACTGCTCACAGGACAAGGTCACGCGCTGCGTCGAGATCGGCATCGACCTCCTGATCGATGACAGCCCCCTCAACATCGAGACTGCGCTGGAGCGGGGGATCGCGGTGGCGACGATTCGCCACCCGTGGAACGACGACGTCTGCGAGACCGAGGACGTCGTCTGCGGCGACGACTGGGCCGAGCTGGCGCGCAAGCTCGGTCCGCTGCTCGCGCGCGAGTCGGTCGCACGCGGTTAAGCAGAAGGTCCATAGCTTGGAACGCCCCCGCCTGGGACAATCCTGGACGGGATGGCCGACACGACACGCAGCACGCTGCGCCAGGCAGACCGCGAAAGCACGCGGATCGATGACGACGACCGGCTGGCGCTGGTCGATGACGCGGGCTCGTCCAAGCCCGGCCGCGGCGTCGCCGAGCGTGAGCCCGGCCTGCGCGAGTACCTCGCGCCGATCGAGACCGAGCGTCAGGTCACCGACTGGGGCCGCTCGGAGCGCGTCGAGGGCTTCTTCGACAAGACGCTCGTCGACTTCTACTACAACTTGTGGTTTCGCTGCGAGGTCGAGGGCATCGAGCACGTCCCGGCCGAGGGCGGCGCGCTGCTGGTCTCCAACCACTCCGGCGCGCTGCCGCCTGACGCGCCGATGATCGCCAAGGCGATCAAGGAGGAGCACCCGCATCCGCGGCCCCTGCACCTCACCGTCGAGCACTTCTTCAAGGGCTATCCGGGCCTGAGCATGCTGATCCCCAAGATCGGCGGCGTCCCCGCCCACCCGGCCAACGTCCATCGCCTGCTCGCCGACGAGCAGCAGCTCGTGCTCGTCTTCCCCGAGGGTCGCAAGGGCACCGAGAAGCTCTACAAGGACCGCTACCGCCTGCGCCGCTTCGGCCGCGGCGGCTTCGTCGAGGCGGCGATGCGCGCCCGCACGCCGATCGTCCCGATCGCGCTCGTCGGCGCCGAGGAGGCGATGCCGGTCTTCGCCCAGCTCGGCGCGCTGCAGAAGCTCACCGGCCTCATCTACTTCCCGATCACGCCGACCTTCCCGCACTTCGGGCTCTTCGGCGCGCTCGGCTACCTGCCGGCCAAGTTCAAGATCCGGTTCTTGCCGCCCGTGCCGACCGACGACCTCGGCGTCGAGGAGCCGTGGGAGGACCAGGCGCTCGTGCAGACGATCGCCCACGACATCCGCGCGACGATCCAGGACGAGCTGCTCGACATGCTCGGCAAGCGCCGATCGGTGTGGTTCGGATGAGGTCGCGCCGCGTCCTCATCACCGGCCTGTCGACCTACTGGGGCGGCCGCCTGGCCCAGGCGCTCGAGCAGAACCCCGAGATCGAGACGGTCATCGGGATCGACCGCCGGCCGCCGAAGCTCGCGCTGGAGCGCACGGAGTTCGTGCAGGTCTCCGACGCGCACTCGCTGATCCGGCGGATCGTCGAGGCCGCCGAGATCGACACGATCGTCGACACCCGCCTGGTCGTCGACTCGATCGTCACCTCGCGCGCCCGCGCCCACGAGAACAACGTCATCGGCACCATGAACGTGCTCGCCGCCGCGGGCGGGCCGTCCTCGCCCGTGCGCAAGTTGGTGTTCAAGTCCAGCGCCCGTTACTACGGCTCCGAGCAGGACGACCCCGCCTTCTTCACCGAGGCCATGCGCCGCCCGCACGCGCCCGGGACTGCGATCGAGCGCGACATCTGCGAGGCCGAGGCCAACGTCTCGGACTTCCGCCACAAGAACCCCGAGACCACCGTCACGGTGCTGCGCTTTGCCAACGCGCTGGGCCCGGACCTCAAGACCTCGTGGCAGAGCTACCTGCACCTGCCGGCGATCCCGACGATCCTCGGCTTCGACCCGCGGGTGCAGTTCATCCATGAGGACGACATGGCCAACTGCCTCGAGCACGCGGTCAAGTACGACCTCGACGGCATCTTCAACTGCGCCGCCGACGGCGTGCTCGTGCTCTCGGAGGTCGTCGACCTGCTGGGCAAGACGATGGTGCCCGTGCTGCCGCCGTGGGGGACGGGCTTGGCCACCCAGGCGCTGCGGCGTGCCGGCGTGCCGATCCAGTCAGAGATGCTGCCCCAGCTGCGCTTCGGCCGCGCGCTGGACAACCGCCGCTACAAGGCGACCGGCTTCGTCTACCAGCACACCACGCGCGAGACCGTGCTGCGGCTGCGCGAGCAGCAGCGCCTGGAGCCGATCCTGCGCGGCGCGGGCGGGTCGTCCTACCGCTATGAGTCGGCGGTGGAGGAGTTCCTGCGTTTCAGCCCGAGCGTCCGCCAGGCCAACGCGCGCCCGCAGGTGGCGCCGTCCAATAGCGCGCCCCGA
>JBEVLC010000276.1:0-5743 GCA_040509415.1 Baekduia sp. | reverse complement strand
GTTCCACGTCACGGCGAACTGCTAGCACGCAGACGCTGACGGGCCATCCTCCACAGGAGGGTGGCCCAGTCGGCCAACCCGCCGTAGAGGTGGCCCAGCGGTCCCGTGTAGATCCACGCGAGCGCGCGTGTCGAAGGGGAGAGGCGGGGGGCGGCCATCGGTGCCGTGACGGTATCTTGGGTTGCCTAATGGCCGCTGCAACGAACGTCAAGACCACCGTCGAAGAGCTCCCCGAGTCCCGGGTTCGAGTCGCCGCGGAGGTCACGCCGCAGGAGGTCCAGCGCCGCGTCAACGAGGCCGCCGGCAAGCTCGGCCGCGACCTGCGCATGCCGGGCTTCCGCAAGGGCAAGGTCCCCGCGCCGGTCGTCATCCAGCGCGTCGGCCGCGAGGCGGTCCTCGATGACGCCGTTCGCGCCACGTTGCCCCGCTGGTACGTCGAGGCCATCGACGAGGCTGGCCTTAAGACGGTCGGCGAGCCCGACGTCGAGCTGGGCGACCTGCCCGCCGAGGGCCAGCCGCTGACCTTCACGATCGAGATCGGCGTGCGCCCGACGGCCACGATCGGCGACATCGCCAAAATCGACGTCACCAAGCGCGAGGCCGAGGTCGACGATGCCGCCGTCGACGAGCAGATCGAGACGCTGCGCCAGCAGCTCGGGCGTCTGGACACCGTCGAGAAGGCCGCCGAGAACGGCGACTACGTGGTCATCGACTTCAAGGGCTCGATTGACGGCGAAAACGGCGAGCGCGACTACTTCTCCGGCGGCGAGGGCCGCGACCACCTGCTGGAGCTCGGCTCGGGCCAGTTCATCCCCGGCTTCGAGGAGCAGCTCGTCGGGCTGAAGGCCGGCGACGAGAAGGTCGTCGAGCTCACCTTCCCCGAGGACTACGGCTCGGCCCCGCACCTCGCCGGCCAGCCCGCCCAGTTCGAGGTCACCGTCAACGAGGTCAAGGCCAAGCAGCTGCCTGAGCTCGACGACGACTTCGCCACCGAGGCCGGCGGCTTTGACTCCATCGACGAGCTGCGCGAGGACATCGCGTCGCGCATGCGCGAGGCCGACGAGCGCAAGATCGAGGCCGAGTTCCGCGAGGCGGCGCTGGATGCCGTCGTCGCCGACGCAACCGTCGAGATCCCCGATTCGCTCGTCGAGGCCCGCGCGCGTGAGCTTTGGGACCAGATGCTGCACTCGCTCTCGCACCGCGGCATCACCAAGGACGCCTACCTGCGGATCGCGCAGAAGACCGAGGACGAGCTGCTCGCCGAGGCCCGCCCCGACGCCGAGCAGGCACTGCGCCGCGAGGCCGTCCTGGCCGCCGTCATCGAGGCCGAGTCGATCGAGCCCTCCGACGGCGACATCCTCGACGCGCTCCAGGACACCGCCCTACAGCAGGGCGTCGCGCCCGAGAAGCTGCGCAAGCGCCTCGAGCAGCAGGGCCGCCTGGACGAGCTCAAGGACGATCTGGCTCAGCGCCAGGCCGTCGAGCTGCTCGCCGAGCGTGCCGGCGGCGCCCCCGCCGCCTCCTAACGAGTGTCGAGCGCCCTTCAGGACGGGCGTCTAGAACCGACCTGAAAGCCCAGGGAGCGCTCCTGGCCGGGTGCTAGCCTCCACGAACCTTCCGAGCCCTGATCGACGGTTGTCCATCGGGGCAGGAATTCCGCCCGCCGAGAGAGAACGAGCACGAGGTCACATGAGTCCACTGGTTCCGATGGTCGTCGAGCAGACGTCGCGTGGTGAGCGTGCGTTCGACATCTACTCCCGCCTGCTCAACGAGCGCATCGTGTTCCTCGGCACGCCCGTGGACGACCAGATCGCCAACCTGATCGTGGCCCAGCTCCTGCACCTGGAGTCCGAGGACCCCGACAAGGACATCTCGATCTACATCAACTCCCCCGGCGGGAGCGTGTACGCGGGCCTGGCGATCTACGACACGATGCAGTTCATCAAGCCCGACGTGTCGACGATCTGCGTTGGCATCGCGATGTCGATGGGCGCGTTGCTGCTCGCCGGCGGCGCGGAGGGCAAGCGCATGGCGCTGCCCAACGCCAAGATCCTGATCCACCAGGTCTCCTCCGGGTTCTCCGGCCAGGCCACGGACATCGAGATCCACGCCAAGGAGATCATCGACATCCGCCAGCGCCTGGATCACATCATCGCCAAGCACACCAAGCAGGACTACGAGAAGGTCCGGACCGACACGGAGCGCGACTACTTCATGTCGTCCGAAGAGGCCGTCGCATACGGCATCATCGACAGGGTGATCTCCGAGCACTAGGCTCGGCAGGTCAGGCGAGAAGAGAAGACGAGGCGGATGTAGATGGCGCGTCCTACGGACTCCAACGAGCAGCTCCTCTGCAGCTTCTGCGGGAAGTCGCAGCGGCAGGTCAAGAAGCTGATCGCCGGACCCGGCGTCTACATCTGCGACGAGTGCATCGATCTCTGCAACGAGATCATCGACGAGGAGCTCACCGCTCCGCCGTCCTTCGACCTCGAGAACCTCCCCAAGCCGCGGGAGATCTACAACGTCTTGGACGAGTACGTCGTCGGCCAGGAAGAGGCCAAGCGCACGCTGTCGGTGGCGGTTTACAACCACTACAAGCGCGTGCAGATGATGCAGTCGACCGAGACCGACATCGAGCTGCAGAAGTCCAACATCCTGCTGCTCGGTCCGACCGGCTGCGGCAAGACGCTGCTCGCGCAGACCCTGGCGCGGATCCTCAACGTCCCGTTCGCGATCGCCGACGCCACGGCGCTGACCGAGGCCGGCTACGTCGGCGAGGACGTCGAGAACATCCTCCTCAAGCTGATCCAGGCCGCCGACTACGACGTCAAGAAGGCCGAGACCGGGATCATCTACATCGACGAAGTCGACAAGATCGCCCGCAAGGCCGACAACCCGTCGATCACGCGCGATGTCTCCGGCGAGGGCGTCCAGCAGGCGCTGCTGAAGATCTTGGAGGGCACCACCGCCTCGGTGCCGCCTCAGGGCGGGCGCAAGCACCCGCATCAGGAGTTCCTGTCGATCGACACGACGAACGTCCTGTTCATCTGCGGCGGCGCGTTCGCCAACCTCGACACGGTCATCGAGCGGCGCATCGGCCACAAGGGCATCGGCTTCGGCGCCGAGATCCACGTCAAGGCCGACCACGACAAGGGCGAGGTCTTCCAGAAGTGCCTCCCCGAGGACCTCGTCAACTACGGGCTGATCCCGGAGTTCATCGGGCGCCTGCCGGTCATGAGCGCGGTGCACCAGCTCTCGCGCGAGGACCTGATCACGATCCTGACCGAGCCGCGCAACGCGCTCGTCAAGCAGTTCCAGCGCTTCTTCCAGTTCGACGGCATCGAGCTGGTCTTCTCCGAGGATGCGCTCGGCTCGGTCGCCGCGCTGGCGCTGGAGCGCGAGACCGGCGCCCGTGGCCTGCGGTCGATCATCGAGGAGACGCTGCTCGACGTGCAGTTCGAGCTCCCCTCGCGCCGCGACGTCAAGAAGTGCGTGGTCACCAAGGAGACGATCGAGAAGGGCCTCACGCCCACGCTCGTCACCGAGGCCGTCGAAGACGACGGCACAGACGACGCTGCCGCTGCCGAGTCGGCGTAGCGCCGGCGCCACGCCCGCTTCACCGGATCCCATCGCCTTCGCCGGCGGCGCGCTGGATCGCGCCGGGCTGCGCCGCACCGATGGCGCATGGCTGGACGCCGCGCGTCGCGACCCCGCGGCGCGGGCGATCGTTGTCGGTCGTGCCGGCGCGCATCCCGAGCCGCTCGCGCTGCTGGCCGGCGGGGAGGACGGCGACGCGATCTTCCTCGGCGTCGGGGCTGACGGGCCGGTCTTCGCCGTCGAGCGCGACGGCGTCGAGCTGACGGGGTTGCGCGACCTCGCCGTCTCGCTCCCGGCCGCGCGGTTGGGTGTGATCGCCTACGCGACAGGACTTGCCAACTGGGCGCGTGCGACGCGCTTCTGCGGGCGCTGCGGCACCGCGACCGAGGCGCGCGACGGCGGTCACGTCCGCGTCTGCGCCAAGGGCCACCAGCACCATCCGCGGACCGACCCGGTGGTGATCATGCTCGTCTGCGACGGCGACCGTTGCCTGTTGGGGCGCCAGAGCGCATGGCCGGCGGGGCGCTACAGCGCGCTGGCCGGGTTCGTGGAGCCGGGCGAGCGGCTGGAGGACGCCGTGGCGCGCGAGGTGCTGGAGGAGTCGGGCATCGTCGTGGGTGATGTCCGCTACCTGGAGTCCCAGCCGTGGCCGTTTCCGGCCTCGCTGATGCTCGGCTTCCACGCGACCTACGTCAGCGGCGAACCGGTGCCAGGTGACGGCGAGCTGGAGGACGTGCGCTGGTACTCGCGTGCCGAGGTGGCCAACGCGATCAGCGGCAGCGACGACTGGATCGACGGTCCCGATGCTGAGGGGCTGATGGTGCCGCCGCCGACCGCGATCGCCCGCGCGCTGCTCGATCGCTGGATCGCCGAGTAGCTGGGTAGCCTCGAAGGAGATGCCTCGCCTGCCTGGCCGCAAGGCCGTCCCGTGGATGCTGCTGATCGAGGCCGCGCTGGTGATGCGGATCCACTGGAGCCGCCTCGACGATCGCGACCGCCGCGAGCTGACGCGGATCGTCAAGAAGTCCCACGGCCTCCCGAACCACCTCACCAAGAACGAGCGCGCCGAGTTGGCGCGCCTCGTCCGGCGCCTCGACCTGATCACCGCGGGCCGCAAGCTGATGCCGTTTCACGGCGGCGTGCGGCCCAGCCGGCGCTAGCTCGCGGGCGGGCGCTGGGCGCGCGCGAGCAGCATCCGCGCCCCGATCGCCCCGGCAGCGCCTGCCAGCGCGAGCGGCAGCAGCTTGCCGGGCACGAGCGCCAGGAGCAACACCACGCCGAGCACCGGCGCGGTCATCTCCACCAACAACCCGGCGATGCATCCCAGCAGCACGCCGGGCCCGGCGAGGCCGGGCAGCGCGTCGGCGGTGAGCAGGCTGACCGCCACACCGGCGTAGACGGCGGGGAAGACGAGCCCGCCGCGGTAGCCGGCGGTCACCGACCAGCCCGTCGCCGCCAGCTTGACCAGCGCGACGCCCGCCAGGGCCCACGTGCCGTAGTGCACCTCGCCGCTGAGGAGCATCGTGGAGCCCTTGCTGCCGCTGAACTGCACCGTCTCGCCGCCGATGAGGTAGAGCACGCCGAGCACGGCGCCGAAGATCGCGGCGGCCAGCCACCATGGGGTGGTGTCGTGGATCCGCGCGGTCACGCGGGTCAGTCGTGCGATGCACCAGCGCAGCAGCGCGCCGATGGCCACCGCGACGAGGCCGAGCACGATGGCCACCGCGTAGTCGTGGGCGTCGACGCCCGCGGAAGGGATCGTTCCGTACCCATGGTGATTGCCTTGCAGGAGCCACACCGTCAGCCAAGCCGCCACCCCGGCGACCACGATCGCGATCAGCGCTCCGAGCGCCGGCTGCTGGGTCCGCTGACGCAGGAGCAGCAGCGGGATCGCCAGCGCGATGAGCGAGCCGAAGAACGCGACCAGCAGCGCCCCGGCGCTGGCCAGCACGAGCACGAGCGCGTCGCTGCCGGGGTCAGCCTTGGCGCGGGTCGCCGCCCATGCGCCGAGCGCGGTGGCCGCGGCCACCAGCGGCGCTTCCGGGCCCAGCGACGCCCCGGCGAGCAGGCCGGCGGCGCCGACGGCCAGGATCGTGGCCACAGCGCCCACGCTGGGCGTCGGCGCGTCGCGTTCCTCGGCCGCGCC
>JBEVLC010000275.1:0-15149 GCA_040509415.1 Baekduia sp. | reverse complement strand
CGGACCCGCAGGCGCTGCATGTCCTCGCCGTACGCCTTGAGCGCGAACTGGTGGACCCGGCGCTGCCACGCGCCGGCCTCCCGCTCGACCTCGACCTGGGTCGTGCCGGCGCGCAGGATCTCGGCGCCGTGGTTGCCGACGTAGGTGATCGAACCCAGGGACACGATCCGGCGCGCGGTCGTCGCGCGCCGGCCGCTGACGCAGGCGACCAGGCCGTAGCGCTTGGCGATCGCGATCAGTGGCAGCCGGGTGGGCTCGGGCACGTGGGCGTCGTCGGCGTGGCGAACGATCGGCGCGAGCGTCCCGTCGATGTCCAGCAGGACCCCGGCGCGCTGCGGAGCGGCCAGCAACGGCGCGAGGACGTCGTCGAGGGTCGCGGCGGGGGTCACGCACTTATCATCGCAGCATGCCGCGCCCTGACCCATCGCCGGCCGGGAGCGCGCAACGGACCTTGCGCCTCGCCATCATCGGCACCGGCGCCGGCCTCTTCAGCGGCCTCTTCGGGGTCGGCGGCGGGACGGTCATCGTGCCGCTGCTCGTCCTCTGGCTGGGCTACGGGACCCGCGAGGCGACCGGGACGTCGCTGGGCGCGATCGTGCTGATCGCCGCCGCCGCGATGCTGGCCCAGGGCGCCTACGGCAACCTCCATGTCGGCGACGGCGTGCTGGTTGGTGTGCCTGCGGTCGGTGGCGTCCTCGTCGGGACATCGCTGCAGCAGCGCGTCGACCCGCGCGTGGTCTCGCTGCTGTTCGCGGCGCTGATGGTGGCCACCGCGATTTCGCTCCTCATCCCATGACCGAGGGCGCGCTCATCGTCGGCTTCGCGGCCGGCGTCGTGGCCGGGATGCTCGGGGTCGGCGGCGGGATCCTGTTCGTCCCGGGGCTGGTCCTCTTCCTCGGGCTCGCGCAGGTCGAGGCCGAGGCGACGTCGCTGCTGGCGATCATCCCGGTGGCGCTTGTGGGCGCGGCCAACCAACAGCGCTACGGCAACCTGCGGCTGCGCGAGGCGATCGTGCTCGGCACGTTGGCGATCCCGGGCGCGATCGGCGGGGTGGCGATCGTCAATGCGATCCCCGAGCGGACGGTCGAGGTGCTCTTCGCGTTGTTGATGCTCTACGTCGCAGCCCAAATGGTGCGCCGCGCGCTCTAGGGCGATTTCCGGCCGCCCGCTCGCGCCTGAGGGCCGCCGGCGCGCTTGATGGGCTGGCGCCCACCGGCGCTGCACCGTCGACCCTCAGCCACGACCGTTCGTACCGGAAATCGCGCCTAGTTAATTATCGAGGCCGAGCCCGTGCTCGAGCGCGCCCTTGACGCTCGCGTCCAGCGCGTTGAGGCGATAGAGCGCGAGCGCTTCAGGCGAGCCGAAGCGCCGCGTCGGCGCGGCTTCCGGCCCGTGGTGGGTCAGGACGCAGTGGCCCAGTGCCAAGCGGCGGTCGGCGTCCAGCGCCGGGATGCGCGCGGCGCGCTCGTCGAGCAGCCGCAGCCCCAGCTCGACGTGGCCCAGCAGGCGGCCCGGCTCGCTGATGCCGATCTCGGCGCCGAAGGTGAACTCCTCCGTCTTGCCGAGGTCGTGCACGAGCGCCGCGGTGATGAGCAGGTCGGTGTTCAACCGCGGGTGCAGCTGGCCGGCTTCGAGCGCGAGCGTCCCGACCGCGACGGTGTGCTCCAGCAGGCCGCCGAGGTAGCTGTGGTGGCCGCCGCGGGTGCAGGGTGCACGGCGCCAGGCGGCGCGCAGCGCGGCGTCGGCCAAGAGCGCGCCCAGCAGCGCGGAGTAGCCCGCGTCGTGGACCTCGCCGGCGAGGTGCTCCAGGAAGCCGTCGAGCTCATCGAGGTCGCGGTAGGCGACGGGCAGGAACGAAGCGGGGTCGGCCTCACCCTCGGCGGCGCGGGCAATCGCACGCAGGTCGAGCTGCAACTCCTCGCGGAAGCGCTCGACGCGGCCGGCGATGCGGACGAGGTCGCCGCGCTCGAAGCGTGCGGCGGCGACGTCGGCGTCGCGGAAGACCCGCGCTGGGATCGCAGCGGTCCGGTCGCGCAGCTCGACCGCGAGATACGGCGTCCCCGCGCGCGACATCAACCGCTCCTTGCGGGTGCAGGCGTAGACGCCTTGGACCTCGTCGCCGGCGCGCAGTGTGGCGATCGTCGGCGCCGTTGGCGTGGGGGTGTCAGGGAGGGCGGCGATGGGATCCATCATGAGCAGCGCTGCGGATGACGCTACCGTCCTGCTGATGCAGCCGCTCATCTGGGAGAGCCGGCCGGATGGCCTCCGGGCCCCGGCGCTGGTGTGCGCGTTCACCGGCTGGAACGACGCCGGCGATGCCGCCTCCGCAGCGCTGCGCTTCTTCGGCGCGTCCCTCGGCGCCACGCGCTTCGCGCAGATCGACCCCGAGGAGTACTTCGACTTCCAGGCCACACGGCCCCGGGTCAAGCTCGTCGACGGCGACACGCGCGAGCTCGAGTGGCCGACCGTCGAGATCTACGAGGCGCGGGTCCCGCGGGCCCCACGCGATCTCGTCCTGCTCTCGGGCCCCGAGCCGAGCTTTCGCTGGCGCGGGTTCACCCAGCTGATCGTTGACCTCGCCGAGGCCCTCGGCACGCAGATGGTGGTCTCGCTCGGCGCGCTGCTGGCCGACGTGCCCCACAGCCGGCCGGTCGGCATCACGGGACTGTCGAGCGACCAGACGCTGATCACGGGGCTGGAGCTGGCGCCCACCAGCTACGAGGGGCCGACCGGCATCGTCGGCGTCCTGCACGCTGCGTGCCAGGAGGCCGGGATCCCGACCGCCTCGCTATGGGCGAGCGTCCCGCACTACGTCGCGGCGGCGCCGAACCCGAAGGCGGCGCTCGCGTTGGTGCGCAAGCTGGAGTCGCTGGTCGGCGTGACCGTCGATGCCGAGGAGCTCGAGCTGGCGTCGGCTGACTACGAGCGCCAGGTGTCGCTGGCGGTGCAGAGCGACCCTGACGTCCAGGCTTTCGTCGAGCGGCTGGAGAAGACTGCCGCCGAGGAGGAGGCCGAGAGCGACCCGACCGAGCTGCCCTCCGGCGACGTCATCGCGCGGGAGTTCCAGCGCTTCCTGCGCCAGCGCGGGCCCGAGGGGCCCGACGTCGCGGGGCTGTAGCTCGGCGCCACGCACGTGAGCGGCGATCTGCACGGCTTCACGCCGCCGGCCCGCATGCCGGACGCGACCCCGATCGCGGGGACGCGCGTCGTGCTGGAACGGCTCGACACCGCCCGCCATGGCGATGCGCTGTTCGCCGCCGCCCATGGTGAGAGCGCCGATCCGCGGCTCTGGGACTACCTGCCGTACGGGCCGTTCACCGGCGACCGCGAGGGGTTCACGCGCCACCTGGAGGCCCAGGCGGCGTCGACCGATCCGTGCTTCTACGCCGTCGTCGATGCCAGGTCCGGGCTGGCCGCCGGCGTCGTCAGCTTCCTGCGCATCGAGCCCGCGCACGGCGCCATCGAGATCGGCCACGTCTGGTTCGGCGGCGCGCTGCAGCGCACGCCGCAGGCGACCGAGGCGATCTTCCTGCTCGCGCAACACGCCTTCGAGGCGCTCGGCCACCGCCGGCTGGAGTGGAAGTGCGACAACGCCAACGCGCGCTCCAAGGCCGCCGCGATCCGGTTCGGCTTCACGGCCGAGGGCGTGTTCCGCCAGCACATGGTCGTCAAGGGCCGCAACCGCGACACCGCGTGGTTCTCGATCCTCGACGGCGAGTGGCCGGCGGTCGGCGCAGCCTTTCGCGCGTGGCTAGCGCCGGAGAACTTCGACGCCGACGGGCGCCAGCGGTCGTCGCTGGCGGCGCGGCGCGCGTAGCGCCGCGTCTTAGCCGAACAAGATCTCCCAGCGGCGGCTGCGCAGGTGCTTCACTGGATGGCATGGAGCACGCTGTCCGGACTCTCCCCGCGATCCGCGATTCGATCCTCGACACGATCGGCGACACGCCGTTGGTGCGTCTCTCACGGCTGGGCGCGGGCCTGACCCCGCAGCTGGTCGCCAAGGTGGAGGCGCTCAACCCCGGCGGGTCGATCAAGGACCGCGCGGCGGTCGCGATGATCGAGGCCGCCGAGCGCGACGGCCTCCTGCGCCCGGGCGGCACGCTCGTGGAGCCGACATCGGGCAACACCGGCACCGGGCTGGCGATGGCCGCGCGGCTGAAGGGCTACCACGTGATCGCGGTCATGCCCGACAAGATGTCGAAGGAGAAGATCGACCTCTTGCGCGCCTACGGCGCCGAGGTCGTGGTCTGCCCGACCAACGTCGAGCCCGACTCGCCCGAGTCCTATTACTCGGTCTCGGACCGCCTGGCCGCCGAGATCCCCGGCGCCTTCAAGCCCAACCAGTACTTCAACCCGGCCAACCCGCAGGCCCACTACGACACGACCGGGCCCGAGATCTGGGCGCAGACCGAGGGCAAGATCACGCACTTGGTCGTCGGCGTCGGGACGGGCGGGACGGTCACCGGCATCGGGCGGTACCTCAAGGAGCGCAACCCCGACATCGAGATCATCGGCGCCGACCCGGTGGGGTCGATCTACAGCGCGCCGTCCGATGATGAGATCAAGGGGTACTTGGTCGAGGGCGTCGGCGAGGACTTCTGGCCGGAGACCTTCGACCGCTCGATGGTCGACCGCTGGATCGCAGTGACCGACAAGGACTCGTTCTTGACGACGCGCCGGCTGGCGATGGAGGAGGGCATCCTCGCGGGCGGCTCGTGTGGCACCGCGCTGTGGGCGGCGCTGGAGGCGGCCAAGACGATCGACGATCCCGGCGCGCTGATCGTCGTCGTGCTGCCCGATGGCGGGCGCAGCTACCTCTCGAAGATCTTCAACGACGCGTGGATGACCCAGTACGGCTTCCTGGAGCGCGTCGGTGACCTGGCGGTCGGTGACGTGCTGCGGCGCAAGGTCGACGGCGCATCCGAGCTGCCGTCGCTGGTGACGGTCCAGACGCATCAGAAGGTGCGCGACGCGGTCGCGCTGCTGCACGAGCACGGCGTCTCGCAGCTGCCGGTCGTCAGCGCGACCGACCCGGGCGTCGTCGTCGGCTCGGTCGGCGAGCGCGGCCTGCTGGCGCGCGCCGTCGACGAGCCCGCGCTGCTGGGCGCCGAGATCGTCGCGGTGATGGAGCCGCCGCTGCACGCGGTCTCGGCCGACGACCCGGTGCGCGAGGCGGTCGAGCTCCTGGTCGGCGAGCGCCAAGCGCTGCTTGTCATGGCCAACGGACGCCCGGCGGGCATCGTGACGCGCGCGGACCTGCTCGAATCGTTGGCACGATGAAGTTCGCCACCCGCGCGGTCCACGCCGGCCTCGAGCCGGACCCCTCTTATCGCTCGGTCATCCCGGCGATCCACCAGACCTCGACCTTCGCGCAGCCCGCCGTCGGCGAGTTCGTGGAGGACTACGACTACGCGCGCAGCGCGAACCCGACGCGCTCTGCCCTGGAGGCCGCGCTCGGTGAGTTGGAGGGCGGGCTGGCCTCGTCGTTCTCCTCGGGCATGGCCGCCACGCACGCGCTGATCACCGCGGCCTGCTCGGCCGGCGACCACATCGTGTTGCCGTCTGACCTCTACGGCGGGACCTACCGGCTGGTCGACAAGGTGCTGACGCGCTTCGGCATCA
Source organism: Baekduia sp. (assembly GCA_040509415.1). Classification (GTDB taxonomy): domain Bacteria; phylum Actinomycetota; class Thermoleophilia; order Solirubrobacterales; family Solirubrobacteraceae; genus Baekduia. Next base: position 9,527 of record JBEVLC010000275.1, on the reverse strand, counting down.
CCTACACCTTGGTCGACCAGACCGACCTCGATGCGCTCGCCGCCGCGGTGACCGATCAGACCAAGTTGGTGTGGATCGAGACCCCGACCAACCCCTTGTTGAACGTCGTGGACGTGCGCGCGGTGCTCGACGGGCTCGCGGCCGAGCGCTCCCACATCTTCGTGGCGGTGGACAACACCTTCGCGACGCCGGTCAACCAGCGGCCGCTGGAGCTCGGCGCCGACGCGGCCGTGCACTCGGTGACCAAGTACCTCGGCGGCCACTCCGACACGGTCGGCGGCGCGGTTGTCGTGAGCGACCCCGCCGTGCACGACCAGGTGCGGTTCATCCAGAACTCGGTCGGCGCCGTGCCCGGCCCGTTTGACTGCTTCCTCGTGCATCGCGGCCTGCGCACGCTGCACCTGCGGATGGCGGCGCACGCTGCGAGCGCCGAGGCCGTCGTGGGGTTCTTGCGGGCGGCTCCCGGCGTCTCAGACGTCCGCTGGCCGGGCTTCAGCGGGATGGTGAGCTTCCGCCACCCGGACGCGATCGGCATCGCGCAGCGCACCAAGCTCTTCACGCTGGCCGAGTCGCTTGGCGGCGTCGAGTCGCTCATCGAGGTCCCGCAGGCGATGACCCATCAGTCGGTCGAGGGCTCGGCGGCGGCCGTGCCCGCCGACCTCGTGCGCCTCAGCTGCGGTGTGGAGGCGCCCGAGGACTTGGTGGACGACCTGCACCGCGCCATTGGCACCGGGGCTTAGGCGGGCCGATCGCCGGGAAGAGGCTGAACCATGCCTCGTCGCATCGACCTTGGCCGCGCCGTGCTCTTTGCGGGCTCCGCGCTGCTGTTGATCTCGCTGTTCACCGACTGGTATGAGCTGGGCGGAGCCGGTGTCACGGGCTGGCAGGTGTTCGAGACGCTCGACCTCGTGCTCGCTGCGCTGGCGATCGCGGGCATGGTCGCCGCCGTCCGGCCGGACACCGCGCCGCCCTGGGCCGCGGTCGTCGTGCCGGGCGCGGCGGTCTTCATCGTCTTCGTCCAGCTGATCGACAACCCGCCTGCCGCCGGCGACGCGAACCCGGCCGCCGGCGCCTGGATCGCACTGGCCGGCGCGTTCCTGATGGCCGCGGGCGCTGTGCTGTCGCTCGCCGCGATCTCGGTGACCGTCCAAGTTCGTGAGCGCGACGTGCGCCGGCGGGTCGCGGCGGTCGACCGCCGCGGTGATCGCGACGAGGAGGCCGACGAGGCTGCCGATCTCGATGCCGATGCCGACACGGGCAGGACGGCTGGCGCAGAGCCCAAGGCGCCTCCGAGCCTCTTCGCCCGGTCCTCCGCGCCCGCACGCCCAGACGCCGAGGACCTGGAGCGGACCCAGCCGCTGTCGGGCCTGCCCGACGACGACGAGGAGGGCGCGCAGCGGCCGTGACGCCCGACGTCGGCAAGCGCGCGCCGTTCGAGCTGCTGGCGTTCACGGCCGCGCCGGTCGCCGGCGGGCTGATCGTCGTCAAGCTCGAAGGGCGCTTCACGCCCCAGAACGGGCGCTTCACCCGGCACCCGGTGCTCGTCGTCGAGTCCAGCGACGACCGCCCGCGCTTGGAGCTCGCGCCGATCCGCGCGCGGCGTGACGACGGTCGCTGGCGCGGGGTCTACGCGATCCCGGCCGAGGCGATGCCCGATGCTCGCCTCGCGCTCGGCGTTCGCGGCACGCTCCTGGAGCTTCCCGCCCCAGACGAGCCCGACGACACCGACCGGTTGAGCGTGCTCGCCCGCGAGGCCAACAACCTGCGCCGTGCGTTGGAGGCGGCCGAGGCCGCCGCTGTCACTGCCCGCGCCGAGTCGATCGACCGCATTGCGACGCTGGAGACCGAGCTTGCCGAGGCGCGAGCGCGCGCCGACGCCGCCGAGCAGCGTGTCACCGAGGCCGATGCCCGCGCCGCCGAGGCGGAGGTTCGGGCCGCGAGCGTAGAGGTTCGCGCCACGGATGCCGACACCCGCGCCTCCCATGCCGAGGCGCGCGTCAGCGCCGCAGAGAAGGCCGCACGGGCCGCGGAGGCCGGCACCGAGGTGCTCAGAGCCGAGCTGGCCGAAGAACGGGAGCGTGCACCCACGAGGACCGCGGAGGCTCCGCGCGGTCCGATCGCGCCCGCCCCAGTCCACACAGCTCGCGCCACCCAGCCGCGCAGCCCCACCCACTGGATCGCCGTCGGCGCGCTGGCCCTCTTCGCCTTTCTCCTGCTCGGCCTGCTCGCAGGCTTCCTCGGCTAGCGCTAGCGCCTAGCGCTCCGCCGCCGGGCAGGCGATGCGGTAGTCGCAGATCGAGCAGGCCGCATACGACGGCGTCGGCTCGAAGCCCTGGCCGAGGATGCCGTCGGCGACCTCGCGGACGGTCTCGGCGATCCACTCGGCGTCGTTGGCGTCGTCGGGCAGCGGAACCTTCTGGTCGTCCAACACGTACAAGTAGGACTGGACCGAGGAATCGAGGTTCCAGGCCTGCGTTGCGGCGACCGCGTAGAGCGCCAGCTGCACGTCGTCGCGCAGCTGCGCCGGCGCCTTCGGGCGGCCGGTCTTGTAGTCGATCAGCTCGTAGCGCCCGTCGGCCATCCGGTCGACGCGGTCGACGCGGCCGCGCAGCGTGTGCGCGCCGATCTTGAAGTTGAAGGACTTCTCGAACCACATCGGCTCGGCGTCGTCGGCCTGAAAGCGCTCGTGGTACTTGCGCAGCGCGTTCTCGGCCTTGACGTGCAGCTGGCGCTCCTCGTCGGTCGGCCCGAAGCCGCTGCGCCGCCAGCCCGCTTCCAGCAGCCCCAAGAGCTCGTCGACCGACTGGCCGCCGGACTGGTGGTAGCGCTCCAGCACCTGGTGGACGACGATGCCGAAGCGCTGGTTGATCGTCGGCTCCTGCGGCACCCGGAAGACGCGCGCGAACTTGTACTTCAACGGGCAGGCGCGGTAGGTCTCGATGTCGGAGGCCGACAGCGCCAGTCCCTCGCCGCGCCGCGGGAGGAAGGGCGCTAGCGACGGCTCGTGGCGCGCCGCGGTCGCCTTGGCCCGCACGCCCGCGTCGCGCTCGCCGTCCAGCAGCACGTCGTCCAGCGACGAGGTCTGCAGGATCTCCCGCTGCTGCGACGTCGCGGCGTGCAGGATCGCGGCGTTGATGCCCGGCAAGGCATCTCCTACATCTTGCCCCTCCGGCCGCGCGTGCAGCGCCGCGAGCTTCAAGAGCTCCAGGTAGCGCGTCACCCCGTGGGCGACGTCGAGGTCGGTGTCCAGTCGCAGCTCGCCCAGCCGCGCGCCGATCTGCTGAACGTCGCTGAGCAACTCGTCGCGCAGCTGCCCGATCGCCGCGTGCAGCGCCTCGTCGGGCCCGAACAGCTGCTCGTCGAGGTCCTCCCACTCCGCGCCCAGCGCCGCGCGCGCCTCCTCGGCGAACGGCGACGGATGCTGCGGCGCGCCGCGCTCGGAGTGCGCCGCGTAGGACAACACCAACCCCTCCCGGGCGCGGGTCATCCCGACGTGGAGCACCCGCCGCATCTCCGCGACGTGCTCCTCGCGGGAGTCCGAAGCACCGGCGCCGCTCGACCCCTCCAACAACTCGGCGGGGATCGGCTCGACCAGCACCCGCCGTGCTCCCGGCATCCGCGAGGACTGCAGCCCGCAGACGAAGACATGGTCGAACTCCAGGCCCTTGGCGGCGTGCATCGGCAGGACGGCGACCGCGTCGTCGCGCGGCGGGGAGCCGTCCTCGTCCTCGGCGTCGCCGATCCCGCCCGCCTCGGCCACCGCCGCCAGCCAGCGCGCGAACTCGCGCGGCGTCGCCTGCGGCGCGCGCCGCACGTAGGACGCGGCCAGCTCGCCGACGTGCGCCAGCGATACGAGCCGTTCAACAACATCAGCTTGGGCCGCGAAGACCTGCGCGCGTCGCAAGCCGAGGCGCTCGATCAGCCGATGCACGAAGAGATCCGGGCGTGTTGTGTCCAGCACCGCGGCGGCGTCGCGGTGCAGCTTGAGGAACGCCAGGACGCGCTCGCGCGCCTCCGGCGGCAGCTGCGGCGACTCGGTCGCGGCGACCAGCCCGCTGACCATGTCGAGCTTGCGGCGCTTGGCGATCTGGATGCAGCGGGCCAGATCGACGGAGTGCAGCTCGATCGGCGGCCGCGCCAGCGCGCGGACCACGGCGCCCGCGTCGGAGGGGTTGACCAAGAGCCGCAGCCACGCGAGCACGTCGCGCACCTCTGCCTGGCCGAAGAACGCCGCCGCGCCCGCCAGCCGGAACGGCAGCGCCCGCTCCTCCAGCGCGACCGCGAGCTCCTGGCCCTCGGAGCGCACCGACCGCACCAGCACGCCGATCCGCCCCGGCGCGACGCCCTCGCGCACCAGGCGCTCGATCGCGGCGGCCACGCCCTGGGCCTGGGCGCGCTCGCTCGCGCAGCGCCAGAGTCGGACGTCGCCGTCGGCGGGATGGGTGGGATCGGTCGTGAGCTCAACTCCTCCCTCCAAGCCGCCCTCCAGCCGGTCGGCGATCGGCGCCACGACCGCCTCGGCGGCGACCACGACGCGCTCCGGGCAGCGCAGGCTGCGCGGGAGCCGGACGACCTCGATCCGGCGTCCGCCGATCGGGGTCTCCAGCAGCGCGCGCAGCCGGTCCGCGGCGCCACGCGGCTCGTCGATCGCCTGGTCGTCGTCGGCGGTGGCGACGAGGTCGCCGTGGTCGGCGGCCAGCAACCCGATGACGCGTGCCTGGGCCGGCGTCGCGTCCTCGAGGTCATCGACCAGCACATGGCGCCAGCGGGCCGCGACCCGCGCGCGGACGTGCGGCCGCTGCTCCAGCAGCTCCTGCGTGCGCAGCACCAGCTCGCCGAAGTCCAGCAGCCCCTGCTCGAGCAGCAGCCGGTCGTGGGCCTCGAAGAGCCCGGCGAACTCGCGCTCGCGCTCACCCCGCTCGCCGTCGTCGGGCAGCGACGCCGCCCAGTCGCTGAAGCGCCGCGGCCGGATCCCGGCCTCCTTGAGCCCGTCGATCCGCGTGATGACCGCGCCCAGCACCGCGGCCGGCCGGCCGCGCAGGTCGTGGCGGCGCAGCGTCAGCTCGTCGACCCGGTCGAGCAGCAACGCGAGGCGATCGGCCGGCGAGGCGGTCACCGCGAACGGATCGATCCCGGCCTCTAGCGCCTCGTCGCGCAGCAGCCGCGCGCACATGCCGTGGATCGGCAGCACCGGCAGCTCCTCGAACGGGCGGTCGCCGAGCGCGTCCTCGACGCGGGCACGCAGCGCCTCGGCGGCGGCCGCGGTACGCGTGAGCAGCAGGATCTCCTCGGGCGCGGTCCCACTCGCCACGAGCCCAGCGAAGCGATCGATCAGCGTCTGTGTCCGACCGCTTCCCGCGCCGCCCAGGACAAGCAGTGGCCCGCCGCGGTGGTTTGCGGCACGTTCGCGCGAGATGGTGGGGCGATCCTCGGGCGTGATGGCGCCGGGGGAAGCGGGCACGACCCTAGGATATGGCCCAGATGACGTCGCTTCCCGCCCTCGACCATGACTGGCTGGGCGCATGTCGTTCTGCGGCGCAAGGGCTGCGTGCCGTCCTGCGCGAGCACCCGACCAGCCGCGAGCGCGTGATCGAGACCGGGGTGACCGGCGAAGGCGGCGACCGGACGCTCGTCATCGACGCTGAGGCCGAGGAGCATGTCTTCTCCGCGCTGCAGCGCCTGCACGACGACGGCGCGCGCTTCACCGTGGTCTCCGAGGAACGCGGGACCGTCGACTTCGGCTCCGGCGAGGTGCTCGTGGTCGTCGATCCGATCGACGGCTCGCTGAACGCCAAACGCGGCCTGCCGCACCACGCGCTGTCGGTCGCGGTCGCGACGGGGACGACGATGGCCGACGTCGTCTTCGGCTTCGTCTACGACCTCGGACCGGGCGAGGAGTGGCGCGCGACGCTCGGCCAGGGAGCGTTCCTCAACGATCGGGCGCTCGATCGCCCGCCGCCCGAGCGCCGCACCCCCGACGGTCGTCTCGAACTGCTCGCGATCGAGTCCGCCGACCCGCGCTGGTTGGCGCTGGCCTCCGATGACCTGGTCGCCGCGACGCGCCGGATCCGCGCGATGGGCTCGATCGCCGTCTCGATGTGCCAGGTCGCCGCCACGCGCGTCGACGCGATGGCCTCGCTGGCGCGCTGTCGGGCGGTCGATGCCGCCGCGGCGCAGCTGATCGTCCGCGAGTCCGGTGGCGAGGTCGCGTTCGCCGGCGCCGCGGGCGGCCCGCTGGCCGCGCCGTTGGATCTCGTGCCGCGCTATCCCGTCGTGGCGGCGCGTTCGCCCGAGTCCCTGCAGGCGCTGCTCGCGCTGCCGGCGGTCTAGGCAACTATGCAAGTTGATTGGGAACTGGCGGCCCGGATCGCCCGCAGCACGGCAGGTGAGGCAGCGCCTTCCTTGTCGCCTGCCGGCCTGGCCGAGACCGCGGTGGCCGCTCGCGAGCAGGTCGTCGCCGCGACCGGCCTCGTGCCGGCCGCCGAGCTGCCGCCGGCCGAGTGGGTCGACCGCGGTGCCTGGATCGACGCGAACCTCGCGACGATGCGCTCCACGCTGGGGCCGGTGCTGGAGGAGGCGACCGGTGGCTCGGAGAACAACGCCTCCGGTCCGCTCGGCGCGCTGCAGAACGCGGGCGGCGCCGTGGTCGCCGCCGAGATCGGCGCACTGCTCGGCCTCTTCGCCCGGCGCGTCCTGGGCCAGTACGAGCTGGATCTCACCGACCCGGAGTCGGCTCCGCGGCTGCTGCTCGTCGGCCCCAACCTTGACCGTGCCGCGCGCGAGCTCGGCGCCGACCGCGAAGAGCTGGTCACCTGGGTGACGCTGCACGAGGTCACGCACGCGGTGCAGTTCGGCGCCGTCGACTGGCTGCGCCCGCGCCTGGGCGGCGCGCTGACCGAGCTGCTGGGGGCGATGGACGTCAAGGTCGACCCGCGCGCGCTGCTCAATCTTGGCGTCGATGACCTCAAGGCGCTGGTGGAGTCGGTTCGCGAGGGCGGGCTGGTCGGCGTGGTGATGGGCGCCGAGCGCAAGGCGGTGCTCGACCGGGTGCAGGGGACGATGGGCCTCGTGGAGGGCCACGCCGAGTGGGCGATGGACCGCGCCGGCGGCAAGGTGCTGCGCGACGTCGACGGCCTGCGCGCCGCGATGGACCGTCGCCGCGAGGGCCGCGCGCCGCTGCTGCGGATCCTCGATCGCCTGCTCGGCTTCGACCTCAAGCTCAAGCAGTACGCCCAAGGTCGCGTCTTCTGCGACACGGTGGTCGCCGCCCGCGGCGACGCGGGCTTGCGCGACGCCTGGGCTGCGCCCGAGCTGGCGCCCACCTCGGCCGAGCTGGCCGCGCCCATGGTCTGGCTGGCGCGCACCGCACCGGCCGCCGCCTAACCGCCTCGGCCTAGGGGCCAGACCCCAAAACGAAATGCGCACTTCGTTGCGGGGCCAGACCCCAAAACGGAAAGCGTACGTTCGGGTCCGAAATTGTCACGAACCGGTGTTCGAACTGTAACCGCGCCGACGGTCGGGTTTACAAACGTGTGTTCGCTGCTAGCCTGCAGGGCGAACAACGACTTAGATCTAACTTCCTTAGACCGAGGAGCCCGTACCGATGGCCACCAACGCCAGCACCGCCCGCAAGACCGCCGCCACGAAGCGCTCGACGACCGCCAAGAAGGCCGCCGCCACGCGCTCCGCCAACGCCGCCGCCACGGCGCGCAAGAGCACGACCACGGCCGCCAAGAAGTCCGCCGACACCCGCGCCGCCGCCGCCAAGAAGGCTGCTGAGACGCGCGCCGAGGCCGCCAAGACGCGCGCCGATCGCGTGCAGGAGTACGCCGAGCGCGCCGCGCTCGTGCAGGTTGGCGCCGCCCTCGTCGCCCGTGACGCCGTCACCGAGGTCGTCGACTCGCTGCGCAGCTCGCTGAGCTCGCGCGACAAGGTCGAGAAGGAGCTGCAGCTCCGTCGCCGCCGCCTCGAGGCCGAGCTCAAGCGCTTCGAGCGCCGCGGCTCCACCGAGGTCAAGCGCTTCGAGCGCGAGGCCAAGAAGACCCGCACGGACGTCACCAAGCAGGTCAAGTCGCTGCGCACCGACGTCACCAAGCAGATCAAGCCCGTCGCCTTCCAGGCCGACTTCGTCACCGCTCGCGTCGAGAACCTCGTGCAGACGGGCCTGACGGCCGGCCAGAAGGCTGCCACGACGGTCCAGGAGCGCGTCGCCTCCGTCGTCTAGCACCCGCTGGGCTCTCCGAGCCTAGAACGCTTCTCCTCCTCCCGACGGCGGGCCGCTCAGCGCGGCCCGTCGCGCGTTAAGCCCGCGATCTGAGTTTGCGACAATGGTGCACATGGCCCTCCCCTCCCGCGACGAGATCCTCCAGTCGCTGACCGCCGTCATCGACCCCGAGCTGCGCGAGAACATCGTCGAGCTCGGCATGGTCCGCGCGATCGACATCGCCGACGACGGCAGCGTCGCCGTCACCGTCTCGCTGACGACCGCCGGCTGCCCGATCCGCAACCACTTCCAGACCGCCGTCGTCAAGGCCGCTCAGGAGGCGGGTGCGACGAAGGTCAGCGTCGCCTTCGACGTCCTCTCAGACAGCGAGAAGGGCGCCCTGCAGAAGAAGCTCGGCCGTGCCGGCGCGCTGCCCTCCGGCGCGCTCGCCCAGGTCCAGAACGTCATCTGCGTCGGCTCCGGCAAGGGCGGCGTCGGCAAGTCGACGCTGACGGCCAACCTGGCCGCCGCGCTGGCCGCCGACGGCAAGAAGGTCGGCATCCTCGATGCCGACGTCTGGGGCTACTCGATCCCGCGCATGTTCGGCCTCGGCGGCGACCGCCCGCCGGTCTCGCCCGACCGCAAGATCCTGCCGCTGGAGTCCCACGGCGTGAAGATCATGTCGATCGGCTTCTTCGTCCAGGAAGACAGCGCCGTCGTCTGGCGCGGCCCGATGCTCCACAAGGCGCTCACGCAGTTCCTGGAGGACGTCGACTGGGGCGCGCTCGACTTCCTGCTCGTCGACCTGCCCCCGGGCACGGGCGACGTCTCGATGACGCTGGCCCAGCTGCTGCCCGACGCGAAGTTCCTGCTGGTCACCACGCCGCAGCCGACCGCACAGAAGGTCGCGCGTCGTGCCGCCGAGATGGCTCACAAGGTCTCGCTCGAGGTCGCCGGCGTCGTGGAGAACATGTCGGTCTTCACCACGCCGAGCGGCGAGCGCTTCCCGATCTTCGGCGAGGGCGGCGGTCAGGAGCTGGCCGACGAGCTCGACGTGCCGCTGCTGGGCAAGGTCCCGCTGACGATGCCGCTGCGCGAGCAGGCCGACGCGGGCTCGCCGCTGGTCGCTACCGACCCCGACGATGCCGCCTCGCAGGCGATCCGTCAGGCCGCCCGCGGCCTGCAGGCGCTGATGCCGGTGGAGCTGCCGATCCTCACGGGCGCACCCGCGCCGTCGCCGATCGACGTCATCCCGGCGGCCAAGCCGTCGGGGATCAGCCTGCCGATGGCGGGCTGATCGCCCAGGGGCGATCAGCCTTCCGCA
>JBEVLC010000274.1:0-2746 GCA_040509415.1 Baekduia sp. | reverse complement strand
CCCAGAGGGCGATCCCGCGGGGTTTTCGCGCTACGCGCCGAGGCGCTGCTTGAGCGCCTCGAACTGCGCGCGCACCGGCGCGGGCAGCGCGTCACCGAACTTCGCGAGGTGCTCGGTGACCTGCGGCAGCTCGTCGCGCAGGGCGTTGACGTCGACCGACAGCACCTCTTCGAGCGCCGCGTCGGTGATGTCGAGGCCAGCGACGTTGAGGTCACCCTTGCGCGGCACCAGACCGACCGGCGTCTCGTCGGCTTCGACCTTGCCCTCCAGGCGGCGGAAGACCCACTCCAGCACGCGCGAGTTGTCGCCGAAGCCCGGCCACAGGAACGAGCCGTCGGCGCCCTTGCGGAACCAGTTGACGTAGAAGATCCGCGGCGGTTGGGCCCCGGTCTTCTCGCCCATCGCGAGCCAGTGCTCGAAGTAGGACGCCATGTTGTAGCCGCAGAACGGGAGCATCGCGAACGGGTCGAAGCGCAGCTGGCCGACCGTGCCGAACGCGGCAGCGGTCATCTCGCTCGACATCGTGGCGCCGAGGAAGACGCCGTGCTCCCAGTCGAACGCCTCGCGCACCAGCGGGACCACCGAGGCGCGGCGGCCGCCGAAGAGGAACGCGTCGATCGGCACGCCGGCCGGGTCCTCCCACTCCGACGCCATCGACGGCACCTGCGTCGCGGGCACCGTGAAGCGCGAGTTCGGATGGGCGGCGGGATGATCGGCCGCGGGCGTCCAGTCGTTGCCGTGCCAGTCGATCAGGTGTTCGGGGACCTCCTTGGTCATCCCCTCCCACCACGTGTCGCCGTCATCGGTCAGCGCCGTGTTGGTGTAGATCGCGCCCTTCTCCAGGGCGGCCATGGCGTTGGGCGTGTTGCTGTAGCCCGTGCCGGGCGCGACGCCGAAGAAGCCGTTCTCCGGGTTGATCGCGCGCAGGCGACCCTCGTCGTCGTACTTCATCCAGGCGATGTCGTCACCGATCGTCTCGACCTTCCAGCCCTCGATGGTCGGGACCATCAGCGCCAGGTTGGTCTTGCCGCAGGCGCTCGGGAACGCGCCGGTGACGAACTTGACGACGCCCTCGGGCGAGGTGAGCTTGAGGATGAGCATGTGCTCGGCCATCCAGCCCTCGTCGCGCGCCATGATCGACGCGATCCGCAGCGCGAAGCACTTCTTGCCCAACAGCGCGTTGCCGCCATAACCAGAGCCGTAGGACCAGATCTCACGGGTCTCGGGGTAATGGACGATGTACTTGACCTCGGCGTTGGTCGGCCACGGCACGTCGGTGTCGCCGGGGCCCAGCGGGGCGCCGATCGAGTGGACGCACGGGACGAACTCGCCGTCCTCGCCGAGGACGTCGAGGGCGCCGGCGCCCATCCGGGTCATGATGCGCATCGAGACGACGACGTAGGGCGAGTCGGTGATCTCGACGCCGACGTGGGACTTGTCGGAGCCCAGCGGACCCATCGAGAACGGCACGACGTACATGGTGCGACCGCGCATGCAGCCGGTGAACAGCTCGTTCATCGTCTGGCGCATCTCGGCGGGCGCGCGCCAGTTGTTGGTCGGGCCGGCGTCCTGCTCGTCGGCCGAGCAGATGAAGGTCCGGTCCTCGACCCGCGCCACGTCGCTGGGGTCAGACCAGGCGAGGTAGGAGTTCGGGCGCTTGGCGTCGCTGAGGCGCTTGAAGGTGCCCGCGTCGACCAGCTGCTGACAGAGGCGGTCGTACTCCTCCGCCGATCCGTCACACCAATGGATCTCGTCCGGCTGGGTGAGGGTGGCGATCTCCTCCACCCACGCCGTCAGCCTGGCGTTCTTCGTCGGAACGGTGATGCTCACGTCACTTCCTCGGTATCGAATTCAAGGAGGCAGGCGAAAAGGGGACAGCGGCCCACCTCGGTGCGCATCCAGGGAAAGGTACCTCTTCGAGGCGCCGAAGGGCACCTCACAGGACTGAACGATCGACCGGACCTGTGCCGGATTGTCCAGGCCGTTGGAGGGGGTGGCGGCGATTCCGACCACCCCCGTTGCGGCCTACTGACCGGGCGTCTTGCGCGGGACCAGCACGAGCCGCTTGAACTCGGCGACGAGCGTGCCGTCCTGGTTGAAGACGCGCGTGTGGACCTTGACGGTACCGCGGTCCAGCTTGGTCTTGGACTCACGCTTCTCCAGGACCTCGGACTCCACGAACAGCGTGTCACCGTGGAAGACCGGTGCGGGGTGGGCCAGCTCCTCGGTGGCGAGGTTGGCGATCGCCTTGCCGCTGACGTCCGAGACGCTCATGCCCAGCGCGAGGCTGTAGACCAGCGGCCCGACGACGACGTTCTTGCCCTGCTGGCTGTTGCCCGCGTAGACGTCGTTGATGTGCAGCGGGTGGTGGTTCATCGTGATCAGGCAGAAGAGGTGATCATCGGCCTCGGTCACGGTCTTGGCCGGCCAGTGCTTGTACACGGCGCCCACCTCGAACTCCTCGAGGTAGCGGCCATACGGGTGGGCACCCGTGGCCTCACGCGCGCGCTGATCGGTGGTGAAGTCGGTATCGGTCATGCTCTGAGTTCTCCTTCGGCGGGTCCTACGTGCGGCGCCGAAGCATGCCAGTGCGCGGGTTTCGTTGACTCGCGAGTCAATGTGAGGGGTCGAGCGAGGGGCGAGTTCTTGGCGCGCGGGGCCTAGTGGGGACATGACCGCTCTCGACCCTTCGCGACCCTCGCCGACCCCAACCAGCGGCGTCGAGGGACGACTGGTGGTCGCTATT
>JBEVLC010000273.1:0-5250 GCA_040509415.1 Baekduia sp. | reverse complement strand
GCCGTCTCGAGCGGCTGAAGCCTTGCCGGGCCGACCCGCGGCAGTCCGTCCGCCGGTGCCATGCCATGACGGGTGGCGATGCGCCGCGCCGCGCCGGCGGGCTCCTCGATCGCGATCGCGTCCTCGTAGGCCTCCAGGACCTGCGCGGCGACGCGCGGCCAGGCGTACTGCCGGGCGGTCTCCAGCGCCGCGGACGCCAACGTGTCGCGGCGGGCGGGATCGAGCGCCAGCGCCCGCAGCGCCTCGCCGAGCGCGGCGGCATCGCCGCGCGGCACGAGGATGCCGTCGACGCCGTCGTTGACGACGTCGCGGTAACCGGCGATGTCAGAGGCGACGACCGGCGTGCCGGCCGCGAACGCCTCGGTCAGGACCATGCCGAAGCTCTCGCCGCCCAGCGACGGGGCGGCCAGGACGTCTGCCTCGCGCAGGATCTGGACCTTGGTTGCGTCGTCGACCTTGCCCAGGACGGTGACGCCCTCGCGGCCGTCGAGCAGCAACGGCTCGACCTCCTCGGCCGTAGCGCCGACGATCTTCAGCTCGGCTGGCACGTGCTCGCGCAGCGCCTCGAAGGCACGCAGCAGCACCGGCAGACCCTTGCGCTCGACGGCCTGGCCGACGAACGCGATCTGCAGCGGGCGCTCGGGGCTGACCCGTTGGGCCGGCGCCAGCTCCAGGGCATCGGACACCGCGACCCCGTTGGGGATCACGCGGTAGCGGCCGCCGTAGAAGCGCTCGCCCGTCCAGGCAGCGGCCTCGGAGACCGCGATCCGAACCTTCAGGCGGTTGAGACGGCGGCGGGCGCCGATCGCGACCGCGATCCCGTTGGTCAGCGCGTTGGCCGAGTAGCAGTGGAAGGTGCCGACCATCGGCACGCCGCAGGTCATCAGCGTGTCCCAGCCGACGCACGGAACGACCGGCTCGTGGAGGTGGACCACGTCGTAGCCACCGGTGCGCAGCTCCTCGCGCAGGGCGTGGACGTTTGGCCCATAAGGCATCGTCAGGTTGGAGACGGCGCCGTTGGCCGGGAAGCCCATCGTCCGGCCGAGCGAGACGAGCCAGCTCGGCAGCTCGCGCTCCTGCGGGACCGCGCCACGATGCCGCCGCGCCGAGCGGCGGTCGGGCGGATCGACGGGGGCCAGGACTCGCACATCGTGACCGAGCGAGGAAAGCTCCTCCCGCAGTGCCTCGATATGCCGCGTGACGCCCCCGGGGTAGGTCCACGAATAGGGGCTGACGAGCGCGATGCGCATCGCGCCCATCGTATCGGCCGGCGCCCCGGAACCGCCCTGGGGGTAACCCCACTTCACAATAGACTCGGGCTGCATATGGCCGACCGTCACTTCGTGAAGTACACGTTCTTGCAGCTCGATCCTGCCTGGCGGCGGCTGCCGGAGTCCGAGCGCGCACAGCACAAGCAGGAGTTCCTGGCCGCCTGCGAGGACTTCGGGACCGACCACCTGCTGCAGGGCTTCTCCCTCGTAGGTACGCGCGCGGACGCCGAGCTGATGCTGGTCATGGAGGCCGAGAACCTCGATCGCATCCACGAGTTCCACGTCGTGCTGTCGCAGTCGGGCCTGATGCGCTGGGCAACGCAGCCCCACTCGTTCCTGGGCCTGCGCAAGGCCTCGGAGTACAGCGACGAGGAGCGTCAGATCCCGCGCCGCTTCAAGGGCAAGTACCTGTTCGTCTACCCGTTCGTCAAGACGCGCGAGTGGTACGGCCTGGAGGCCTCGGAGCGCTGGCGGATCATGCAGGAGCACATCGCGGTCGGCCGCGCGTACCCGACGGTCGACAACCACACCACCTACTCGTTCGGGCTCGACGACCAGGAGTTCGTGGTCGCCTTCGACACCAACGACGCGGGCGCGTTCCTGGATCTCGTGCAGCGGCTGCGGACCACCGAGGCGTCGGCCTGGACCAAGCGCGACACGCCGTCGTTCACGTGCATCAACACGTCGGTCGAGCGCGCCTTGATCGCACTCGACGGCCAGGCGCTGCACGTCCCGGCGCTGTAGGGGTCGTCAGGCGCAGGCCTGCGGCAGCGTGGGCGGCGGGTCGGTCGGTCCGCGTGCGCCCCACGCGGCCCAGAGGTCGTAGGTGGGGTAGACGCGGGTGAGGCCAGCGTCGGCGAGGCCGACGGGATAGGCCGTGTCCTCCCGGAAGGTGTACTGGAACGCCGCGTCGACGCGCGGATCGTCGGCCCAGCGCAGCAGCGCGAGGTGCTGGGCGCGACACTGCGCGCGCAGCGACGCGTCGTCGATCGGCCGCAGGCCGCCCGGGTCGTCGCCGCCGACGCCGGTCTCGGTCACCCAGATGTGCGCGCCCTGCGTGCACGGCCGCGCGTCAAGCGCCCGCTCCAGCTCGACGATCGGGTCGGGCTTGTTCGGATCCGGCGTGACCTGCGCGTAGTCGTGCTGGGACCACGTCCGGCTCGCGCACGCGACCTCGTCGGGCAGCGCGGCGACCATCTCCGTGACGGTGGAGCGCTTCGACGTGGCGACGGTCGTGCCGGCCATCTCGCCGAGCACGAGCCGCTGATCGCCGGGCGCGGCGTCCAGCGCGGCCTTGGCGGCGAGCACCAGCTGGGAGTAGACCGCGGGCGCCAGCGACGGCGAATCCGGGCTGCAGGCAGCACGCTGCGGGCTGATGAACGCCGGGTGGTTGGGCTCGTTCCACGGACTCCACCAGCGGACCACCGCGCCCTGCTCGGCCGCCAGCGCGGCGACTTGGGTGATCAGCGCCTTGTAGGCCTCGATGCCAGCGGCGTTGATCGGCCGCGAGCGGGGGCCGGCGTCTTCGCGCTCGCAGCCCGACGCCGGGTTGGCGGCCCAGTCGGGCACGCCGGCGATGACGATCTGCACCTGTGGGACGCCGAGGCCGGCGCGCTGCAACGCTGCGATCGCGGCGAGCTCGTCGGCGATCCCGCTGAACTCGCCGCACGGCGGCCGCCCGCGCAGGCAGCCGTCGGCGGGGTGGCGCAGATCGGCCGGCTGGGCGGGATCGGGTTGCAGCTGGTGCCAGTAGACCGGCACGCGCAGGTAGCGCGGCTGCAGCGCGAGGAGGCGGTCACGCCAGGCGTCGAAGCCGGGCGCCACCGCATGCTCAGCCGCCGGCCAGAGCAGCTGCGAGTTGGACTCGGTCAGGCCGGTGGCCAGGACCGTCGGCTTGGCAGCGGGCGCGCGCTGCGGAGCGGCCGGGGCGGTCGCCGCCGGCGCGGGGTCCGGTCGCTCCTCGCCGCAACCGGCGAGGAGCAGCGCGGCGCAGAGGGCCGCCGCGCGCAGGGCAGCCGTCAGACGGCTGAGACCTGCTCTTCGTCTTCGACGCGGAACGAGGAGCCGCAGCCGCAGGCCGCCACGACGTTCGGGTTGTTGACCTGGAACCCGGCGCCTTGGAGCGAGTCGACGTAGTCGATGTGGGAGCCGTCGACGTACGGGAGGCTCTGGGCGTCGACGAGGATGCGCAGACCGTGGTCTTCGAAGACGACGTCACCGTCCTTCTGGTCATCGAACGCGAGCTGGTACTGAAAGCCCGAGCAGCCGCCGCCGCGCACGCCGACGCGCAGGCCGGCGGAGGTGACGTCAGCGCCCTGGGAATCCAGGAACTCGCGGACCTTCTCGGCGCCCTTCTCGGTGAAGAGGACGCCCTTGGCGTTGAATGTGACGGTCGTTCCGGTCATCGCTATACAAAGGATAGCGATACCCTCAAGCATCAATGCCGACGACCGACGAGATCAAGCGCCGCATCGAGGCGGCGATCCCGGAGAGCACCGCCGAGGTGGAGGACTGGACGGGCACGGGAGACCATCTCCGCGCCACCGTCGTCTCCCCCGCCTTCGCCGGTCTGAGCCGCATCGCGCAGCATCGGCTCGTCTACGACGTCTTCGGCGCAGAGATCGGTGGCCCGATCCACGCGCTGTCCCTCACCACCCGAGTCCCGGAGCAGCAGGCATGAGCGACACCAACCCCATCCGTGACGCGATCGCCGAGGCGATCCGCGACAACCCGACGATCCTCTTCATGAAGGGCACGCCGGAGGCGCCAGCCTGCGGCTTCAGCGCCCGCACGGTCGCGGCGCTGCAGGCGCTGGACGCGCCGTTCGCCGCCGTCGACATCCTCCCGGATCCGCGAATCCGCCAGGAGCTGTCGGCGATCAGCAACTGGCCGACGATCCCGCAGCTCTTCTTCAACGGCGAGCTTGTGGGCGGCTGCGACATCGTGCTGGAGATGTTCGAGTCCGGCGAGCTGGCCGAGACGCTCGGCGTCGAGCAGGCCGGCGACGCAGACGCCGTCGCGGCTCCGCAGGCCGGCGGGCCCGCCCCGCTGGGCATCGAGAACCGCCTGAGCTAGTCCGGCCGCGTTACGGCCGGACCACGACCCGCAGCCGTGTGCTGCCGCTGATGCGCAGCTGCGGGTCGCGCAGGACCGCGATCTCGCTCGTGGCCGAGTCGCCACTGCTGTCGCCGGGCCTGCGGAAGCTCGCGGTCACGCCGTCCTCACGGGCCAGGCCGGCGAAGGCCTGGGCCAGCTCGTCGAGGTCGCGCGGGCCGGGATCGTCGTCGTCCGAATCGCCCTCGTCGCCCAAGGTGATGGTGAACGTCGAGCTGAGGTCCTGGGCGTCGCCCTGGCCGGCCACCGCGTCGGCGGCCGTGCCCTTGAGGCTCAGGATCTGCGTGCCCTGCTTGAGGTAGCGCGGGATGTGGACCTTGACGGTCCTCGTGAAGCGCGCGCCGCGGACGCGCTGGGCCAGGATCCGAACCTTGACGTCGCTGCCGCGGCGCACGCGGGTCGGGGCCGCGGCGCCCAGCAGGTAGGCCTGGTGCAGGTCGCGCCGCAGCTTGAGGTTGACGGCAGCGCTCGTGACGTGCAGCGTGCCGAAGTTGTAGGCGTCGAGGAGGCCGGAGGCGGCGGCGAAGTCGGCGACCAGCGGCGCGGCCGGTGAGCTCGGCGAGCCGCCGACGTAGGTGTTGCAGAACCGCAGCGGCGCCTTGCGCTCGCGGATCGTGATCCGCACGCACATCTCGCCGCTCTGGCGGGCGGGCGAGCCGCGCAGGATGTCGTAGGCCGCCTGGGCGACGGCGACGGGGCCGACCTGCGTCAGCGACGAGCTGCCGGTCGGCTGCCCGGCGACGGTCTCATCGGCGATCTCGACGTTCTGGTGCACGACGCGGTTGGAGTCCAGGTCGGTCGCCGAGACGCGCAGCGGGAAGCGCTGCGGCAGCGCGCCGAGGCGGCCGACGACGGCCGACGGCGC
>JBEVLC010000272.1:0-6248 GCA_040509415.1 Baekduia sp. | reverse complement strand
CTCCCGCACTCTGCGGAGAGCGCCACCGCCGTCGTCCTAGGATCAATCGGCATGGACTCCACCGTCCGCTTAGTGCCCTTCACCGCCGCCCACCTCGACGACTTCGCCGCGCTCGCCCAAGATGCCGACGTGCGGCGCTACACCCGCTTTCCGGATCCGCCGCAGCGCACCTTCCCGCGCACGTGGCTGGCGCGCTACGAGGAGGGCCGCCGCGACGGGACGCGCGAGGCGTTCGCCATCGAGGACGACGACGGGACCTTCCTCGGGCTCGCGCTGGCGGTCGCGATCGAGCGCGAGGCCGGCGAGGCGGAGCTCGGCTACACCGTCGCCCCAACTGCCCGCGGGCGTGGCGTGGCCACCGCGGCAGTGGCCGCACTGACCCGCTGGGCCTTCGACGAGCAGCACCTCGAGCGTCTGACGCTGCTCATCGAGGTCGCCAACGTCGCCTCCACGCGCGTCGCCGAACGCTGCGGCTACGTCCTGGAAGGCGTGCGGCGCAACGCTTACGTCAAACCCGGCATCCGCGCCGACACCGCCGTGTACGCGCGGTTGCGGTAGGTCAGGAGCCGGCACCGGCCAGCTTGGCCAGCGGCGCGCCCCAGCCGGCGAGGTCGTCGGGCGGCGGGATCTTGTAGCCCAGGTAGAGGTCGACGCCGATGTCGCCCGTCGCCCACTTGGCGAAGCTCTCGGCGAAGCGCTCGACCTCGTTGGCGCAGGAGCCGGAGGTGCCACGGTCACAGCCGTAGCCCCGCGGGATCGCGAGGTCGAGCCGCGCGTTGAGGTCCGGTCCGACGAGGGCGAAGTCGATGACATGGCCCAGCTCGTGCAGAACGTCGCGGTCGATGCCGCGCTGCCCGTAGCGCTGCGAGACCATGCCGAGGTTGACGTTCACGACGTAGCGGTCGCCGACCTGCTGCGTCGTCCCCGCCGTGCCCGCGGGGGTCACGCCGATGTGGACGTCGACCAGGCCGTCGACCGCGGCGATGAGCGCTTGGGCCTCGGGCCGTGCGCGGGCGACGGCGGTGAGGAACGCATCGCGATCGGCCGCGGGCACGCCGGGGTCAAACGTGAACGTCGCGGCGCGCTCCTGCGCGCTGAGGTGGCCGACGGTCCGGCCGACCGTCGTCGTGGCCTGCGCCCGGCTGTGCATCCGCAGCACGAAGCCGCCGAGCGACAGCACGAGGAGCACCGCCAGCGGCACGACGAAGCTGCGAGATCGTTCCCCCACCTCCCCTGTATCGGCCGCGAGCACGCTAGCTTGGAGGAGTGCCGCTGCGCGATGACGGCCCACACTTCGCTTACGCCCTTCATCCGCTGCCCCCCAACCGGGTCGGGCTGCGCCGCTGGCGCTGGGAGCTTTGGCACGGCGCGGCCCTCGTCGCCGCCGGCTGGCGCCTGAGCCAGGAGCACGCCGGGCGCGCCCTCTGCGCCGCGGCATCCCGGCGCGGACACGCGCAGCTCGGGCTCCATCCACTGCGCCCCGAGCGCACGCCCGCGCCCGGCGGACTCAGCGCCGGTGTCGCCGTGCGGCTCGACTGCGGCGCGTTTCAGTGCCTGCTGGTTCCGCGCCTGCCCGGCGCCGCCGGCTGGACGCCCACCGCGGTCGCGGTCTGAGCGCCGCCTCGCCCTTTAGGGTGAGTGCGTAATGCCGTCCCTGGCACGGCGCGCAGCGGCGCTTGCCCTCACCGCCCTGGTCATCTACGGCGTCGCTCCGGCGATCGGCGAGGTGCTGGGCGCCTTCGACGAGGTCATCACGCTCAAGCCGTGGTGGCTGGTCGCGATGGTGCTGGCCGAGGCGGCGTCCTGCTGGTGTCTGTGGGAACTGCAGGCGCTGTCGATCGGCACGCGCGACACGCTCGGCGTGGCCACCTCGCAACTGGCCGGCGGCGCGCTGGGGCGCGTGATCCCGGGCGGCGCGGCGACCGCGGCGGCCACGCAGTACAACATGCTCAACACGTCCGACGTGCCGCGCGCGTCGATCGCGACGGGGCTGGCGGCCGCGACGGTCCTGCAGATCGCGGGGCTCTGCGTGCTGCCGGTGCTCGCGCTGCCGGCCATCATCTTCGGGCTGCGCGTCCCCGAGACGCTGTTCGAGACGGGCGTGCTGGGCCTCGGCCTCTTCGTCGCGATGTTCGGCATCGGCCTGGCGGCGGCGCGCAGCGAGCGCACGCTGCGATGGGTCGGACGGCTCGCGGTTCGTGTCAGCCAGCGACTGCCAGGCGACCGCGCGCTGTCGCCGTCGCTGCCCGATCGCCTCGTCGTCCAGCGCGACGAGGTTGCCGAGCGTCTCGGTGACCGCCTGCTCGTCGCCTGCGGCGCCGCGGTCGGGCGCTGGCTGTTCGACCTCTTGGCACTCGTGACCGCGATCACCGCCGTCGGCGCGAGCCCGCGCTTCTCGCTGGTCCTGCTGGCCTACGTCGCCGCGCAGCTGCTGGCCCAGATCCCGCTGACGCCGGGTGGCATCGGCGTCGTCGAGGCGGGCCTGACGGCGACGCTCGCGCTCGCGGGCGTCAGCGGCGGCGACGCCGCGGTCGCGACGCTCGCCTATCGCCTGGTCTCCTACTGGCTGATGCTGCCGGCCGGGCTGATCGCGTGGATCATCCACCGCCGGCGCCTCGCGGTGGCGACGCCAGCCTCCTAGCGGGGCGCGGCGCGCGCGACGGGCGCGGCATCGCCCAACGACGTCTCCGGGACCCCGAGCGCCTCGACCAACCCGAGCGCGTGTGGCCGCAGCGTCGCGCAGAGCGTGTTGACCGCCTTGATGACGGCCTTGGAGCGGGTCGAGGAGAGGCGCCCGTGCTCCTGGAACCAGCCGCGGTCGGCCTCGATCGCGCTCAAGGCGTACAGGTCGCACAGGCGATCGAGCAGGACGCGCGCGCCCGGGTCCGGGCAGCGCTCGACGGCAGCGGCGAAGCGCTCCAACACGAAGCAGTCGACGTAGGCGCGGGCCGCGGCGATGAGGTGGTCCTGGCAGTCGATCAGGACGGCGAACGGCTCGCGGCCGCCGTCGATGCCGCCCTTGAGCCGGCGCGCGACGCCCGAGCGGATGTGGCTGGAACGCCAGCGCAGCAGCTCCAGCTGGACCTCGCGGCTGGCGAGGTCGGCCTGGTCGTCGCGGCCGGGCAGCAGGTCGTCGGCCAGGCGCGTGAGCACCTCGCGCATCGCGCTGCGCTCGGCGACGGTCTCGAAGACCTGCCCGGCGAAGAAGCTGGCGGTGCCGAGCGGGTCGAGCTCGCCGAGCTGGTCGCGGAAGTCGGTCAGGAGGTTCTTGGCGGCGAGCTGGAGCAACACGGTGTTGTCGCCTTCGAAGGTCGTGAAGACGTCGGTGTCGGCCTTGAGCGCGGCGAAGCGGTTGCCCTTCAGGTAGCCCATGCCACCGCAGGCCTCGCGACACTCCTGGATCGTCGCGGTCGCGTGCCAGGTCGCGACCGCCTTCAGGCCGGCGGCGAGCGTCTCGAGCTCGCGCCGCTCGCGGTCGAGCTCGGCATCGGCGGTGAAGACGCGGTGCAGGCGCGCGACGACGTCCTCCTGAGCGAAGTGCAAGGCATACACCTTGGCCAGCGCAGGCAGCAGCCGCCGCTGGTGGGTGCGGTAGTCGAGCAACACGACCTCGTCTTCGCCGGGCGGCCCGAACTGGCACCGCGACTCGGCGTGGCGGATCGCGATCGCCAGGGCGACCTTGGTGGCGCTGATCGACGCCCCGCAGACCGAGACGCGTCCCTGGATCAACGTGCCCAACATGGTGAAGAACCGCTTGGTGGGGTTCTCGATCGCGCTCTCGTAGACGCCGTCGGCGCTGACCGTCGCGTAGCGGTCGAGCAGGTTGTCGCGCGGAACGCGCACGTCGTCGAACCAGATCCGGCCGTTGTCGACGCCGTCGAGGCCGAGCTTGGCGCCACAGTCCTCGATCCGGATGCCGGGCAGGACGTTGTTGTCGTCATCGCGCAGCGCCACGAGCAGCGCGTGGACGCCGCGGGGCTCGCCGCCGACGATCAGCTGGGCGAAGACCGCGGCCATGCGCCCGTCGCGCGCGGCGTTGCCGATGTAGTCCTTGCGTGCGGCGTCGTCAGGCGTCGAGATGACGAACTCGCCCGTGGCCGCGTCGTAGGTCGCGGTCGTGGCGAGCTGCTGGACGTTGGAGCCATGGCCGGTCTCGGTCATCGCAAAGCAGCCCGGAAGGCGCAACGACGTGATGTCGCTCAGGTAGGCCTCGTGGTGCTTGCGCGTGCCGAGGTGCAGGACCGCGCCGCCGAAGAGGCCGAACTGCACGCCGCACTTGACCAACAACGACAGGTCGCCGAAGGCCAGCGTCTCGAACCCGGCGATCGAGCCGCCGACCTCGCCGCGTCCGCCGAACTCCTCCGGGAAGCCGCGCGCCGTCTCCCCCGCGTCGGCCAGCTCGCGCGCCCACGCGAGCACCTGCGCCCGGTGCTCCTCCAGCGGCAGATCGGGACGCGGCGCGTTGGCCGGATCGCTCAGCCACGCGCGGCAGCGGTCGCGGATCTCGGCGTGCTCGCCGTCGAGCAGCGTGCGCAGCGCTGCGAGATCCACGCTGAGCGCCGGCGAATCGGTCGATACAGCCATGGGGCACAGATGCCCCGCCGAGTCCACAACTATGTGCATCGTCAGCGGCTAGGTTGCGCGGCGATGGCAAAGCGCCGCTCCGGCCCCGAGATCCTCGCCGAGGTCGGCGAGCTGGTCGTGCAGCGCGACGGCCAGCGGCCGACGGGACGGCTGCTGCGCCAGGGCGAGATGGACGCGTCCTACATCGACCTCGCCGATCCACGGCATCTGGAGTTCGACTACCTGCGACGGATGCGCGACGTCGTCGAGGCGCTGCGGGCGCGGCGGATCGTGCACGTCGGCGGCGCCGGGTGCGCGCTGGCGCGGTCGCTGGCGGCGACCGACCGGACACGGACGCGCCGCCAAGAGGTGATCGAGGTCGACGAGGACGTGATCGCGCTGGCCCGCGAGCACCTCGGGCTGCGCAAGCTGCCCGGGTTGAAGGTCCGGATCGCCGACGGGCGGACGCACCTCGCGGGCCGCGACGCTGCGTCGGCCGACGCGCTGCTGATCGACGCGTTCGTCGGCGCGCGCGTGCCGCGCCACCTGGCGACGAGCGCCGCGCTGGCCGATGCGGCGCGAGTTGTCGCCCCCGGCGGCGCGTTGGCCATCAACGTGGTCGACTCGCCGCCGATGGACGATGTCCGCGCGATCGCCGCCGGCCTGCGCGAGCACTTCGCCACCGTGGCGGCGCTGGGTGCCGGCCCGGTGTTGCGGGGACGCCGGCAGGGCAACGTCGTCTTGGTCGCCGGCCACGGGCCGCTGCCGCTGGAGCGGCTGCGCGTGCGCGGGGCCGCCGACGCGTCGCCCGCCGGTCTGGCCGATGCGCAGGACGTCGCGCTGCTGTGCCGCTCGACCCCGTCGTGGCAGGACTGACCGGCCCGCCACCGAACCCATCCGCAGACCGCGCCGCTCCTCGATTCGTCGAATGCCGGGGCGGGCACTCAACGGCCATCAGCATCTGCCGAGCACCGGTGAACGTGCACGGGCGCCGATCCCACCTCCCCTTCATCGCCGCGCTGGCCGCCGCCGGACTGGTTGCCGTGCCCGCCGCCCCGGCGCGCACGATCGTGTGGCACAAGGAGGAGGCCATCGCACCGTCCAACATCGACCCGGTGATGGTCGCCTCGCGCCATGTCACCCGCTTCGTCGTGCGCCACGGCGACTCGCCGGTCCGCAGCGGCGAGCGCACCGAGCGCGTCGCCTCGGTCGCGGCGACGCGCGCGACGCCCGGAACCCAGCAGGTCTACCGCTGGTCGACGCGCTTTCCGGCGACGTTCGCGCCCGTCGCGGACTCGACGTGGAACATCTTCACCCAATTCCACGAGTCCGCACCCGACGGCTGCCACCCCAACATCGCCCTGCAGGTCAACACGAAGCAGATCCCGGCGATGTTGCGGCTCCAAGTCCGTGGCGGTGGGCTCGGCCTCGACTGCACGCCCCAGCAGTCGCGCAGCTGGGACTTCGCGCCGCTGACACGCGGGCGCTGGCAGGACCTCGAGTTGCGGGTCAGCTGGTCAGACGCCATCGATGGCGGCGCGGTGGAGCTCAAGCTCGACGGCGCCACCGTCGTGGCGCGCACCGCGCTGGCCACGCTCTACACCGGCCAGCGCGCCTACCTCAAACAGGGCTTCTACCGGGCGCCGTCGAGCTTCACCTCGACCGTCTGGCATTCCGCCGTGTCG
>JBEVLC010000271.1:0-10139 GCA_040509415.1 Baekduia sp. | reverse complement strand
GCCAGATCCGCCCGTCCGGCGGCCCGCGACGCGGATCGCGTCGAAGAGGGCCCCGACGTCGATGGCCTTGTCGACGAGGCCGAAAGCCCCGGCCTCCAGCGCCAAGCGCTCCAGCGAGCTATTCGGGTCGGCGGTGTAGAGCAGAACTGACGGCGGGTCGGGCTCGGTGCGCAGCGCGCGGCAGAGCTCGATGCCGTCCTCGTCGCCCAAGCGATGGTCAAGGACGACCACGTCTGGGCGCGTACGGCGCAGCAGCACCCACATCATCGCGCCGTCCTCCGCGCCGCCCACGCAGCGAAAGCCGGGCTCGGCACGAAGCACGGCTTCAAGCCCTGCACGTAAAACTGGGTGGTCGTCGACGACGAGAACGCGGATCATGGGGAGGGGGCAGGCACTCTGATCGAGGCGGCAGCCCTTGTCGATACGGGTTACCGCACCATCTGCAACTGCGAAACGTGCCCGAGGTTACGGTCGTAGGTGCTCAACGGCGCCGCCAGGGCGCGCGATAGCCTGCCGCGAATGCCTCTCCCCGACGTCCTGCGCAGCCTGCTCACCGCCACGGGCCCGTCGGGCTATGAGACCGCGCCGGCCAAGGCCTTCGCGGCCGCGTGCGCGCCGTTTGCCGAGGTGCACATCGACGTCATGGGCACCGTCACCGCGCGGGTCAAAGGCAGCGGCGAAGGGCCGACTGTCGCGATCGTCGGCCACATCGACGAGATCGGCCTGATCGTCACCCACATCGACGACAAGGGCTACCTCGCCGTCACCGGCGTCGGCGGCTGGGACCCGGGCATCCTCGTCGGCCAGCGCGTCGAGGTCAGCACGCGCGAGGGCGTCATTCCCGGCGTCGTGGGCAAGAAGCCCATCCACCTCCTCAAGCCCGACGAGCGCAAGGTCGCCGCCGAGATGAAGGACCTGCATATCGACATCGGCGCCAAGGATGGCGACGAGGCCAAGAGCCTGGTGCGCATCGGCGACGTCGCGGTGATCGCCGGCGATCCCGTCGAGCTGCCCAACGACCGCGTCATCGCCCGCGCGATGGACAACCGCCTCGGCTGCTTCGTCGCCTACGAGGCGGCGCGCTTGGTCGCCGAGGCCGGCGGCGCGGCCGGCGACGTCGTCGCGGTCGCCGCGGTCCAGGAGGAGATCACCTTCGCAGGCGCGCGCACGTTCGCGCACGCGGTGCGCCCCGACGTCGCGCTCGTCGTTGACGTGACCCACGCCACCGACGCGCCAGGCGTCGACGAGCGCGAGAACGGCACCCACCCGCTCGGCTCGGGCCCGGTTATCGAGCGTGGCTCGACCATCCACCCGCAGGTCTCCGAGCTGCTGCTGGAGACCGCCGAAGCGCAGGAGATCCCGCACACGCTGTCGGCCTCGGCGCGCTTCACGGGTACCGACGCCGACGCGATCCACATCAGTCGCTCGGGCATCCCGACCGGCTTGGTCAGCCTGCCGTTGCGCTACATGCACTCGCCGGTCGAGCTGGTCCAGCTCGACGATGTGCTCAACGCCGCCAAGCTCGCCGCGGCCTTCGCGCAGCGCCTGGCGCCGGGCACCTCCTTCGAGCGGTAGTCGGTAGCCCTAGCCGACCGCCACGGCGAGCGTGCGCAGCCCGCGCGACACGCGCGCGCGGACGACGTCTTGCGACACGCCGAGCTCCTGGGCGAGCTCGTCGTACCCGCGCTCCTCGACGATCCGCTGAGTGACCGCGTAGGCCTGGAGCGCGTTGAGCTCGGCGATCGCATGCCGAACGCGGCGGCGAAGCTCCAACACGCCGGCGAGCTCCTCGATCCGATCGAGCTCGGACTGCGCGAGCGATGGCGGATCCGCGCGGACCAGCGCCAACGCCCGGCGCTCGGCGATGCTGCGACGCCAATAGTGCGACAGCTGGCTGCGGGCGATCGCGAAGAGCCATGCCTCGGCCTCGGCGTCGGTGCCCCCGCGGAACTGGCGCCGGCGCTGCAGCGCGATCGCGAACGTCTCGGCGGCCAGGTCGCACGCGACGTCAGTGTTGAGGGAGCGGTGTGAGAAGAACGTGACCACGCGCTGGGCGTTGGCCGCATAGAACTCGTGGAAGGCCTCGGCGTCCTCGGCGCTGCGGATCAACGCCGTGCCGCGCGCACGCCATCGCCGCGGCCGTTCCCTGGCCGTGCCCTTCCCGGTTCGCATCCTTGGACCAACCCTCGCAGATGTCATCGCGCCCGCCAGCGGCTCGAATACCCGTGTGTATGAAAAAGCAATACTGAGCATACGTGGATGCGTGGCGCGCTGCCTGAGAATTCGGATGTGGTCTTATTCCGAGCGTTGCTGCTGCTCTTCGACATCGATGGCACGCTGCTGCTCAAGGCCTCGCGCGAGCACGCGGAGTCGATGTACGCCGCGCTGCGCCGGATCCACCAGGTTCAGGAGCTGCCGACCGGCCAGGTCGAGGCCGCCGGCCGCACCGATGGCGCGATCGCCCGTTCGATCCTCACGCTGGCCGACGTGCCGGCCGAGCGGATCGACGACCGGGCGCGCGACGTCCAGGTCATGGCCTGCGCCGAGTTCGGGCAGCGCTGCCCCGATGACCTGTCGGCGCACCTGGCGCCTGGCGTCGCGGAGGTGCTCGACCTGCTGGCCGCGCGCGACGACGTCGACCTCGCGCTGCTGACCGGCAACTTCGAGTGCGTCGCGCGCCTGAAGGTCGACCGCGCCGGGATCGGCCATCACTTCGCGCGCGGTGAGGGCGCGTTCGGCTCGGACTCCGAGGATCGCACCGACCTGCCGGAGATCGCCCGGGCGCGCCACGCCGCGGCGCTCGGCATCGCGTCCTACCCCCGCGAGCAGACCGTCGTCATCGGCGACACGCCGCGCGACATCGCCTGCGCCCGCGCCGACGGCGTCCACGTCATCGCGATCGCGACCGGGCCGTTCCGGCCGTCAGACCTGACCGGCGCCGACGTCGTGATCGACATGGCCCGCGAGATCCCCGCCGCGCTGGCGCGGATCCCCGGGCTCGTCGCGTAACTAGGTCCGCGTCAGCTTCTTGTAGGTGATGCGGTGTGGCCGGTCGGCCTCGTCGCCGAGGGTCTCGTGGCGCCACTGCTCGTAGGCCTCGAAGTTGCCCTCGAACCACGTGACCTTCGAGTCGCCCTCGAACGCGAGCACGTGCGTCGCGACGCGATCCAAGAACCAGCGATCGTGGGAGATGACCACCGCGCAGCCGGCGTAGTTGAGCAGCGCCTCTTCGAGCGCGCGCAGCGTGTCGGTGTCGAGGTCGTTGGTCGGCTCGTCGAGCAGCAGCAGGTTGCCGCCGGTGCGCAGCAGCTTGGCCAAGTGCACGCGGTTGCGCTCACCGCCCGACAGCATCTTGATCTTCTTCTGCTGCTCGGCCTTCTTGAAGTTGAAGCCCGACGTATACGCGCGCGAGTTCATGACGCGCGTGCCGACCGTGATCTGCTCCAGCCCGCCGGAGATCTCCTCCCAGACCGACTTCTCGGGGTCCAACGAGTCGCGGCTCTGGTCGACGTAGGAGATCTGCACGGTATCGCCGATGCGCAGCGCGCCCTCGTCGGGCTCCTCCTGGCCGGCGATCATCTTGAACAGCGTGGTCTTGCCCGCGCCGTTGGGGCCGATGACGCCGACGATGCCGCCGGGAGGCAGGTCGAACTCGAGGTCGTCGATTAGCAGCTTGTCGCCGAAGCCCTTGCGCAGCTTCTCGGCCTGCACGACGACATTGCCCAAGTGCGTGGCGATCGGGATGTGGATCTGGACGTCGTCGAGCTTGATGTTCTTCTCTTCGGCGACCAAGGCCTCGTAGTTGGAGATGCGCGCCTTCTGCTTGGTCTGGCGGCCCTTGGGGTTCTTGCGGACCCACTCGAGCTCGGCCTTGATGATGCGCTCCTTGGCCAGGTCGCGGCGCTCCTGCATCTCCAGGCGCTTCTCCTTCTGCGCCAGCCAGGAGGTGTAGTTGCCCTCGTAGGGGATGCCGCGGCCGCGGTCGAGCTCGAGGATCCAGCCGGCGACGTTGTCGAGGAAGTAGCGATCGTGGGTCACGGCCACGACGGCGCCCTTGTAGTCGGCGAGGTAGCGCTCCAGCCAGGAGACGGACTCGGCGTCGAGGTGGTTGGTCGGCTCGTCGAGGAGCAGCAGGTCGGGGGCGCTGAGCAGCAGGCGGCAGAGCGCGACGCGGCGCCGCTCGCCACCCGAGAGCTTGGTGACGTCGGCGTCGGCCGGCGGGCAGCGCAGCGCGTCCATCGCGTAGTCGATCGTCGTGTCGAGGTTCCAGCCGTCGACCGCGTCGATCTTGGCCTGCAGCTCGGCGAACTCGTCGGCGGTCTCGTCGGAGTAGTTGGCCGCCAGCTCGTTGAAGCGGTCCATGAGCGCCTTGGTCTCGGCGACGCCGTCGAGGACGTTCTCGCGCGCCGTCTTGGTCTCGTCGAGCTGGGGCTCCTGCTCGAGCATGCCGACGGTCGCGCCGGGGGCCAGCATCGCCTCGCCGCTGCGGAAGTCGGTGTCGATGCCGGCCATGATCTTCAGCAGCGTCGACTTGCCGGCGCCGTTGTAGCCGAGCACGCCGATCTTCGCGCCCGAGAGGAACGAGAGCGAGACGTCGTTGAGGATCGGCTTCTCGGGCCCGTAGGCCTTCGTGAGCCGCTGCATCTGGAAGATGTACTGAGGAGCCATGAAGCCTCCAGGATAGGAGGCTTAGGCCAGGATCGGGTCCCAGACGTGCCCGACGAAGACCGGCTCGGGATGCAGCGCGACCCCGAAGGCCGTCTCGACGCCGCGCGCGATCTCTTGGGCGAGTGCCACGAGCTCGGCCGTCGTGCCCGCGCCGCGGTTGGTGAGCGCGAGCACGTGCTTGCTGGAGATCGCGATGCCGTCCGGGTTGCCGTAGCCCTTGGTGAAGCCGGCGTGCTCGATGAGCCAGGCGGCGCTGGTCTTGACGCGGCCGTCGGGTTGCGGGAACGCGGGGGCACCGTCCGGGAGCGCTGGGCGGTCGAGGATCGGGTTGGTGAAGAACGAGCCGGCGCTGAACGTGTCGGGATCGTCGGGGTCCAACACCATGCCCTTGCTCCGGCGCAGCGCCAGGACGGCTTCGCGCACGGCGGCCAGCGAGGGCGCTTCGCCCGCCGCAGCAGCCAGCTCGGGGTAGCGGATCGGCCGCGCATCCTCGCTGGTCTCCAGCGCGAAGGAGACGCGCAGGACGACGTACGATCCTGGCGACCGCTTGAACATGGAGTCGCGGTAGCCGAAGCCACACTGCTCGGGCGTCAGGTCGACGACGCGACCACCGCGGCGGTCGTAGGCCCGCACCGAGGTGATGGTCTCGCTCACCTCCTGCCCGTAGGCGCCGACGTTCTGGATCGGTGTCGCGCCGACCGAGCCCGGGATGCCGCTCAGGCATTCGATGCCAGCCAGGCCGTGCGCGATGGCGAAGCGGACAAGGTCGTCCCAGACCTCACCCGCTGCGACATGCAAGACGTCCCCGTCGCGCGTGATCCCGCGCGTGAGGATCCGAACGACGGTTCCGGGGAATCCGGCGTCGGCGATCACGACGTTCGACCCGCCAGCGAGCAGCAGCACATCGCCGTCGGCAGCTGCCGCGATCAGCTCCTCGTCGGTGCGTGCCTCGATCAGGTGGCCGGCGGGACCGCCAAGCCGCAGCGTCGTGTCATCAGCCAGGGGCAACGTCTAGGAGCCTATGGGTTCGGCCGATACCCTCGAAGGTCGTGCCGCAGGTCCTCGACATCGAACAGGCGCTCCTCCTGCTGGAGCTCGAGCCGCCATTCGAGAAGCGCGACGTCCAGCTCGCACGGCGCAAGCAGGCCAAGGTCTGGCACCCCGACCTCGCGCCGCCCGGTAAGCAGATCGAGCACGAGCGTCACCTCAAGGCCATCAACGAGGCGGCCGACCAGTTGGAGAACCTCGCCGAGGGCTCGCGGGGCGGGCGCGTGTCGCGCAACGCGGTCAAGGCCAGCGCCGCGGCCACGCGCGCCTACCGCGCCGAGGCCGGCCGCCGCGCCTACGAGGAGGACCAGGCCCGGCGCGCGCACGACGCCGACCGCGCCAAGAACGACCCGTTCGGCTCACGCGTTCCCGACCACTCGGTCGTGCACCGCTACGCGCGCTGTCTCTCCTATCCGGAATGGGGCGTGGGCGAGGTCGCGGGCATCTACTTCACGGGCGGTGGCGACGACGTCCAGCAGTGGGCGCGTGTGCGCTTCCAGCCGGGCGTGCGCACGGTCCCGGCTGGCTCGCTGCAGTTCGTCGACTTCTCCAAGCCCGACCCTGGCCACGAGCGCGTGCAGCGCTTCATGACCGCCGCCCAGCACGCGATGGTCGAGGGCGACTACAAGCTCGCCGCCCGGCGGCTCATCTACGCGCGCGACGCCGAGCCCACCAACATCTCGGTCCTGCGGCTGCTGACGCTCGCGTTCTGGCAGGCGGGGGACCTGCTCGCCGCGGGGCGCGCGGTCCGCGACTGGATCCGCCATGACCCGACGCGTCCGGCTGCGCAGCGCTACGCCGCACGTATCTACGAGGACATGCGGGCGATCGATCTGGCGGCCGAGGCGGCGCTGCGTGCGGCGCAATTGGGCCCGGGCGACGCGGGCGCGTGGGAGCGCGTCGGCCGGCTGCGGCTGGCGCTGATGGACCGGGCGGGCGCGCTGGAGGCGCTGGAGACCGCGCGACGGTTGGGGCCGACGGTCGAGGGCCTGCTCGATCTCGCGCTGGCGCACCATCTTGGTGGTGATCTCGGTGGCGAGGTCACGGCGACCGAGCAGGCGACGTTGCTGGACGGCGAGCGGGCCGACGCGTGGTCGCGCTACGCGCATGCGCTGGCGCGGACCGACCGGGTGAGTGACGCGATCGCCGCGGCGGAGCGGGCGTTGGGATTGGCGCCGGAGGATGAGGAAGTGGCCGTGCTGTTGGAGCGGCTGCACGCCGCGCAGCCGCGGGTGCTGCCGGCCGCATGACGGCCACCGGTGCCGACCAGCTCGTGGCCGGCTTGGAGCGCGCCGGCGTCAAGGTCGTCTTCGGCCTGCCCGGCGTGCACAACCTCGCCGCGTGGGAGGCACTGCGCCGGTCGTCGATCCGGCTGATCGGCGTGCGCCACGAGCAGGCCGCGGCCTATGCAGCCGACGGCTATGCGCGCGCCACCGGCGAGGTCGGCGTCGCGTTGGTGACGACCGGGCCGGGTGCGGCGAACACGCTTGCGGCGACCGGCGAGGCGTGGGCGTCGCGCTCGCCGATTGTCGTCATCGCCACCGACATCCCGACGGCGTTGAAGCGCCGTGGCGTGGTCGGTGGCGCGCTGCACGAGGCGTCAGATCAGCGCGCGCTGTTCGCGCCGGTGACGAAGGAGATCTTTCGGCTGGAGGATCCGGCTGACATCGAGAGCGCGATTGCGGTCGCGTTCGAGGCGCCGCGGCGGCCGGTGTTCGTGGAGATCCCGACCGATCGCCTGTCGGCGCGCGGGCCGCGCTGGGACGTCGGCGAGTTCGCACCCGAGGTCGTGGCCGACGAGCCGGACGTCGGCGAGGCGCTGGAGCTGCTGGCGGGCGCGTGGAAGCCGCTGATCTGGGCGGGCGGTGGCGCGCTTGACGCCGGTCCTGAGGTCGCCGAGCTGGCGCGGCGTTTGGGCGCGCCGATCCTGACCACGTTTAGCTCGCGCGGACTCGTGGGCGATGAGGATCCGCGCGCAGTTGGCCTCCCGCCGCACCTGCCGGCGGTCGGGGAGCTGTGGGACGAGGCCGATGTCGTGATCGCGATCGGGACCGACTTCGATGGCATGAACACCATGAACTGGCGGTTGCCGCGGCCGCGGAAGCTGTTGTCGGTCAACGTCGATGGGCGCGACGCTGACAAGAACTACGTGCCGGATGTGCTGGTCGAGGCCGATGCCGCGCTGGCCGCCCGCGCGCTGGCCGCCGGGCTGCCGCCGGCGGGCGCTGACGTCTGGGCCGATCTCGTCACGGTCCGCCGCCGTGCTCGCGGCTCGTTGCGCGGCGACCATCCGCATGAGATCGCGTTCTTGGAGGACTTCGCCCGCGTTGTGCCCGACGACGTGACCGTGGTCGCCGACATGTGCGTCGCGGGCTACTGGCTGGCCGGCATGTTCACGCCCGCCGGCCCGCGCCGCTTCCAGTACCCGATGGGGTGGGGGACGCTCGGCTACGCGTTCCCCGCGGCGTTGGGCGCGGCGGCGGCCGGGCCGACGCTTGCGGTCTGCGGTGATGGTGGCTTCCTGTTCGCGTGCGGTGAGCTGGCGACGGCGAAGCAGGAGCAGTTGCCGCTGACGGTGGTGGTCGTGGATGACGGGGGCTACGGGATGCTGCGGTTCGATCAGGAGCGCAGTGGGGTGGAGCCGTTTGGCGTCGATTTGGTGACGCCGGACTTCGTGGCGCTCGCGGGTGCGTTTGGGGTGCGGGCGAGTACCGTCGATGGGGTGGGCGAGGACTTCGCGGCGGCGCTTCGCGAGCATTTGGCCGATCCGGCGCCGTCGTTATTGGTGGCCCGTGCGGCGCTGGCGCCGCCGCCGACCACGTCGCCGCGGTGGCACCGCGAGGGTCCGCCGGTGTGGGCGGACCCGTTGGGTGGGTTGGGCTGAGGGACTGGCTGGCGTTCAGTCCCCTGATCACCGATGGCGTCTGGGCCGGGAGTCCGGCCGGGCTGCGCTCAGCCTCGCCGGACAGGCAGGTTCTGCCATATAGGCAGGGGTACTGACTGGCCTATCGGAGCTCGACCGCAAAGCCCAGAATTCCTGTCATTGCAGGTACTGCGTGTTTGTGGCTGATTGGATCTTTGGGTGATGACTGCACTAATCGGGTCGAGCCTGCCCCGGTCCTTGTTGTTGACTTCGAGTTAGGCGAGGCGTACTACTGACCTTGTTGGAGCGCTGTCCTTGCGGCCCGGTTGGGGATCACTTGTGACTGTCGGTCAGCGCTCGTCCTCCCTATGAA
The DNA here is from genome assembly GCA_040509415.1 of Baekduia sp. Classification (GTDB taxonomy): domain Bacteria; phylum Actinomycetota; class Thermoleophilia; order Solirubrobacterales; family Solirubrobacteraceae; genus Baekduia. Next base: position 1,188 of record JBEVLC010000271.1, on the reverse strand, counting down.
AGGCGTGACTGGAGCCTGAGTGCAGGTCGCGTTCGTCTGTCTTGGCGCAGATCCCGCCCGGGGACAGACGCATCATGAACGGCCCCGAAGCGCGTCGTAGCAAGTCGGCGCTCCGGGACCGCAATAGATCCCGGCGCGAGCCGGGACTCACAAGGAGTATTTCAGATGTTGAAGATGGTTTCGAAGAAGAGCATGCTGCTCTTGGGCGCTGTGATGGCGCTGTGTGCGTTTGTGTTGCCGTCGGTGGCGTCGGCGGCGAGTTGGACGCCGGTGAATACTACGGATGGCCGGATTGACTCGTCCGACGTCGGGTTCTCCATTACGGCTACGGGTTCCGGGTCGAGATGTACGTCCTCAACCTTTAGCGTCAGCGTGGACAGTTCTTCGGTGGCGACTATCACCGGCGGCAGCTTCAACAATTGCCACGGCAATCTCGGTTCTGGCGTTGGTTGCACTACGACTGCTACGCTGACTAATCTCCCGTGGCGGGTGACTGTGCCGGACACTAGCGACGTCATCATTCATGGCGTCGACATTGACGTCTCGTTCGAGACTACTCCCGGCACTCTCAACGAGTGCTCTAACAATGGTCTCAATATCCGGTTGTTTGGGTCCGTGACTGCCAGCTACACCTCGGTCGGCAAGATCTTCAATTTCCGCGCTGGTCCGGCTGGCTCGTTTACTGCGACGCTTCCGCCGCCTTTCGGTAACCAGGCCGCCTCGGCGCTGGGTTCGGCTACGGCAACTGGTTTGTTGAACGTGGTGATGTAGCCAGGTTGATGGTTTAGTGGGTTCGGGCTGGGGTCGTCCATTTTGGCGGCCCCAGCTTGTGTCCGCCTGCCATGGTTCAACGCGGCTGTACTGGGTCTCTCTCACACACAGGAAACGGTATGTTCTCTAAAGGGGTAGGGGTTTGGGGTCTTGCTTTAGGAAACAGAGTCGTGTAGTTGTAGATGTAGACGTCTGCGGCGAATTTGGGCTGCGCGCTACTCGCGATTGGTTGGTCGGTAATTTCCGGCCGGTGGGTGTGCCCGGTTGAGGGTGTTTGGGTGAGCGAGAAGGGTGTTATGTCTGTGAACTCGGGTCGGCGTGTGGGGTTGTTGCGGGTGTTGTGTGCTGCTGTGGTGTCTGGGTTGTTGGTGTTGTTGGTGGTTGTGGGGTCGGCGTGGGGGACGGTTGGGCATGTGT
>JBEVLC010000270.1:0-3112 GCA_040509415.1 Baekduia sp. | reverse complement strand
GCCGACCACGTCGGCGGCGGCAGCCACGGCTCCCTCCATCACTCCGACTCGCTGGGTGCGCTGGCGTTCTGCGGTGTGGACGCGCCGGCTGGGCGGGGGCCGGCGCCCGGGGCGGGCGCCTGGTCGATCACCGACGTCGCCCCGATGGTCCGCGCACACTTCGGCGCCGCCTGATCGCGCGCTTGCGGTGCTTGTCCTCGGGTGGGCCGGGTAGCCTCCGGCTCCGTGCCCGACGCCATCTACCGGCTACGCCGCCGTGACCGCTTGCGCCACGGCGTTCGCCAATCGCGCAATTGGTGGCAACTGGCGCGCTTCACTGCCGTGGGCGCCAGCGGCTACGTCGTCAACCTCGTGACGTTCACGCTCTGCGTGCACGGGCTCGACGTCGACTACCGCGTGGCGGCCTTCCTGGCGTTCCTGGTGGCGGTCACCAACAACTTCTGGTGGAACCGCCACTGGACCTTCGACGCCCGTGACGGGCACGCCGGCCAGCAGGCCTTCCGGTTCTTGGTCATCAGCGTCGCGGCGTTCGTCGTCAACCTCGCGGTCTTGGAGCTGCTGGTCAGCACGGCGGGTCTCAAGGAGGTCGTCGCCCAGGCGATCGCCGTGGCGGCCGCCACGCCGTGCAACTTCATCGGCAACAAGCTCTGGACGTTCAGCGAGTGAGGGCACTGGGCGCGCTGCTGGCCGCCCTCGCGCTGACCGGCCTGCTGCTCGGCATCGCGACCGCACCAACCGCGGCGCCCGCGGCGACGACGGGCCTGCTGCCCACCGCGCCGACCAACCCCACCGAGCTCAGCCGGGTCCAGTCGCTCGGCGGCACACCCGCCCGCCACCGCCTCGCCGGCGCCCAGGCGCTGGCAATCGCGGAGCGCAACCCGAAGGTCAAGGATGCGCTGCGCCAGTACCCGAAGGCCAAGCCGGAGGTCTTCCTCAAGGGCCCCAACGACTGGCAGGTCAGCTGGTTCACGCCTGGGACCGGCAAGGAACGCAAGGAGGTCGCCCAGGTCAAGGTCTCCGATGCCAGCGGGAAGATCGTCGAGGCGTGGAACGGTCCTCAGGTCGCCTGGACGATGGCGCGCGGGTACACCGGCGCGTTCGGGCGCAAGGTCAACTCGCCGTGGGTCTGGATCCCGCTGTCGGTGCTGTTCCTTGCGCCGTTCTGCTCGCTGCGGCGCCGTCCGGGGATGCTCCAGCTCGACCTCCTGGCGCTCGTCGGTTTCGGGGTCTCGGTCGCCTACTTCAACGACGCCAACATCGACGCGTCGGTCCCGATCGCCACCGGCTTGTTGTTCTACGTCTTGCTGCGGATGCTGTGGATCGGCTACCGCCGAACGCCCGAGGATGGCGCGGCGCCGACCCGGCGCCTCCCGCTGTGGGTCTCGCCCGTGTGGCTGGCGGTGGCGGTCGTCTTCCTCGTCGGCTTCCGCATCGGCCTCAACGTCAACGCCTCCAACGTGATCGACGTCGGGTACTCGGGCGTGATCGGCGCCGACCGGCTGGTCGATGGCAAGCCGATCTACGGCAACTTCCCCAGGGACGACGAGCACGGCGACACCTACGGCCCGGTCGCCTACGAGGCCTACGTCCCGTTCGAGCAGGCGCTGCCGTGGAGCGGCAAGTGGGATGACCTGCCGGCGGCCCACGCCGCGGCGATCGCGTTCGACCTCCTGACGCTGCTCTTCCTGTTCCTGGCGGGGAGGCGGATCCGCGGGCCCGGGCTCGGGATCGTCCTGGCCTATCTCTGGGCGGCGTGGCCGTTCAGCCTGTACGTGTTGAACTGCAACAGCAACGACGGGCTCGTCGCGGCGCTCGCGGCCGCGACGCTCTACGTCGCGGGCAAGCCGGGCGCGCGCGGCGCGGTGACGGCGCTGGCGGGGCTGACGAAGCTCGGCGCCCTCGGCCTCGCCCCGCTGTTGGCGACCCACGATGCCCCGCGCGGGCGGATGGGGGCGACGATCGCGAGGTTCACCGCCGCGTTCGTGGCGACCGCGGTGGTCGTCTCGCTGCCGATCCTCCTGCGCGGCGAGTCGCTGCACACGATCTATGACCGGACGATCGCGTTCCAGGCCAACCGCGACGCCCCGTTCTCGATCTGGGGCCTGTACGACTGGACCGTCGGCGAGCACATGTGGCAGCTGACGGCGGTCTTCTTCGGCGTCGTCGCGGCGTTCTTGCCGCGCCGGCGTGACATCGTGGGCCTGGCGGCCGTGGCGGCCGCCGTCGTCATCGGGCTGCAGCTGGGGCTCAACTACTGGTTCTACCTCTACTTGGTGTGGTTCTTCCCGTTCCTCGCAGTCGCGCTCTTCGCGCGCTATCGCGTCCCCGACCCGGCGTAGGGCTCTCGGCGCTGGCGCTGGTCGCGGTGTGGCTGATCGCCACGCGCCACGGGCCCTTCAGCGACGCCTCGATCGGCGACCTGTACGTCTACGGGTCCTACAAGGACCTGATGGCGCACGGGCTCGTGCCCTATCGGGACTTCGACTTCGAGTACCCGCCCGGTGCGCTGATCCCGCTCCGGCTGGCCGGCTCCGACGACATCTACCTGTCGCTGCTGATGCTCGGTTGCGCGCTGGTCACCCAGCTCGCGGCATGGGCGGCCGGAGGACCGGTTGCCGGCTGGTCGATGGTGGCGCTGCCGGTGCTGGCGGGCGCGCTGGTGCGCACCCACTTCGACCTCTTCCCGACCGCGCTGGCGCTCGCCGGCCTGGCGCTAGTCCTCGCCCGGCCGCGGCGCGGGACGATCGAGCTGGGGTTCATCCTGCTCGCGCTCGGCACGATGACCAAGCTCTGGCCGGCGGCCCTGGCGGCGGTCGCGTTCTGCTGGCTGCTGGGGCGCGGCGAGCGCCGCGTCGCCCTGCGCGCGGGGGCCATCTTCGTGCTCGTCGTCCTGGCCACCGGGATCCCGTTCGCGGCGCTCGGCGGCTTCCCAACCAAGATGGTGGACTTCCACCTCGACCGTCCGGTGCAGATCGAGTCGACCGCGGCGACGGTGCTGGAGCTCACCGGTGGATCAGCGGTCACCGGTGACCCCGTGCGCCACGACCGCTTCAAGTCCAACGGTTTGGACGGCGGCGCGGCGGACGTGGTCGCGGCGCTCAGCACGCTGGCG
>JBEVLC010000269.1:0-24993 GCA_040509415.1 Baekduia sp. | reverse complement strand
CCGCGGATCGCCGCGTGGGCGCGCCGCGTGCGGAGCTTCGGCGAGGCCGAGCTGCGCGGCGAGGATCTCCACCGCCTGCGCGTCCGCGGTGAGGACAAGGATGTGATCTTCGGCTTTCACTGGCGCGGCGCGCCGGACGAGGACGCGGCGCAGGAGGCGGCGCGCGGCATCGCCTCGCGCGCCGAGGAGGCCGGCTTCCACACGCACTGGGGGCGCAAGATCCTGGAGGTGCGCCCGCCGCTGGAGCTCAACAAGGGGCTCGGCGTCGCGCACCTGCTCAGCGAGGCCGACGTCGACGTCGCGCTCTACGCCGGCGACGACCGCACCGACCTCGACGCCTTCGACGCCCTGCGCGCCGCGGTCGCGCAGGGGACGCTGCGCGAGGCGATCTGCATCGGCGTCGCCTCCGACGAGACACCGCCCGAGCTCGAGGAGTCCGCCGACCTGCTCGTCGACGGGCCGCTCGGCGTGCGCACGGTGCTCGAAGCGCTGGCGGCCACTGCGTAGCCGATGCGGTTCGTGGACTTCCTGCGGTCGACCGTGCTGCTCAGCGCCGGTGCCGCCACCACCCTCGGTGTGCTGACGCTGATCGCCGCCACGCGCGACCAGGACGACCAGGTCGCGCTGTATGCGACCGGCTGGTGGGTCGTGGCGACGCTGATCGGCTCCTGGGTCGGGCGGCGCAACGAGATCAACCCGCCGATCGCGCGGCTGCTGGCCGACGCCAAGGCCGCGACGATGATGCCCGACGTCCGGCCGGGCACCACGATGCTCAACCGGCTGTGGCCGATGCTGCTCGTCGTGGCCGTAGCCGGCGCGCTGACCTTCCTGGGCCCGCAGATCCCGGGGATCGCGGCCGGCTTCACGATCATCTGGGCGCTCGCGTGGCGCCGCCAGGAGTCCGCCGTCTCGGCGATCGAGGAGCGCGACGGCGTGACGTTCTTCATCGAGAAGACCTCACCGCTGCGACCGATCCAGCTGATGCGGCTGCCGGGCTTTCGGCGCGAGCGCCCGACGATCAACGGCGTCGGGCCGCGGGCCTAGCCGGTTAGAAGATCGAGGCGATGCCCGCAATGGCGGGCGCGAAGATCAGCGCCGGCAGGAAGTTGCCGACCTTGACGTCTTGGATGTCCAGGAGCTTGAGCGCGAGGCCGATGATCAGGATCCCGCCGGCGCTCGTCATCGACAGCAGCGCGTCGCTGCCGTCGGTCAAGATGGTGTCGAACAGCCCGGCGCCGAGCGTGAGCGCGCCCTGGTAGACCAGGACGGTGATCGCCGACAGGCCGACGCCCCAGCCGAGGCTGGCGGCGAGCGCGACCGAGGCGAAGCCGTCGAGCAAGGCCTTGGTGTAGAGCGTGTCGGGGTTGCCGGTCAGGCCATCTTGGATCGAGCCAACGACCGCGAGCGCGCCGACGCAGAAGACGAGGCTGGCGGTGAAGAAGCCCTCGCTGACGGTCGAGTGGCTGCCATTTTTGGTGAGCGCCTGTTGCGCTCGGTCACCGACCGCGGAGAGCCGGTCCTCGATGTGCAAGGCCTCGCCGGCGAGGCCGCCGAGCAGCACGCCGCCGAGGACGAACAACGCGTTGGTGTCGCGCCAGGCCAGCGCGTTGTCGACGCCGATGACCAGCACGACGAGCCCGAGGCCGTGCAGGATCCGGGTCTGCAGCTCCTGGGTCAGGCGTCCGCCGACCAGCTCGCCGACGAGGGTGCCGAGCAGAATGGCGCCGACGTTGACGAAGGTTCCGGTCATCGCGACGTTGCTCGCCGCGAGATGCCACCTGATGTACGGGCCATGCGCCGCAAAGTCGTGCGACACAATGCCAGGCAATGTCCTCTCTCGACGTCCTGATCGTCGGCCTCGGCGCGACGCACGGGTTGCACGCCGCCGAGGACGAGCTGGCCGGCGCGATGCTGCGCGCGGGCGCCGACGTGATGCTCACGCGCGCGGCGCGGCCGCGTGATGTCCGGACGCTGGCGCTGACCGATCTTGTGTGGGCGCGCGCGGCGCGACGGGCAGCCGTCGAGGCGCTGGCCGAGAGCGAGCCGCGCGCGATCGTCTACTCGACCACGACCGCGGCGCTGCTGTGGCCGGCGCCGGGCGCGATCCGCTTCGACGCGCCGGCCGCGGCCAACCGGCCCGGGCGTCACGGGATCTGGCAGCGGCCCGTGGAGGCGCGGCGGCTGCGGGAGTCCTCGTTGCTGATCCCACAGGACCCGGGCGCGCTGGTCGAGGCGGGGTCGCCGACAGTTCCCGCGCTGGTGGTGCCGATCCCGGTGGAGCCGTCGGGAGACGGTGAGACCGGCCCGCCCACCCCGCGCGACATCGCCGCGCTGACCTATGCGACCAACCCCTACAAGAAGGGGTTCGATCGCGTGCTGGCGGCGTGGGAGGCGGTGCGGCGCGAGGGCGAGGAGCTCGTCGTCGCGGGCCTGCGCGGACCCGATCGCGAGGGCGTCCGCTACACGGGGACGCTGGAGCACGACGCGTTCCGGGCGCTGCTGCGGCGAACCAAGGTGTACGTGACGGCGCCGCGCCGCGAGGACTACGGCATCGCGCAGCTGGAGGCGCTGGCCGACGGCGCGCGCGTGGTGACGACCCCGTCGCCCGGCCCCTACGCGGCGCTGCCGCTGCTGCGCCGGGACGACCTCGGCTGGGTCGCCGAGCCGGACGCCGCCACGCTGGGCCCGGCACTGCGCGCCGCCCTCGACGACCCGACCGACGACGCCATCTACGCCGAGCGCGCCCTGGACGCGATCGCTCCCTTCCGCCGCGCGACCGTCGACGCCATCGTCGCCGGCGACCTCCTCCCACGCCTCCTCGGCCACCCCTGACCGGCGTCGGCGGGCGCGCGTTAGGCTCGTGCGCAATGAGCAACCCTGTGGTCCTGATCACCGGCGCGACGCGGGGCATCGGCGCCGCCGCGGCTGTCGAGCTGGCCCGGCGCGGCGCCGAGGTGGCGATCGTCGGCCGCGACGCCGATCGCGTGCAAGAGACCGCGGAGGCAGCACGGGCCGCCGGCGGTGGCGCGCCGGTACACGAGCACGTGGCCGACCTGGCGCGCGCCGACGAGGTCCGGCGGCTCGCCGCCGAGGTGCTGGAGCGCCATCCACGGCTCGACGTGCTGGCCAACAACGCGGGCGCGATGTTCACCGCACGCCACGTGACGCCCGACGGCCACGAGCAGACGCTCGCGCTCAACCACCTCGCGCCGTTCCTGCTCACCGACCTGCTGCGCGAGCGGCTCGCGGCCGACGGCGGCGGCCGAGTCGTCACCACCGCCAGCGACGCCGCGAGCGCCGGCGAGCTGGACTTCGACGACCTCGAGTTCGAGCGGCGGTCGTTCAAGCCAATGCGCGTCTACGGCACGACGAAGTTGATGAACATCCTCTTCACGCGCGAGTTGGCCAAGCGCGCCGCCGGCGACGGCATCACCGCGACCTGCTTTCACCCCGGCGTCGTGCGCACCGGCTTCGGCAAGAACGACGGCCTGCTCTACCGCGCGGCGCTGACCGTCGCCGGTCCGTTCCTGCGCTCGCCCGACAAGGGCGCCCAATCGCTCGTGTGGCTCGCGCTCGACCCGGCCGCGGCGCAGCTGACCGGCGTCTACGTCGTCGATCAAAAGGTCCGCGAGCCCACCCGCGCCGCCCGCGACGATGTCCTCGCCGAAGGTCTCTGGGAGCGCTCTGCGGCGCTCACAGCCGCGTGATCGCCTCGGCGATCAGCAGCACACCCGCGGCCAGCAGCAGCAGGCCCGAGCCACGAAGCGCCCAGCGATAGCCCGGGCCGCGCAACAGCCGCTCGCGACCGGCGCCGAGCGCGGCGGCGACCGCGACCTTCGAGCCGATCAACATGAGGTAGAAGGCCACCAAGAAGATCGCGGCCTGCGCAGTGGAGCCCTCGCCGAGGATCGGCACGCCGACCGTCATCCAGAAGATCCACGGGTGCGGGTTGAGCAGGTTGACGGCCGCACCGCGCCGCACCGAGCCGGCGACCGCAGAGCCGCCGACCGCGGCCTCGACCGGCGCCGGGACGTCGCGCAGCGCTTCGGCGCCGAGCCACAGCACGAACAGCCCGCCGGCAAGGCCGAGACCGGCGAGCGCCGCGTCCGGTAGCGACGCTGCCAGCACCGCGGCGAGCACGATGATCGGCAGATCGGTGACCAGCGGCCCGCAGGCGACCTTCGCACCCGCCGCGAACCCGCCCTCCAGCGTCGAGCGGATGACGACCGCCAGCAGCGGGCCGGGCGCGACGCCAGCGCCGATCCCAAGCGACAGGCCGAGGAGCAGCGCGTGCACGCTTGCGCTAGGCCGTGGTGCGCGCGTGCTTGCGCAACGGCGCGAACTGCGCCCAGGGCAGCGTGTTGGCGACGTCTGCCGCGGTGAGGCCGGCGCGACGCGCGGTGGCGATGCCCCAGCGTGAGATGCCCTGGGTCGAGACGCCGTGGGCGTCGGTGTTGATGATGATGGTCACACCAGCCGCGTGGGCGGCCCGGGCGTGGACGTCTGAGAGGTCGCGGCGGTCGGGCGCGGAGTTGATCTCCAACATGGTCCCGGCGGCCGCCGCGGCGGCGAAGACCGCGTCGGTGTCGACCTCATAGGCCTTGCGCCGCTCGATCTTGCGCCCGGTGAGATGGCCGATGCAGTCGATCCACGGATGCTCGATCGCCGTGACGATCCGCTTGGTCATCTCGGCCTGCGACATCCCGAAGCTCGTGTGGACCGATCCCACGACCCAGTCGAGCTGCGCGAGCAGATCGTCCTCGTAGTCGGGCGAGCCGTCGGGCAGGATGTTGGTCTCGGTCCCGACGAGCACCTCGATGCCGTCGAGCTCACCGTTGATCTTGCGCACCAGCTCGATCTGGCGCTTCAGCGCGTCCGGGCTGACGTCGTTGCCGAAGCCGTGCGTGGCCGAGTGATCGGTGATCGCGACGTACTCCAGCCCGCGCTCCAGCGCCCCGCGCGCCATCTCCAGCGCCGTGTTGCGCCCATCGGAGGCGACCGTGTGGCAGTGCAGGTCGCCCTTGAGGTCGCGCTGCTCGATCAGCTCGGGCACGACGTAGCCGGGCTCCAGCTCGCCGCGATCCTCGCGCAGCTCCGGCGGGATCCAGGGCAGCCCGAGCCGCTGGTAGACGTCCTCCTCGGTGCCGCAGCGCAAGGTGTCACCGGTCGCGTCGTCGAGGATCCCGTACTCGGAGACGTGCAGCCCCTTGCGCACCGCGCGCTCGCGGATCTTGACGTTGTGCTGCTTGTTGCCCGTGAAGTGCTGCAGCAGGTTGCCGAACTGGTCGGGCGCGACGACGCGCAGGTCGATCGACACCCCGTTGTGGGTCCGGGCGCGCGCGGCGTTCTCGCCGGAGGAGGAGGCGCTCTCGACCAGGTCGAGGTCGGCGAGCGCCGCGGCCAGCGCGGGCGGGTCGTCGGACGCGGCGACGATGTCGAGGTCCTTTACGCTGTCGGCCAGCCGCCGGACGCCACCCGCGACCTCGACGCGCACGGCGGCCGGATGCGCTCGCAGCGCCTCGACGATCGCGTCGGCGAGGTCAACCGCCTTGTTCAACACCAAGCGCGGCGCCGCCTTCTCCGTCACCCCGGCGGCGAACGCGGCCAGCACCGCCTCCTCGAACTTGGGCCCGAAGCCCTTGACGCCGCGCAGCTTCTGGCCCTCGGCCGCCTCGCGCAGCGCGTCGAGCGAGTCAATGCCCAACTCGTCGAAGAGCTTGCGCGCCCGCTTGGGCCCGAGGCCTGGCAGGCGCGTGAGGTCGATCAGCCCAGGCGGGAACTTCGCGCGCAACTTCTCGGCGGCCGGGATCGTCCCGGTGTCCAGCAGCGCGTGGAGCTTCTCCTCCAGCGTCTTGCCGATGCCGGGCAGGCTGGTGACGCGGCCCTCGCGCGTCAGGGCGCTCACCGAGACCGACGCGTCGCGGACCGCCTTGGCCGCGTTGCGGTAGGCGATCACGCGGTGCACGACGGCGCCGTCGAGCTCGTAGAGGTCGCCGAGCTCGTCGAAGGCGGCGGCGATGGTCGCGTTGGAGGGGTCAGACATCGTCTGGAGACCATACGTCCCTAGGCTGTGGCGCTCGCGTGTCCGGTCCGCCCTGGCTCATCCTGCCCACCTTCGACGAGGCCGAGAACATCGAGCTGATCGTCGACGCCGCGCTCGGGGTTCTCCGCACCGCCGCACCGGAGGGCTTCCACATCCTCGTCGTCGACGACGACTCGCCGGACGGGACCGGCCGCATCGCCGATCGCCTCGCGCTCGAGCACGACGAGGTCGAGGTGCTGCACCGCACGGTGCGAGAGGGACTCGGCCCGGCCTACATCGCCGGCTTCCAGCACGCGCTGACCAACGGCGCCGGCTTCGTGTTCGAGATGGACTCCGACTTCTCCCACGACCCCGCCGACCTCGCTCGCCTACTCACGGCCGTGCGCGACGAGGGCGCCGACCTCGCGCTGGGCTCGCGCTACGTGCCCGGCGGCGCGGTGCGCGACTGGGGGATCGTGCGCCGGATCATCAGCCGCGGTGGCTCGCTGTACGCGGCGACCATCCTCGGCCTTCGGGTGCGCGACCTGACTGGCGGCTTCAAGTGCTTCCGGGCCGAGGTGCTGCGCGCGATCGACCTGCCGAGCGTCCAGGCCCACGGCTACGCCTTCCAGGTCGAGCTGACCAACCGCACGATCCGCCGTGGCTACACGGTCGTCGAAGTGCCGATCACCTTCCGCGACCGCCTGCGCGGCAAGTCCAAGATGAGCACCAAGATCGCGCTGGAGGCGATGGTGCTCGTGCCGCGTCTGCGGCGCCGCGACCGCTGAGGCAGACCGCCCGCGCGTTCAAGCGCGCCGCCCGACCGGCCGATCTTCGAGGACGATGGCCCCCGAGCTCGTCGTCGTCCAAGGCCTGCGCGACACGCGCGGCACGCTGGAGCGCTGGTACGCGCGCCCGTGGGCGACGCTGGGTCCTTGGCTCGGGCTGGCGCTCGCGATCTGCGCCACGCTGCTCGTCGCCGTCCTCGTCGTGGCCCACTTCTCCGTCCCGGATCCCAGCGGGATCCTGCTGCCGGGCCTCAACGAGCCGGCGACGCTTGGCGGCGTCCGCCACATCCTCTTTCGCAACTCGCTCGTGCTTGCCCTGCACGCGATGGCCTGCGTCGCGGGCTTCATCGCCGGCAGCTCGCTGCCCCAGGAGGCCGAGCGCTACTCCGGCGTCTGGCGCTGGGTCCACGACAAGGCCGGGCCGCTGGCGATCTGCTTCGTCATCGCGGCGACGAGCTTCTCGCTCTTCACCCAGGCCTACGCGCTCGGCCACGCCGCCGCGACGCTGGCGGCCCAGGGCAACATGTCGTCGGCGCTGCTGCTCGTCGGCATCCTGCCGCACGCGATCCCCGAGCTGACCGGACTCTTCCTGCCGCTTGCCGCCTGGACGATCGCCAGCCGCCGCGGCGCCTGGGAGGAGCTGCTGGCCGCCACCTTCGTGACGGTCGCGATCGCGATCCCGATGGTCGTCGCCGCCGCCTTCATCGAGGTGTACGTGTCGCCGCACCTCATCCTCGCGCTGCGCGGCTGAGCGGCCGGCCGGACGCGGCGCGGCCCAGCACCTACAGCCGCGCCCGCAGCACCGAGCGCTGCGAGTGCGCGGGATCGCCGTCGTCGGGCTCCAGCGAGACATCGACGAGCTGGTAGCGGCTGACGTCGACCGCCACGGGCATGTGCGCGTCGACCCGCCCGTCGCGCCCCACCCGGAAGCTGCCCATCGAGACCATCCGCCCGCGGGCATCGGCCAACCAGGCCTCGTAGTAGTCGTGAGCGCCGCTAGGGCGCAGGCCGCTGCCACGCAGCTCCGCGTCGGCGCCGGCGATCGTCAGCCGAGCCTCGCCCCGAACGCCGGGCAACGGGCGGAGCGCCAGCGTCGTCGACGGCGTGGTGGCAACGTCGGAGCCCGAGCGCGCCAGCAGTGCACCGGCGACGACGAGGGCCAGCAGCGTCGCTGCCAGGGCAAGGGCGGCGGGCCGGCGGGGAAGCCGTGCGTGCCATCGATGGTCACGGGGCGCGCGCGCCAGAGGCCTTCCGGCAGAGGCCTCGCGGTCGACCTCGAGCGCCGGCGGCGGCGCCGGGCGCCAGAGCTCGGCCTCTAGCCCACCAAGGCCGCTGGCGGTGGCCCGCAGCCGCTCGACCTCCGCGCGGAAGCTCGGATCGTCGACCATCAGCCGCTCGGCGACCGCACGCTCGTCGCCGTCGAGGAGGTCGAGCGCAACGGCCGCGGGGCGGATCGGCCAGGAGTGCGTGCCGTTCATGCCAGCCCCTCCTCGTCGAGCAGCGTGCGTAGCCGCTCGAGCCCCCGGACCATGCGACTCTTGATCGTGCCCAGCGCAAGCCCGGTCCGGGTAGCGATCTCGGTCTGCGAGAGCTCGCCGTAGAAGCGCAGCTCCAGCAGGTGGCGCTCGTCGGCCGGCAGCTGGGAGAGGAGCTGGGCCATCCGCCAACGATCCAGCGCCGCGTCCTGGGGCGCCGGCGATGGCGTCTCGGGCAGCGTGGCGGGGTCGAGCGGCTCGGGACGCCGACGGCGCAGCTCGTCGATCGAGCGCGAGCGCGCGATCGTGAGCATCCACGTGATGAGCGAGCCGCGCGCGGGATCGTACTGGTGGCCGCGACGCCAGATCTCGGTGAAGACGAGCTGGAAGACGTCCTCCGCAGCGGCGCGGTCGCGCAGCGTGGAGGCGAGGTAGCCGAAGATCGTGGCGCCGTAGCGGGCGTGCAACGCATCGAGCGCGCCCGCCTCGCCGGATCGCAAGGCATTGGCCATCTGACGGTCGGCGAGCGTGGCCGGCGCGCGCCAGGACGTGCCGGCAACGTCGGCCGGGGTCATGGGCACCACCGCGGTGAGGGACATCTCACATGCCCGATACGGCGCGAACGCCCAGATGGTTGTCGGCTCGCTGCGCGTCCGGCGATCTGGCGTCGAGCCGCTCAACCGGTTTGACCGGTCGGGGCGTACCTGCCGCGACCGTTGCACCCACCGAACCGAGAGGTCCCTCCGATGCGCCACCGTCTCCTTGCCACGCTTGCCGCCACCGGCACCGTGGCCGCTGTCGCCGCCGTGCCGATGACCGCCACCGCGACGCCGCCTGCCCAGAGCGCGGCGTCGAGCAAGACGATCGTCGGCGTCGCCGCCGGCGATCCACAGTTCTCCACGCTCGTCTCGCTCGTCAAGCAGGCGGGGCTGGCCACGACCCTGTCGAAGGGCAGCTACACCGTCTTCGCGCCCACCAACGCGGCCTTCGCCAAGGTGCCCAAGGCCACGCTCACCGCGCTGGGCAAGGACAAGGCCAAGCTCAAGGCCGTCCTGCTGTACCACGTGGTCAAGGGCCGCGTCCCGGCCTCGAAGGTCGTCAAGCTCACGAGCGCCAAGACGCTCAACGGGGCGTCGGTGAAGATCGCGGTCAAGGGCTCCAACGTCTTCCTCAACGGCTCGACGAAGGTGACCAAGACCGACGTCAAGGCGTCCAACGGCATCATCCACGTCATCAACAAGGTGCTGCTGCCGCCGGCCTAGCGAGAAGCGAGCCGCTCGGGCGGGTAAGTTGCCGCAGCGGCAGCTAGCCCGCCCGGGCCCGCACTTCACTTTGTATAGTGAAGGCACCACCCCTTCGAAGGAGCCAGACATGGCCGGAACCCTGTCCGACGTCACCGACACCAACTTCCAGGCAGAAGTCCTCGAATCCGACGTGCCCGTGCTCGTCGACTTCTGGGCGCCCTGGTGCGGTCCGTGCCGCGTCGTCGCCCCGGTCCTCGAGGAGATCGCCGCCGAACGCTCCGATCTCAAGATCGTCAAGCTCAACGTCGACGAGAACCAGCAGACCGCCGCGAACTTCGAGGTCCTGAGCATCCCGACGCTCATCCTCTTCAAGAACGGCGCGGTCGCCAAGAAGGTCATCGGCGCGTACCCGAAGCGCAAGCTCGAAGCAGAGCTCGAGCCCGCGCTGACCGCCTAAGCGGTCACCTCAAGCGTCAGTCGCGCTTCGGCGGCGGCCCGACCGCCGTCGAAGGCGACGCCCTCGTCCTCCAACAGCCGCCGGCACCGCTCTGGATCACCCAGCGCGGTGCCGCCGATCGTGCCGTCGATCTTCAGCACGCGGTGCGCGCCGTCACACGCCAGCCGCGTCAGCCGCCCGTTGACGCCCAGCGCCTGCGCCGGAACGCCACCGGCCGCGGCCACCACGTCGCCGTAGCTCATCCAGCGCCCCGGCGGGATCGCGGTCACCACCGCGGCCAGCGAGTCGTCGTCCATCCGCTGCTCGTCGCTCATGCCCCCTTAGGGCGCAGGCGACCGAAACTCGCCCCCCACCTCGTCCGGCGTCAGACGCGCGCGACGCCGACGCGCAGCGTGTGCCCGTCGACCGTCGCCACGAACAGCCCGTCATCCTCGGCGCCGTTGCCGAACGCGACGCTCGTCGCCAGCACCTCGTCGGCGACCAGCCGCTCGAACTCCTGGGCGACCGCGACGATCTCGACGTCGCCGGCCAGCGTCAGCGCGATCCGGTCTGACACGTCCAGACCCGCGTCCTTGCGCGCGTTCTGCACCGCGCGCACGACCTCGCGCGCCCAGCCCTCCCGGCGCAGCTCGTCGTCCATCGCGAGGTCCAACGCAACTGCGTGGCCACCCTCGCGCTCGACCTGGAAGCCCTCCAGCGGCTGCAACCCGACCAGCAGGTCGTCGGCGGTCAGCTCGTGGTCGTGGCCGTCGACGTTGACGCCGACGGTCCGCCCCTCGCGCAGCGCGACCGCGACGCGGTCGGCATCCAGCGCCTCGACCGCCGCCGCGACCTGCGGCATGTTCTTGCCAAAGCGCGGGCCCAGCGAGCGGTAGTTGGGCTTGAGGTCATACGAGCCCAACTCGTCGGCTTCATTGACAAATCGGAGCGCCTTGACGTTGAGCTCCTCGCGGACGATGTCCGCCGTGGTCTCCAGCGCGGCGCGCTCGCGCCCCGCGGCCACCACAACGGCCTCGCGCAGCGGCCGGCGCAGGCCGACCTTCGCGCCCGCGCGCGCCCGCAGGCCCAGCGCCACGGCCTCGCGCGCCGTGGCCATCGCGGCCTCCAACTCCACATCGCGGGGACCAGCGACCGGCCAGTCGGTCAGATGGACCGACCCCGCCGAGCCATCCAAGTTGTCGTAGATCTCGTCGGCGATGAACGGCGTGAACGGCGCCAGCAGCTGGGCGACCGTCACGAGGCACTCGCGCAACGTCGCGAACGCGCGCGCGTCACCCTCCCAGAAGCGCCGGCGCGAGCGCCGCACGTACCAATTGGAGAGGTCGTCGACGAAGGTCGCGATCTCGCGCGCGCCGCCGGTGGCATCAAACGCGTCCAGGCGCTCGGTCACCGTCGCGACCGTGCCGCTCAGTCGCGACAGCACCCAGCGGTCGAGGTCGGTGGCGGGACCGGCGGCCGATGCCAGCACCTCGTCGCCATCCGCCGCGTTCTCGTACAACACCAAGAACCCGTAGGTGTTCCACAACGTGTTGAGGAACAGCCGCACGCCCTCGGCGATCGTCTCCTCCGAGAAGCGGTAGCCGTCCCACGGCTGCTTGGAGGAGAAGAAGTACCAGCGCAGCGCGTCGGCGCCGAAGCGGTCGAGGATCTCGAAGGGGTCGACGACGTTGCCCTTGGACTTGGACATCTTCTGCCCGTCCTCGTCGAGGATCAGCCCGAGGCAGACGACGTCCTTGTACGGCGACTCGTCGAACAGCAGCACTGACACCGCCAGCAGCGAGTAGAACCAGCCGCGCGTCTGGTCCAGCGCCTCGCAGACGAAGTCCGCCGGCCAGGCGCTCTCGAAGCGGTCCTGGTGCTCGAACGGCGCGTGCCACTGGGCGAACTGCATCGCGCCCGAGTCAAACCACACGTCGATGACCTCGGGGACGCGCCGCATGACCTTGCCGGTCTGCGGGTCCGTGTAGGTGATGTCGTCGACGTAGGGACGGTGCGGGTCCTCGAGCTTGACCCCGGACAGCTCCTCGAGCTCGGAGAACGAGCCGATGACGTGGAAGTCCTCGCCGTCTTCGGAGCGCCACACCGGTAGCGGCGTCCCCCAGTAGCGCTCGCGCGACAACGCCCAGTCGACGTTGTTCTCCAGCCAGCGGCCGAAGCGCCCGTGCTTGACGTGCTCGGGATGCCAGCCGACGGTCTCGTTGGCGGCCAAGAGCTTGTCCTTGACCTGCGAGGTCGCGATGTACCAGGACGGCTTGGCGTAGTAGAGCAGCGGCGTGCCGCAGCGCCAGCAGTGCGGGTAGGAGTGCTCGTACTCCTGCGCGCGCAGCAACCGGCCACGGGCGCGGAGGTCCTCGACCAGGTCGGCGTCGGCGTCCTTGACGAAGCGGCCTTCGTAGCCCTTGACGCGCTCGTCGTAGGTGCCGTCCAGCCGCACTGGGTTGACGACCTTCAGGCCGTACTGCGCGCCGAGGCGGAAGTCGTCCTCGCCGAAGGCGATCGCGGTGTGCACGAGGCCGGTGCCGTCGTCGGCGGTGACGAAGTCGCCGAGCAGGACCGTGTGGCCGCGCTCGCCGTACTCCGACCCCTTGATGTAGGAGAACGGCGGCTCGTAGCGGACGCCGTCCAGCGCAGCGCCTGGGAACTTGGCGAGGATCTGGATGTCGGCGTCGTCGCCGCCGAGGACCCGCTCGACGAGCGCTTCTGCGAGAACGACCGGAGCTTCCAAGGCACCCGTCTTGGCCCGCACGTACGTCAGCTCCGGATCGACCGCGACCGCCGCGTTGGAGACCAGCGTCCACGGCGTCGTCGTCCACACCAGCAGCTCGTCGCCGGTCTGCAGCGGCCCGCCGTCCTCGGCGACCGGGAAGCGCACGTAGACCGAGGGGTCGGTGACGTCCTTGTAGCCCAGCGCCAGCTCGTGCGAGGACAGCGCCGTCCCGCAGCGCGGGCAGTAGGGCACCACCTTGTGGCCTTCGTAGAGCAGACCCTTCTCGTGGATCTGACGCAGTGCCCACCAGACCGACTCGACGTAGGAGGCGTCGAGCGTGCGGTAGGCGTTCTCCAAGTCCACCCAGAACCCGATCCGCTCGGTAAGGCGGTTCCAGTCCTCCAGGTACTCGAAGACCGACGCGCGGCACTTCGCGTTGAACTCCGCGATGCCGTAGGCCTCGATCTCGTGCTTGTTGTGGAGGCCGAGCTGCTGCTCGACGTTGATCTCCACCGGCAGGCCATGGGTGTCCCAGCCGCCCTTGCGCTCGACCAGATGGCCGCGCATCGTCTTGTAGCGCGGGTAGATGTCCTTGAACGCCCGCGCGAGGACGTGGTGTACGCCGGGCTTGCCGTTGGCCGTCGGCGGCCCCTCCCAGAAGACCCAGCGATCCGCCCCCTCGCGGTTGCGCAGCGACTCGGCGAACACGTCGCGCTCGCGCCAGCGCGCGAGCACCTGCTCCTCGAGCTGGGGGAAGGACTGGTTCGAAGCGACGGGACGGCGGGCCATGAGCGGCCCAGGATACTTTCAGCGGCGCAAGCTACGCGGGCGCGGCCACAGGCTCCACCGCAAGCTTGCGACAGATATCGGTGAGCATGCGCTTCTCGGCCTCATCGAGCACCGCGAACGCGTCGGTGACGCGCTGGGTGTGCTCGGGCACGAGCCGGTCGACGAGCTCACGCCCCTGCGTGGTCAGGCGGACCGACGCTGCGCGGCGATCGTGCGGCAGGCGGAAGCGCTGGACCATCCCGCGCGTCTCCAGCGTCGTGACGACCTCGGTCGCGTTGGCCTTCGACGTGCGCAGCCGGGCGCGCAGCGCGCGCAGCTCCAGCTCGCCGCCGCTGCTGGACAGCACCATCAACACCGAGAAGCCCGAGGACGACAGTCCCTCTCGCTCCAGGTCGGACGCCAGGCGCCGGCGGACGCTCGCCTCCGCGAGCAGGAGAGACTCCAGGGCGTCGTGCGCCAGGGGATCGTCGAGCTGGGTGAGCGTCATCGCGCGGGGATCATGTCGCCCCGCCCGGACAGCACCCGAACGATTCGCGAGCGACCGCTCGCGCGAGCGGGTTACAGCCCGATCGCGGTGGAGGCGCCGCGGGCGAAGCGCCCGCTGGCGCTGCGGGCCTCGAGCCGCAGCAAGATCGCCTCGCGGGCGGCCAGCGGCATGTCCGGCAGCACCTCGACCGTGCTGCTGCCCGCATGCGGGATCGCGCCGCGGTAGTCGAGGATCGCGACATCCTCGCCCGCCACGCGGCGGGCAGTGAAGACCAGGCGGCCCATGGCGTCCAGCGACGCGCCGTGGCCGGTGAGCACGACCGCGCGCGGGTCCAGCGCGGTGATCGCGTGCGAGAGGCGGCTCGGATCGGAGTCGGCCGTCAGCGTCAGCGTGCGCAGGCCACAGCGGCGCAGGACGAGCTCCAGCGCCTGAGCCTGCAGCGCCTCGGCCTCTGGAGCGCGGCTGGCGTCGAAGACCAGGATGCCCTCGGTGCGGGAGGCGGGCGGAGCGAGGCGCTGGGTCGCGGCCAGCCAGCCGGTCGCGTAGCGCCAGGCGAAGCCGTACTCGGGCGTGGGCGCCGTGTTGTGAGCCGGGGCGAGCGCCTCGACCGACGGGAGCAGGACCTCCTCGACCGTGCGCTCCACCGAGCGGACCGTGAGGCTCTCTTCGATCAGGCGGTTGGCGCCATCCTCGTCGAAGCGGCCGAAGGCGGACTGCAACCGTGCCGGCGAGGCCGGGCCGGTGCCGCGCTCACGGGCGACCGAGACGGCCGAGGAGATGTTCTGCGTCTCCTCGAAGGCGGCGCGCAGCGCCTCGATCTCAGCGAGGTCGAACTGCCGGTGGCCGCCGGCCGTGCGCTTGGGCTCCGGGAAGCCGAAGCGGCGCTCCCAAGAGCGCAGCGTGTTCGGGCTGACGCCCAGCATGGCTGCCGCGGCGTTGGTTCGGATCGATCCACCCATGTGGTGCAGTCTTCGCCGTTTGGTGAGGGTTTGGCAACTTGCGCAAGGTCAGGTGCACGACGGGCGGCGTCTTGCACCGGAAGGACCGTGTACCCAAGTGCCGACGGTTACACCGTTCCGAGGACGATCAATGCGCCTTCCGGCGGCCCGCAGCTGCCCACGCGGGCGGCGTAGCGCACGCCGTACTCGCCGGTGGGGCGCACGACGATGTTGTGCGGCGGGGCGATCCCGATGGCTGCGCTGGCGATGATCCCCTGCAGCAGCTCGTCGCCCTTGCCGGCCTCGGCGTCGGCGGGCTCGAGGAAGTCGGAGACGTGGCGATGGACCGCGTCGGGCTCGTCGACGCCCAGGACGCGCTCGGCGCCGCGCGACAGGCCGCACAGCTTGAGCTGGCGATCGACGATGACAAACGACTCGCCCTTGCGCGGGGCAAGGTCGGCGCTGGCGCTGATGACGACGCCTAGGCCACAAAGCGCGCACACGCGCGCGAGGGCGGCCATGGGGGTTTGCGGCGCCTCGCCGCAGTGTCCGCAGAAGCTGACGAACGGGACCGCTGGCTCGGACGTGGGGTCCGGAACCAGGCGAAGCAGTGGACGGTTGGCGCTCAAATGGGATCTTCCTCAGCTATTAGGCAGACAGCCGGCGTCGGGGTGGCGTGGGGACCGCGAGATCGTCGAACTCCAGGTCATCGGCAATCGACTCGCGACTGCCGCCTTCCGCGAGGTCCAGCAACTGGCCCGCGGCGATGGTCGGCGCGGCGGCCAGATGCCGCGCGCCGGTGGTGCGTGTGCGGTCATCGCGGCCGCCGCGACGGAACAGCAGGACCGGCAGGGCGCCGGACGAGGCGCGCACGCGGTAGGCCCAGCGCGCGACGTCGTCATCGAGCTCCTCGCCACCGGCGATGACGACCACCCGCGGCTCATAGGCCGAGAGCACGTCGCCGAGGCCGGCGAGGCCCGTGACCGGCAGCGTCAGGGTGCGCAGGCCGATCCGCGTCGTGCACAGCTCCAGCGCCCGGAGCGCGAGCGCATCCGGATCGAGCTGGTCGCGCGTGGCGTCGCCGAGCAGGACCGACGGCCGGGCCGCGGGCGGCGGCGACAGACGCTGGGCCCGCAACAGCCACTCGCCCGCCCACCGGGCCGCGAGCGCCCATGGCGCCGAGTCGGTCCCGTTGCGATCGCCGATCTCCTCCAGCGACGGCAGGAGCACCTCTTCCACCGACCGCTCGACGGAGCGCAGCGCAAGCGCGCCCTCCATCGCGGCGTCGGCGCGCTCCAGCTCATAGGCGGCAAGCGCACCGACGAGCACGTGCGTGTCGGCCGCGACCGACTCCCGCGCTCGCGAGATGGCCGACGAGATCGACAGGCCCTCCTGCAGCGCGTCGCGCAGCGCCGCGATCTCGCCATGGGTGTAAAGGCGGTGCTTTCCAGGCGATCTTTGCGGTTTCGGGTAGCCGAAACGGCGCTCCCACGCACGGAGCGTGTTCGGGCTGACGTTCAGGACGGCAGCCGCCTCGGAGGTCTTCAGCGTGCGCAAGTGCGTTCCACGGGATCACGGCGTACAGCTTTAGTCCCGCCTACTGCCCAAACTGCATCGATTTTGCGCAACTTCCCGTGCAGAGCCACGGAGTCAGCTTACGCTCGCCGCCCCTTATCCGTCCACTGTCTTTCGGAGGCTTGCCATGAACAACCTGAAGCTGCGCGCCCTGCCCTACGCCGGTGTCCTCGTCGCCATCGCCTCCGTCGCCGGGTACGTCGGCGGCCGATAGCCCACAGGGCTGTCTAGACCCGTGCGGAGGCGCCCTGTAGCGTCTCCGCCGTGAGCGGGTCGGACGTGGTGCAGCGCCCGCGCCTCGCAGCAGGAGTAGCTGCCGCGGGCCTCGTGGTCGCCGCCGGGCTGGCAGTCGTCGAGCCCGGCACGATCGGTGATCCGCTCGCCGGCGTCCTGCTGGCGTGCGCCGTGGTGTCGCGGCTGCTCGCCGTCGACGTCTCCACGCAGCGCATCTTCGTCTCCGGTGCGTTCCTCTGCGGGATCCTGGCCGCCTGCTTCCTCGGGCCGGCCGCCGCGTTCGCGGTCCCGGTCATCGCCGAGCTCGTCGGCTGGATGGTCGAGCGCTACCGCCGCATCCCGCTGCTGATCAACCTCGCCGGCAGCGCGCGGCCGACCGTCGGCGCCGCCGTCGTGCTCCAGGCGCTCGACCTCACGCAGGACACGGCCGGATTCGCCGTCGCGCTGGCCATCTCCAGCGGCGCGGTCCTGATCGTCAACTCCGAGCTGGTCGGCCTGGGGATGGCGGTGCTCGACGGCCAAGCGCTGCGCAACCGCGTTCGCGCACTGTCGGACCTGGCGCCGACGATCGCCATCAACATCGCGCTGGTCACCTCGATCGGCGCGGTCTACGCCCAGACCGGCTTCGCCGTGATCACGCTCGTGCTGGTCGCGCTGCTGGCGTTCAGCTACATGACGCGGCTGGTGATCGCCGCGCGCGAGCGCACCAAGGAGTACGCCAACCTGTCATGGGGCGTGCTGAGCGGGCTGATCCGCACGCTCGACGCCCGCGACCATCGCGCGGCGCGCCACTGCGCCGCGGTCGCGCGGTTCGCCCGCGACATCGCCGCCCACGCCGGGATGACTGAGCGCGACCAGGAGCTCGCGCACACCGCGGGCCTGCTGCACGACATCGGGCGGTTCGCGCTGAGCGACCGCGTCATGGAGCGCGGCGTCGTGCTGACCGAAGACGACTGGACGGCGATCCGCCGCCATCCCGAGCTCGGTGCCGACCTGCTGCGCGACATCGGCGTCTACGGCCCGCTGAGCGAGATCATCATCGCCCACCACGAGCGGCCCGACGGCAAGGGCTACCCGCACGGGCTGACGGGCGAGGAGATCCCCGAGATCGCGAAGATCATCGCGGTCGCCGAGGTCTACGACACGCTGACGGCGCCCGACACCTACCGGACGCAGCTGTCGTCGTTCGAGGCGCTGAACGAGCTGCGGCGCGTCGCGGGCAAGCAGCTGGACGGCGGCTACGTCGAGGCGCTCGCCGAGCTGCTGGCGGGCCAGGGCACGGAGTACCGGCACGCCGACGCGGCCGACTACGACGAGGAGCTCGCGATCGAGCGGCGGATGAACGAGGCGGCCGGCGGCTGAGCCGGCGGCGCGCTCGGCCTACTGCTCGACGTCGGTGGTGAGCGGCACGTCGACCTCGTCGATCGCTTCGTGCTGCTCGCGCACGAAGCGGCCGGTGCCGGTGCTCGTCCGCTCCTCCAGCGAGGAGACGAACTCGTCGAGCTCCCCGACGGGGAAGCGGCGCTGACCGCCCGGCGTCCGGTAGCCGCGCAGATAGCCCATGTCGGACCACCGGCGGACGGTTGAGAGCGAGACTCCGAGGTGACGTGCCGCCTCTGAGGTCGTCAGGCCGAGGCGACTGGTGTGCGTGGACCGCGTCATGAACAGCAGTGTTAGGCCGCGAAGGCCCATTCGGGAGGGTCCGCGCGGCTTTGCGCAGGTTTCGGCATCCGGGCCTGCCGGAATGGCATGGTCTGCGAGCATTGTTGGCACGATGGGCAGGCTCGACGACCTCGATCTCTCACTGAAGCTCAAGCGTCGCGAGCAGGACGAGCGGCTCGCGTGCGCTGGCCGACGGCTCGCCCAACTGCGCCTCGCGCTCGACGGCAAGCTGCACTCGGGCGACCCGCTCGGACCGCCGCTGGCCGTCGTCGTGGAGGGCTGGGACGCCTCCGGCAAGGGCGGTGCGATCAAGCGCCTGCTGGCCCCACTGGACTCGCGCCACGTGCGCGTCGCGTCGTTCGCGGCGCCGACGCCCGACGAGAAGCGCCACCACTACCTCGAGCGCTTCTGGGTCCCACAGCCGGGCTGGGGCGGCATGGCCGTCTTCGATCGCTCCTGGTACGGCCGCGTGCTCGTGGAGCGCATCGAGGGCTTCGCGACCGAGGAGCAGTGGCGGCGCGCCTACGACGAGATCGTCGAGTTCGAGCGCACGCTGGCCGCCGAGGGCACGATCTTCGCCAAGTTCTGGCTGCACATCTCCGCCGAGGAGCAGCTGCGCCGCTTCGAGCGCCGTCAGGCCGATCCGCTGAAGACGTGGAAGATCACCGACGAGGACTGGCGCAACCGCGAGAAGCGCCCGCAGTACGTCGAGGCCGTCGAGGAGATGCTGGTGCGCACCGACACGGTCGAGGCGCCATGGATCCTGGTCGAGGCCGAGTCGAAGCGCTTCGCGCGCGTGAAGGTGATGGAGTCTGTGATCGAGCAGATCGAGCGTGGGTGCGCCGCGCGCTCCTTCGAGCTGCCGGAACCCCTGCAACCGGAGACCTCCGTATGAGCTACACCCACACCGAGCGCGTGCGCTTCGGCGACCTCGACGCGATGCGCCACCTCAACAACGTGGTCTTCCTGCGCTACTTCGAGACCGCCCGGATCGCCTACCTGCGCGCGATCGTCCCGAGCCACGACCCGGCCAATCCCGAGGCCGACGCGTTCGGCCTCATCTTCGCCGAGTGCCACATCAACTACCGCTCGCCCGTCCTCTTCGACGAGGAGGTCGCGGTCCAGTGCTCGATCGGCAACGTGAAGCGCTCGTCGTTCCGCGTCGAGTTCGAGATGCGCGTCGGCACGCGGCTGGCTGCCGAGGGCTACGGCGTCCTGGTCGGCTTCGACTACGGCGCCCAGCAGGCGGCCCAGCTGCCCGACGCGCTGCGCGAGACGCTGGAGGCCGAGGCGGCGACAACTGCCGGGGCCCCTTCGGCGTCTGGCTAGGCCGTTGCCCCGACGATGACCCAGCGGCGTCCGCGGTAGCGGGCGCCGGTCGTCACCAGGCGGGCGAGCATCAGCGCGTTGAGGCCCCACCAGACGCCGACGACGCCCCAGTGGAAGTGCAGGCTCAGCAGCGTGATCGGGACGAAGACGGCCAGCGCGCTGAAGGCCATGGCGTAGGCGAGGAAGCGGGTGTCGCCGGCGCCGAGCAGGATCCCGTCCAGCGCGAAGGTCAGCGCGCCGGCCGGCAGCATCAGCGCGAAGAGCGGCCAGAGCGCATGCGCGCGGTCGAGGACGGCGATGTCGGAGCTGAAGGCGTTCGGGAGGAGGTTGCGCGTGGCGAGCAGGCCGAGGCCCAGCGCGCAGCCGCCCGCCAGCGACCACCCCAACATGCGCCGGGCGGCGACCAGCGCACCGGCGGCGTCGCCCGCGCCGAGCATGCGGCCGACGAGGACCTGCCCCGCGATCGCGATCGCGTCGAGGACCAGCGCCAGGAAGATGAAGACCTGGAAGGCGATCTGGTGGGCGCCGAGGCTGTCGTCGCCGACGCGCGCGAGCACGGCGCCGGCGATGATGAAGGCCAGCAGCAGCGAGCCGGTGCGCACGACGATGTGGCCGCCCATGCGCGCGAGGCCCTTGAGCTGCGCGGCGTTCGGCCGGCGCGTGCGCGCGGGTGCCCTGAGCAAGTACATGGTGAACGCCACGCCCATGCCCGTCTGGGCGACGACCGTTCCCGCGGCGCTGCCGTCCAGACCCCAGTCCAACCCGTACACGAACACCAGCTCGAGCACGATGTTGATGATGTTGGCCACGACGACCACGATCAGCGGGGAGCGCAGGTCACCGATGCCGCGCAAGTAGCCCTGGGCCCCAAGCGCGATCAGCGCGCTGGGCAGACCTAGGGCGCTGATGCGCAAGTAGCGCGCCGCGAGGTCGGCGGAGTGGCCGTGGCCGCCGACGAGCGCCATCAGCGGATCGGCGAGCGCGACGACGGCGACGGTCAGGGCGACGCCGATGGCGATGGCAAGCCACAGCGCCTGGGCGGCGATCTCGCCCGCGCGCTCGGACTCGCCCGCGCCGTGCAGCCGCGCGACCTGCGCGGTGGTGCCGTAGGTCAGGAAGTTGCAGAGCGTGACGGCCGCACCGAGCACCGCGGCGGCGAGCGCCAGCGCGGCGAGTTGGGGCGTTCCGAGATGGCCGACGATCGCGGTGTCGACGAGCAGGTAGAGCGGCTCGGCGGCCAGCGCGCCGAGGGCAGGGATCGCGAGCCGGAGGATCTCGCGGTCGTAGGTGCTGCGGGTCGCCACGGGGCGGCCACTCTACGATGGGCCGATGAGGTGCCGTGCCGCCCTCGCCGTGAGCCTCGCGCTCGCCTTCGGGGCGTGCACCAAGGACGCGCCACCATTGCCCAGCGCCTGCATCGACACCGACCGAGACGGCTACGAGCGCGCACTGGCGGGCGCACCGGGTGCGGTCACCTTGCCAGGCGGGACGCTGATCTCCACCTGCCTGCGGCGCGTGCGCACCGACGCCGATCTGCAGAACCTGGGCGTGACCGTCCACTCGGTGGCCGAGGAGCTGGCGACGCGGGCGCGCGAGGACGGCGACGCGGACGCGGCGCTGGCGCTCGGGTTCTTCAGCGCGGCGGTGTCACGCGGGGCGGAGCGCTCCAGCGGGATTTCGTCCGAGCTGGCGCGGCGGGTCCAGACGGCGGGCGTGGGCGTCCGTGAGCACTCGCCGGCGGTGGCGCGCGCGCTGGACGAGGGTCTCGCCGCGGGGGCGGCGCACGGATGAGACTCCGCCTCTGGCACGCCGAGGACGGTGCCCGAATCGCCTACCGCGAGGTCGGCACGGGGCCGCCGGTGGTGCTCGTGCACTCGGCCGGGCTCAGCCATCGCGAGTTCGAGCCGGCGGTCGAGGATCTCGCCCGTCGCTTCCGGCTGATCCTGCCCGACCTGCCGGCCCATGGGGACTCCGAGGACCGCCCGCGCCATCCGTACACCTTCGACTGGCTGGCGGGCGTGCTCGCGGCGTTCTGCGTCGACGTCGCCGGGCGTCGACCGCTGGTGGGCGGCCATGGGCTGGGCGCCGATCTGCTGGTCCGCGCGATCGAGTTGGGGCAGTTGACGCCGGGGCGGCTCGTGCTGCTGCCGTGCCGTCTGCATCGCCCGCCCGAGCGCGCGAAAGCGCACGGCGCGTGGCTCGGCGCGGCGCGTGTGGCGGGGGTGCCGGGCCTTGACCGTCTGGCCGGCCATGCGGTGCGGTTCGCGTTCCGGCCCGAGCGGGGAACGGCGCTGACCGCGCGCGGCGTGCCCGAGGCGGCCGATCTCGTGCGCCACGCGATGGCCGATGTTGGCGGCAACGCGAACCTGGCGCGCTCGTGGGCGCGGCTGGCCCGGGAGCTGCCGCGCACGGCGCGCCGCGAGGTGCTCGACCTGCTGCCGGCGCTCGATGTCCCCGTGCTGCTGCTGTGGGCCGACGAAGATCGCCACCATCCGCTGCGCGGCGCCGAGGAGGCGCTCGATCTCCTGCCAGATGCGATCCTGCGAGTCTTGCCGGGCACCGGCTACCTCATCGCCTACGACGACCCTGTCGGCGTGGCACGCGAGCTGCTCTCCTTCCTGTCCTAGATGCTGTTGTCCCGCTTCTTCCGCGCAGCGCTCAGCGCGCTCGCCGTCGCGCTCGGACCGCTGACCCCGCCGGGCGACGCGAGCCCGGCCGTCCGCGCCGAGGGCTTGCGACTGACGGCGTCGGTCCCGCTCAGCGCGCGGATGACCGAGCTGACGTTCACGACGCCCGCGCTCGCCGACCCGGTGCGCGTGCGGGTGCTGGTCCCGCGTGAGGCAGCCGCGAACCCGGGCGCGCGCTACCCGGCGCTCTACCTGCTGCACGGCAGCGGCGGCGACGAGCGGGCCTGGACGCAGCTCGACGCCGAGCAGCTGACCGAGGGGCTCGGCGTGGTCGTGGTGATCCCCGATGGCGGAACCAACGGCTGGTACACCGACTGGCCCGGCGGCGCCCAGCCGCAGTGGGAACGGTTCCACGTCGACCAGCTGATCCCGTGGATCGACGCGCACGAGCCGACGATCGCGGCGCGCGGCAAGCGTGCGATCGCGGGCTTCTCGATGGGCGGCTTCGGCGCGATGAGCTACGCCGCGCGCCATCCAGACCTGTTCGTCGCGGCGTCGTCGTTCTCGGGCGCGCTGGACCTCGGGACGCCAGCAGGCGGTGCGCCGGCGCTCCTCGGCGTGGAGCCGTGGGGGTCGTGGAGCGGGCCGGAGATCCGCTGGCGCGGGCACAACCCGGTCGATCTCGCCGGCAACCTGCGCGGGATGGCGTTGTCGCTCTACACCGGCGACGGACGGACGGGCGGACCGCTGGGTGGCGGGGGCGCCAACGACAGGATCGAGCCGCTGATCCACGCCGAGAGCGCGGCGTTCGCGGCACGGACCGCGGCGCTCGGGATCGCGCGCACCTACGTCGACTACGGCGCGGGCGGGCACACCGGCGAGTACTTCAAGCGCAGCCTGCAGCAGGCGCTGCCGGGGTTGATGGAGGCCTTGGACCATCCGCCGGATCCGCCGGTGCCGTTCTCGTTCACGGCGACCGAGCAGCGGTTCTCGGTGCGGGGCTACACCGTGCACGCGGCGCGCAATGCGCTGGCGTTCCGGACGCTCTCGCGCGTGCGGGGCTCCGGGTTCTTGCTGACGACCGACGGGCCGACGACGGTGGTGACTGCTGCGCGGTATGCGCGCAGCGCGCGGTATCGCGTGGTCGCGCGGCCGGCTCGCCGAGGCGGGGGCGCGGTGGTGCGCCGCGTGCTGCGCAGCGACGCGCGGGGGCGCCTGACCATCCGCGTCCCGGCGTCGGCGTTCGTCGGGATCACGCGCGCGGGGGCCGCGTCGTAGGCTCCCGGGCCATGCCCCCTTTGAAGAAGAAGCTCTACGGCGGCGAGACCACGAAGGCCGTCGACAACTTCCCGATCTCCGGTGAGACGGTCCCGGTCTCGGTCATCCGCTGGCTCGGTGCCATCAAGGGCACCGCGGCCCTGGTCAACGCGGAGCTCGGCGCCCTCGATCCGAAGCTCGCCAAGGAAATCGCCGCCGCGGGTGCCGCGATCGCCGCGGGCGAGCACGACAACCAGTTCCCGATCGACGTGTTCCAGACGGGCTCGGGCACGTCGTCCAACATGAACGCCAACGAGGTGATCTCGTCGCTGACCGGCGGCAAGGCTCATCCCAATGACCATGTGAACTACGGCCAGTCCTCCAACGACGTCTTCCCGTCGGCCGTGCACCTCGCCGCGCTGGACGAGGCCACCAACAAGCTGCTGCCGGCCTTGAAGCAGCTGGAGCGGTCGTTCGATCGCAAGGCGCGCAAGTTCAAGGACGTGGTGAAGTCCGGTCGCACGCATCTCATGGACGCGGTGCCCGTCACGCTCGGCGCGGAGTTCGCCGGCTACGCCGCGCAGATGCGTCTAGGCCAGGAGCGGGTTGCGAGCGCGCTCGTGCACGTCGGCCAGATCCCGCTCGGCGGCACCGCGACGGGCACGGGGCTCAACACCCATCCGAAGTTCGCCGCCGAGGTGCGCAAGCGGTTGATCCGCGAGTCGAAGTTGAAGCTGATCGCGCCGCCGGCCGATCCGTTCGAGGCGCAGGCCAACCGCGATGCGCTGGTGGAGCTGTCGGGCGCGCTGAAGGTCGTCGCCGTCTCGCTGACCAAGATCGCGCAGGACATCGCGCTCATGGGCTCCGGCCCGCGCGCAGGCATCGGCGAGATCTTCCTGCCCGAGCTCCAGAAGGGCTCCTCGATCATGCCGGGCAAGGTCAACCCGGTCCTGCCCGAGGTCGTCCTGCAGGTGGCCGCCCAGGTCATCGGCAACGACACCGCCATCACGATCGGCGGCATGCAGGGCCAGTTCGAGCTCAACGTCCGCATCCCGCTGATCGCGCGGAACCTGCTGCAGTCGATCCACCTGCTGTCGACCACGACGGTGGCGTTTGCCGAGAAGTGCGTCGACGGGATCGAGGTCAACAAAGCGGGGACCAAGGCCTCGGCCGAGGGGACACTCGCGACGGCGACGGCGCTCAACGGCGCCATCGGCTACGACGCCGCGGCCGCGATCGTCAAGGAGGCGTCGGCCTCCGGGCGCCCCCTGCGCGACGTCGCCCTCGACGCCGGCGTCGACGCCAAGCTCTACGACGCGACGATCAACCTGCGCACGATCGCGGCGGGCAACGAGGCCTAGCGACGACTCTCCGGCGGTCCGCGCCCACCTCCACGCGGTCC